>JAOUMT010000072.1 GCA_029881355.1 Acidimicrobiia bacterium | reverse complement strand
TGTGGATCGGTGTCGTGTCCGACGCTGCGGCCGACTCCCTATACGGGCGCTGGATTGGATCAGGAGCTCGATGATCAAATGCGTATGTTCATGAGCGGGGGTGGAGCGCTGCGGGTTGGCGACGACTTGGCTGTGTCGCGTGTCTTCAAGTGGTTCGGAGGCGATTTCACCCGGCCGGAGTCAATGCCCACGTGGGTGCCAGGCTCCAAACGGAACCTCGTCAGGGCCATTCAACCGTTCCTGCCAGATGATCTGCTTGCCTGGATCACCGCGTCGGATCCGCGGATTGTCTACCAGCCCTACGACTGGGGTCTGCGCTGCTCGATCGGGTAACTTGCCGAGAAGGATCGAGCGCCTGACCACAGCGCGAGTACGGCGATGAATGCCGCCGCCATATCGAAGGGAAGTATGTACCGCATCAGGGCGGTACGATCCACGATCCAGGCTCCGTCGGGCCCGAATCCGACAATCCGCAGGTAGTTCCAGATGGACCAGGTGCAGAACACGCCCAAGCCGATCGCCATCGCCCAGGCGAGTCGGGTTCCTTTCAACCAGCGAACGCCGAGGAACAGAGCGCTGCCCGCCCAGGCGATGTCAAGGGCCGAGAGCAACTGCAGGAACTGCAACGACGGGTCGTACCGAAGGGCGGCGGATGACGCCAAGGTGATGAGCGCGACCAATCCTGTCGAGAACGACACGACCATGCCTGCCGACCAGAATGCCCGCCACCGGGGTGGGAGGTCGGTCTCCAGGAGCCATGGTTCGTCGGTGTACCGGGCCATTCTGGCGACCGCCCACAGACCGAATGTGACGATCAAGGCCAGGTGTACGGTTACCGCCGCCAGGGGAGCAGAGGATATCTGCACGGCCAATCCGATTGCCGAGGCAACCAATCCGAACGGCAGCAACCGGACGGCGACAAGAAAGGCGGACTCCATGTGGAGCTCCAAAGTAGCCGGACAAGTGACTTTAGGGACCGTCCCATTGGCCGCTACCATCGCTCGACGATGACACACCGGGCACCTCGACGTTCATTCTTTGAAAACGCCTCGGCGGTCCACTGGACCCGCTATCTGATCGGATCGGTGGTGCTGATTGGATTGGTCGCCTCGCTCTGGGTTTATGACGTGGCGAGCAAGTTTGAAGCCGACCAGGTCGAATATGACCCCGCCAAGTCGGTACTGGTCAGAGAGCAGCTCACCGACGAGGAAGTTGAAGCCGCCGGTATCGATATCGCTGCCCTAGAGCAGGCGATGCTGGCCGAGGAGTTGGCCCGGCTCGACGAGCAGCTACAGGATGACATTCTGGAGGCGGCCGCTGCCCAGGCCCGACTCGTCGAAGCCTCGAAGTACAACAACCCATTTGCCAAGAATCCTCCGCTCCCGGACGAGATGTTCAATGCCTACTTGATCATCGGGGCAGACGCCTCCGGGTATCTCGCCGATGTGATCATCTTGATGTTGCAACCGACCGACGGCGCTGCTCCGATAATGATGTCGCTGCCTCGCGATTTGTATTTACCCAACGCTTGCACCGGGCAGTACTCACGGATCAACGCCAACCTGGGTGGATGCAAGGGTGTGGCCAACGGTCCCACCCTTTTGTCGATGACGGTCGCCGAGTTCACGGGGATCACGATCGATCATTTCGCGGTCGTGAACTTCGAGGGATTTGCCAAGGTGATTGATGTCCTCGGCGGCGTAGACCTCTGTTTTGATCATCCCACACGCGACGCCAAGTCGAAACTCGAAGTTGACGCCGGGTGTATTCGGGCCAACGGAGCAACCACGCTGGCATGGGTGCGTTCCCGGAGCACCGAGCAACTCATCAATGACGAATGGGTAACGATCGGCGCATCCGACTTCACCCGGCAACGCAAGGAGCAAGACGTCATGTTCCTTGTGGCCCAGAAGCTGACGTCGTTCTCGTCGCTGGCTTCCTTCCAGGGCGTCGCCACATCGCTGTCGAATGCCGTACGGCTCGACTCGGGTCTTTCTTTTTCCAATGCTCTAGCCCTGGCCTGGCAATATCGGGGGCTCGGGAAGTCGCAGGTCAACCGAATCTCTCTGGACTACGAGAACTACCGGACTCCGCAGGGCGCCCTCGTACTGGCGCCAACCTCGTCGTTCAATGAAGCCGTGGCTGGCGTGTATCCGCCCGCCGCTCGCTAGCGGGTTGGGCTGGCCAACTCAGAGTCGGCCAGTCTTTCAAAAACGATGTCGGCGTTACGCAAGAACCTCTTCATCGTGAAGCATGCGGACAACAGTTCACTCGACATCGCCACCTCCGGGTCTTCTGCCAGACGGTCGTGGAGTTGTCCACCGTTCTCCCACACCGCCATGGCGTTGCGTTGCACAATGCGGTATGCCTCGTCGCGGGTGAGTCCGCCGTCGATCAGTTCAAGCATGACGGCCTGAGAAAAAATCAATCCGCCTGTCTTGTCGAGGTTCGCCTGCATGCGCGCCGTATCCACGTGCAGGTTCTCAATCAACCGGTTGAACTTTTCGAGCATGTAGTTGAGGGTTCCGCACGCATCGGGGAGTGCCACCCGCTCGGCTGACGAATGACTGATATCGCGTTCGTGCCAGAGCGCCACGTTCTCAAGGCCAACTTGTGCATAGCCTCGCAGCAAGCGCGACATGCCGGTCATGCGTTCGGACATGATCGGATTGCGCTTGTGGGGCATTGCCGATGACCCTTTTTGGCCAGCCCTGAAGGCTTCGGCGACTTCGCTCACTTCAGACCGTTGAAGGTGCCGGATCTCGGTTGCGAACCGCTCGATGGTTGCTCCGGTCAAGGCGATGGCTTGGAGGAACTCAGCGTGTCGATCTCGCATCGTTATCTGACTGGAGGCCGGCTCGATGTCGATAGCCAGTCGCTGGCAGACGAAAGCCTCCACGCTGGGGGGAGTGTGTGCATACGTCCCGACCGCGCCGGAGATCTTGCCGACCGCAACGGACTGTCGAGCGGCGGCCAGACGACGATGGTCGCGTTCCAATTCGAAGGCCCAGTTGGCGAGTTTCAGTCCGAAGGTGGTCGGCTCTGCCCAGATCCCGTGCGTGCGGCCGATCATCGGAGTTGCGCGGTGTTCCATCGCTTTGGCTTTGACGGTCCGATGCAGGGCACTGACCTTGTCTAGCAACAAGTCGGCAGCCTCGCGCAACCGCACCCCACCCGCAGTGTCGAGGACGTCAGATGAAGTCAGACCGTAGTGCACCCATTCGCCGCCAGGTCCCGCCGAAGCCGACAAGACGTCTACGAAGGCGGCCACATCGTGGTTGGTTACGGCTTCGCGTTCCTCAACCTGGGCGGGGGTCACTTCGGGTGCGTTGCGTACCGCAGTGGCGGCAGCCATCGGGGCAACCCGAAGGTCCACCCACGCTTCCACCACCAGCGTTTCGACCTCTTTCCACAGCGAGTACTTGTGTTCTTCTGACCAGATATGGGACATATCCGGAAGGCTGTATCGCTCGATCACACCTGTGTCCTCGGTTTCGGCTGGGCCAGATCGTACTCTTATGGGGAACCAGTCCGGTCGGACAAGCGTCTGGGCGGTAGCCAACCAAAAAGGATTGTCATGATTGTTGTCAACACGGAATCGGTCCCCGGCCATCGTATAGTGGCTCTGAAAGGTTTGGTCCAGGGCAACACCATCCGAGCCAAGCACCTCGGCCGCGATATCGGGGCGGGGCTCAAGAACCTGGTTGGTGGAGAGCTGACAGGATACACCGAGCTTCTCACGGAATCCCGCCGCCAGGCCATGGAAAGGATGATGGCCCAGGCGCAGCAACTCGGCGCCAATGCGGTGGTCAACGTGCGGTTCACCACTTCGTCGGTGGCTGCCGGAGCTGCCGAGCTGTACGCCTATGGCACGGCCGTTACCGTCGAACCTGTCGCCTGATCATGGAAGACGGCGTAGGAATCATATTCGGACTCTTCTGGGTGCTGGTGGTGATCGGACTCCCGATTGCCTTTATCATCACCGGCCGCATCCGCGAGAAGAACCACTTCGAGGACCTGGCCAGGCGCGAGGCGCTACACCACGGGTTTCCGGTCATTGACATTCCGCTTTTGCCGGCCGGGATGACCGCTAGTCGGGGTGAACTGGTCACCGGTCAGGTGGTGATCGCATCGGACTATCTGAAGAACTTCTTCGCGCAATATCGCCAGCTCTTCGGCGGTGAGATGAAGTCGTATCAGACGATGATGCAACGCGGCAAAGCCGAAGCCCGGTTGCGGATGATTGAGGAAGCGAAGCGACTCGGAGCAACGGCGGTGATCAACGTGCGGTTCGAGACGTCGCAGATCGGCCAGGCTCGCGGCAAGGCTGCCGCCATGAGCGAGGTGCTGTGTTACGGGACGGCCGTACTGACATGAGCGATTCGGTCTCGGACGAACCTGCCCTGAATGGGGCGAGCCCCGAGACTCAGGATCGGCTGGAAGACGAGTCGGCTCTGACCGGTCGTGTTCCGATCGAGCAGCGATTGCCGATTGACGCGCTCGGCAACGAGCCCGCTCTGCAGAGCGACGGGCGACTCCCGAACTATGCCGAGGTCTACCAGCAATTCCGGTCGGGAACCCCGGTGTCGTGGGGGACCGCAGCGCTCGTGACGCTAGCGAGCGCGATGATCACCTTTGGCGTGATGCTCGTTCCGGTCGGGTTGATGCTGGCGCGGCTCTATGACGGGTTTTTCCTACCTATCCGGTTCCTGGGCTTTGGAACCTACTTCCCGGCCGTCATCGGAGTACTGCTGGTGGCGCCGGCGCTCGTGTGGGTCGAAGTTCGACCATGGACGGTTCCCAACGCCCTGGCGTTGGGGACCTCAGCCGGCGGTCCCGGGTTGTTGGCCGGTCTCTGGCTGGCCTCGGTCGGCGCTACCCACGAGAACGGCTCGATAGGTGTCATCGCCGTTGGCTTCCTCGCTTTTATCCTGCCGGCCGGTCTTAGCGCCCTCGGTGTCGTCCATGTCTGGCGTCGCACCGATCGGGAAGGCCGGGTTCCCGCTCCCGGGCTGGTCACCCCATTCGCCATCGCCGCAGGGATCGTAGCGATGATCGGAGTGATGACGGCGTGGAGCGTTTGATCTGACTAGCTTCGGCCGACATGCGAACGATCAGCATCGATCAGGCGCGTCGTATCGCGCTGGGAGCTCAAGGGTTCAGTGATCCCGACCCCAAGGGGGCGGTTGACGTGCGGCACATCCGCCGGGTGTTTGGCCGGATCGGCCTCCTCCAGCTCGACTCGGTCAATGTTGCGGTTCGATCCCATTACATGCCCTTGTTCTCGCGCCTGGGTCCTTATCGCATGGACCTGATCGACGAAATCGCCTATCAACGCGGTGAACTCTTTGAATACTGGGGTCATGAGGCCTCGCTGCTACCGATGGAGACCTATCCGCTTTACCGGCATCGGATGGAAGGCGCCCGTCCGTGGCGAGTCATCAAGGAGTTGCTAGCCGACAATCCGCAGCACGTCGATCAGATCTTGCACGAGGTGTATGAGAAAGGTCCTATCACGGTGGCCGATCTGCGCGATCCAGGAGAGCGCACCGGGCCGTGGTGGGGCAATTCACAGGGCAAGGTTGTCCTTGAGTGGCTGTTCCTCACCGGCAAGATCACCTGTTCCCATCGTCGCAATTTCACAAGGTTTTATGACGTCACGGAGCGGGTGGTGCCGGCCGATCTCCTGGCGGGGCCGCTCATCAATGCCCGAGATGCTCGCAAAGAAATGCTCCATATGGCGGTCCGGCATCATGGGATCGGAACGGCCACCGACCTGGCGGACTATTACCGGATCCGGATGCCCGATGCCCGACCGCTCATCGAAGAACTGGTGGCGGATGGTGAAGTTGTCGAGGTACACGTAGCCGGTTGGGATAAGCCCGCCTACCTTGATCCAACCGCCAAGATCCCCCGCCAGATTACCGGTTCAGCCTTGTTGACCCCGTTCGATCCGGTGGTTTGGGCCCGGGATCGGGCGGAGCGGCTGTTCGACTTCCACTACCGGATTGAGATATATGTTCCCGCCCCAAAGCGGATCTACGGTTACTACGTGATGCCGTTCCTTTTGGACGGGGAATTGGTTGCAAGAGTTGACCTCAAGTCTGACCGTCGGTTAAGCCGATTACTAGTACGTGGAGCATTTATGGAAGACGGACAGAAGTCTTCCCGGGTTGCACCGGCGCTCGCCGTCGAACTCGCGCATATGGCGTCCTGGTTGGACCTCAGCGGCATCGACGTGGCGGACAATGGGAATCTTGCCCGGGAGCTTCGCGCCGCCCTTTGAACCACTCATAAGCGATCCCGACGATCGAACGGTGGACGGGCCGCATCGGCTGTCGACATGAGGCGTCTCGATACACTGTTGGTTCTGGCGCACGAACCGATCACGGCCAAGCTCATCAGGGAACTGGTTGGCGACGGAATGGCCCGCGAGGTGATTGTGATCGGCAACCCGGGCACGGCCATGGGGGTCATCAACAACAACGCCATTGATGCCGTTGTCATGGAGGCGGCGTTTCCCGGGTCGGTCGGCAAGACCGGCGTCGAGACCTTTCGGGAAGTGCTGAGCGACATTCCCATCATCACGTTGGTCCACCTTGATTCTGAGGAAGCCGGGGTGCTGACCATCGACCAGGGCGCCGATGACTTTCTAATCCTCGATCACGTCAACTCTTTGAATATGGGCCGGGCGATAACGTCGGCATTGCGGCGGCGAACCGTAGATCGTGAACTGGCCCGCTCCCGAGCAGTCGCCAGCCGTTTCCATGAGATCATTGAAGCGGCCGATGACCTGGTTCTGATCATCGATACCTGGGAGAAAGTCGAAAGTGCCAATCCGGCGGCAATGGCTTTTTTTGGCCTCAAGGAAACCGATCACCCGCGCATCACGGACCTTCTCGGCCCGGCGAGCGACATCTGGCACGAGGCGCTCCCGGATCTGATGCTCGACGGCCGGTTTGTCGGCGAGGCAATTCTCACTCCGGTGGAAGGAGAACCCACCGACCACGCCATCACGCTCATTCACCACGAGCGGGCGGGTTCCAGCAGCCAGGCCTACAACAGTTTTGTCGCCCACGACCTGAGCGCCCTACGAGCCGCGGCGGAGAAGGCCCATATGGAACAGATGATTCGGGCCAAGGATCAGTTTGTCGCGAGCGTTTCCCATGAGCTGCGTACCCCACTGACTGCGGTGCTCGGTTTTACCGACTTGCTGCATTCGGGCGCGTTGAACGGCCAGCAAGAGGAAATGGCCGACATCATGGCGATGATCGCCGAGCAGGCACAGGAGGTTTCGAGCATCGTCGAGGATCTCATGGTCGGAGCTCGAGCCGATATCGGCACCGTTTCGGTGGTGCCAGTATTGGTTCGGGCGGATTCTCAGGTGCGCACGGCGTCAGATCCATTGCTGGGTGAGTTTGGATCGTTGCACATCGATGTCGAACCTGTCGATGTCTGGGCTGACCCTGTCAGGGTTCGGCAAATCATTCGGAACCTGCTCACCAACGCCCGTCGGTATGGCGGCCCAACCGTGGAGATCACCTCTACTGTCGCCGACGACTGGGTGACGATTCACGTACGCGACGACGGCGCCGGTATCGCCGAGGACCGGCAAGAAGACATCTTTGAGCCGTTTAATACGTCTGGTCCCCAAGACACCCGCAGTGTTGCAGTCGGTTTGGGTCTGACCGTTTCGCGTCAACTCGCCCAACTCATGGGCGGAGAATTGAATTACGAGTACACCGGCGGGTGGTCCACGTTCTCGTTGACGCTGCCCCGCAAAGACCTAGCCCTCGAGAGTGACTTCAGCTAATCGTTCCCGGTAGGACATCAGCTGCTCGGTGAGCTGCGGGTCAGACAGCGCCAGGATGGCAACCGCCAACAGAGCGGCGTTGGTTGCCCCGTCTATGGCTACCGTCGCTACGGGTACGCCCGTCGGCATTTGGACCGTCGCCAAGAGAGCATCCATCCCATCAAGCGATGCCGAGAGAGGCACGCCGATGACCGGAAGCAGGGACTTGGCGGCCATGACCCCAGCGAGGTGGGCAGCCTTGCCTGCCCCGGCGATGATCACCGAGTAGCCGTCGGTCGCGGCGTTTTCGGCGAAGGCCAACGCGATGTCGGGGGTCTTATGAGCTGACATCACCGCCATAGTGTTCTCCACGCCGAAGGTGTCGAGCGTGGTCGCCGCCTTCTCCATGACGGGACGGTCCTTCCCGCTCCCCATAACTATTGCGACTTTGCTCATTTGTTCCTCGCTATGTCGGATCGATATTGCATGCCGGGCCAGCGGATTGTATCGACCGCCTCGTAGCAAAGTGTCCGGGCCTCGTCGACGGACCGTCCCAGAGCTACGACGTTGAGTACCCGGCCACCGGCTGCAATCACCCCACCGTCCTCGTTGGTGGCGGTGCCGGCGTGAAACAGCGTGACATCGTCGGGAACCGAGAGCCGTTTGAGCAGCGTCCCTTTGACGGGGTTGTCCGGATATCCGTCCGCGGCCAGGACGACATTGACCGCCGCCATTTCCGACCATTCCAGGGAAACGCCATTGACTCTGCCGTCCAGGGCCGCATCGATGAGATCGACGAGGTCGGTCTGCATCCGGGCGAGTACTACCTGGGTTTCCGGATCGCCGAGGCGGCAGTTGAATTCGAGGACCGATGGACCCTTGGCAGTCAGCACGTATCCGACGTAGAGAAAGCCGACGTAGGGGGTGCCCAGGGCGGCCATGGTTGCCAGGACGGGGCGGACGACCCGGTCGAGCGTGAACTCCATGATGCCGTCCGGCAATCCGTCGACGGGGCTATAGGCGCCCATCCCTCCGGTGTTGGGCCCCTGGTCGCCGTTGCGTAGCCGTTTGTAGTCCCTGGCAGGTTCGAGCAGGATCGCGTCGGTTCCGTCGCACACGGCGAAGATACTGAGTTCCGGGCCATCCAGGAACGCTTCGATTACGACCTGGGCCTCGCCGAAGCGACCTCCCAAGCACTCGTCGATCCAGACGTCGGCGTGGCTCAGTTCCTCGGTGACGAGCACTCCTTTTCCAGCAGCCAGGCCATCGGCCTTGATGACATAGGGAGCGGTCTGGGAGCGCACGAATTGTTTCGCGACGTCCTGATCGACGAACGAACCCCAAGCGGCGGTGGGCACACCGGCGCGATCCATGATCTGCTTGGCGAATGTCTTGGATGATTCGAGCCTGGCCGCCGAACGGGATGGCCCGAAGACCCGGATACCTCGTGCGGTCAGTGCGTCAACCAGCCCGGCCGCCAGTGGTGCTTCCGGGCCGATGATTGCCAGGTCAATACCTTGTGCTTTTGCGAAGGCGGCGACGGCGCCGACGTCGGTCGGATCGATTCCCTCGATGATTGGACCGATGTCGGCCATACCGGGGTTTCCCGGAAGGCTCATGATCTCGGAAACCTGCTCAGACTGACTGAGTTTCCAGGCAATGGCGTGTTCGCGGCCGCCGCCTCCGACCAGGAGGACCCGCCGGCTCATCGCCTGGTGAGCAGTTGCTCGCGTTCGGGGCCGACCGAGATCCAGTCACACGGCGTCTTCAGCTGATCCTCGATGAACTCGACGTATTGCTGCGCCTCTTTGGGGAGGTCTACGAACGCCCTGGTACCGGTGATGTCCGCACCCCATCCAGGCAGGGTTTCGTAGATTGGCTGGCAGTTATACAGGACACGCTGCTGGCGGGGGAACTCCCGATACTGCTCGCCAACGGAGGTATAGCCAACGCAAACCTTGATTTCGTCGAAGGCCGACAGGATGTCGAGTTTGGTGAGAAAGATGGATGTGAGCGAGTTGATGCGTACCGCATAGCGGAGCGCGACGGCGTCGAGCCACCCTGCCCGTCGGCGGCGACCGGTGACAACTCCGTACTCATGCCCGAGGTCGATCATCCGATCGCCCGTTTCATCGGCTAGTTCGGTTGGGAATGGTCCGGTTCCAACCCGGGTGAGGTAGGCCTTGGAAACCCCGATTACCTCGTCGATGTCTTTTGGTCCGATCCCGGTGCCGGTCAGCACGCCTCCGGCCGTCGGGTTCGATGACGTTACGAACGGGTACGTGCCGTGGTCGATGTCGAGCAGGGTGCCCTGGCCGCCTTCGAACACGACGCTCTTGCCTTCATGAATGGCATTCCAGACCAGTAATGAGGTGTCGGTGACGAAGGGCATCAGCTGTTGGGCGTAACCGAGGTACTCGTCGGCGATCTCGTCGGTGTCCATCGGGAGCTGGTTGTAGACGCGGGTCAGAATCTTGTTCTTCTCGACCAGGGCCAGTGTGAGCTTGTCGCGGAAGATCTTCGGGTCGAACAGGTCCTGGACCCGGATCCCCGACCGGGCGAACTTGTCCGTGTAGGCGGGGCCGATCCCCTTCTTGGTGGTGCCGATCTGGTTGCGGCCCAGGTAGCGCTCCTGAATGGCGTCCATCTTGCGGTGATAAGGCATGATGAGGTGGGCGTTGGACGAGATCCGCAGCTTGGATGTGGACACGCCTCGCCCTTCGAGCATGGCCAATTCGGCGAGCAGCGCCTTCGGGTCGATGACGGTCCCCGAAGCAATAACGGGAACCACATGCGGATAGAGAACGCCGCTGGGAGTCATCGAGAGTGCGAACTTCTCTTCGCCGATAACGATCGTGTGGCCGGCATTGTTACCACCTTGGAAACGTACGGCCATGTCGGCTTGTTTTGAGAAATGATCGACGACCCGGCCTTTGCCTTCGTCGCCCCACTGTGCGCCCAGCACGATCGTGGCAGTCATCGGTTGATCCTTTGTGTCGTAAACCGTGAGCGTAGTGGCCCGATTGCCATTTGGCTCCCGGCCAAGTTGCTCGATGTCCTACCATTGCGGTTATGCCCCGGATCAGAGCCGCCAATATCGAAGAGCACAAGGAACTCACCCGGGCTCAGGTGCTCGAAGCCGCAGAGCGACTTTTCGGCGAATTTGGTTACGAGGACGTGGCGCTTGGCGACGTGGCGGCGGCCGTCGGGATTGGTCGGACCACCCTCTATGACTACTTCCGTGACAAGGAGGATCTCCTGGCCACCCTGGTCGAGGAGACGCTCCCGTCGACCATTGAAGATTTGGTGAGCCGTATCCCCGATGGTCTTTCGTGGAAACAGCGCCTGGCTGCTTTGTCGGTTGCCATGGTCGATTTCGTGGCGACCGACCCAACCCTCGGTCTCATCCTGCACCGGGAAGTCGCCAAACTGTCGATTGAAGCCCAGGAACGTGTCGGGCGGGCCCATCGCGGATTGTCGGCAGAGTTTGTAACGATTTATCGGAACGGGGTTGAACATGGCGAGTTGAAAGCCCTGCCGTATGACCTCGTCGGCCGATTCCTACAGGACCTGATTATGTCCGCCGCCAAAGCGCTCATCGACTCTCCAGATCCTGCCGCCCGTCGCAAGGAAGTCACGGACGCTTTGGTGGCCGTCCTATTGACGGGGATGGGCACGTGAGAACTGTCTTTACCGGCGGCGAGATCTTCGACGTTGAAACAAAGTCTTTTCGGTCGAGTGACGTTGTTGTTCTGGACGGTCGTATTGCCGAAATAGGTCAGCGGTTGGACGGCGATGCATCGGTGGACATGGGCGGACGAACCATTCTTCCTGGACTCATCGACAGCCATGTCCATGTCATGATTTCGTCTTTAGACCTCTTCGGAGCGATGCAAGAGCCGTATTCACTCCGCTTCTACAGAGCAATCGCCAATCTGCGAGCGAACCTCGAAGCAGGCATCACGACGATCCGCGATGCGGGTGGTGCCGATCTCGGGGTCAAGCGGGCCGTCGACGACGGGTTGATCGCCGGGCCGAACATGCTCATCGCCATCGGGATGCTTTCACAGACCGGCGGGCACGGAGACGGCTGGTTGGCTTCCGGCATGCAGATGCGGGTATTGGCAGGCGACCACCCGGGTGCGCCGCAGACCGTGGTTGACGGCCCTGAGGAGATTCGCAAAAAGGTGCGCGAGTTGGTGCGGGCCGGCGCCGACGTGATCAAGGTCGCCACGTCTGGTGGGGTGATGTCGCCGCGCTCCAACCCGCGTCACGCTCACTTCGATCCCGCGGAGCTGCAGGCTCTGGTGGCCGAGGCGACCTCGGCAGGTTTGTACGTCATGGCCCATGCCCAGGCAACCGATGGCATCAAGAACGCAGTACGAGCGGGAGTCCGCTCGGTTGAGCATGGCATCTACCTTGACGACGAAGCGATCGAACTCATGATCCACCACGGAACGTATCTAGTCCCCACTCTGATCGCCCCGACCGGTGTGGCCAGAGCTGCGGCAGCCGGTGCCCGGATTCCGGAAGCCTCGCTCCTCAAAGCCGCCGAAGTCACTGAGATCCATCGTCAATCGTTCGCAAAGGCGGTCAAGGCGGGCGTCAAGATTGCCATGGGTACCGATACGGGCGTTACTCCACACGGCGAGAACCTCGACGAGTTGAGTTTGATGGTGGCCGGGGGAATGGATCCGTTGGACGTTCTGGTGGCGACCACGCAATCGGCTGCCGACCTGCTCGGACTGGGCGGCGAGATCGGTTCGCTCGCGCCCGGCAAACGAGCCGATTTAACCGTGATCAGCGGAGACCCGCTCGACTTCGATGCATGGACGATCGAGTCGGTGTGGAAGTCCGGTGTCCGCGTCGTCGGCTAACGGCGATCCAGCGCTGGCCTAGGCCTTGTCGTCAACGGCGCGGAGGACGGCCAACTCGTGGAGCAGCACATGGGCGTCCACCGTGTGCCCGTCGAGCTTCCGGTACTGTCCGTCGGCGTCAAGCACCCACGTCAACGTATCGTCGGTTTGGATGGCTTCGATGATTTGCTGCAAACGGGCCTGTAGTTCAGGAGCTTCGACGGGAGTCAAAGCCTCGACTCGTCGATCGAGGTTGCGCGGCATCATGTCGGCAGAACCGATCCAGAACTGGTAGCCGCGTGCTTCGCTTCCGAACCGCAGGATCCGGGAGTGTTCGAGATATCGACCAACCACCGACCGGACCGTAATGTTCTCCGAGAGCCCCGGGATCTGCGGGCGGAGGCAGCAGATCCCGCGGACCAGCAGGTCGACTTTGACGCCTGCTTGGGAGGCCGCGTACAACTCGTCGATGATGTCGGCGTCGACGAGGCTGTTCAATTTCATGACGACCTGGCCGTCGCTGGCTTCGGCCTCTCTGCGGATCAACTCGGTCACGGTTTGGCGTCCTGAGTAGGGCGAAACGGCCAGCTTCCGGTATTCGACCTGTCGACTGTGACCGGTCAGGAAATTGAAAAGATCACCGAGGTCGGCGGTGATGTCGGGGTTCGAGGTGAACAAGCCGACATCTTCGTAGGTGCGGGCGGTCGACCCGTTGTAATTGCCGGTGCCGATATGCGCATACCGGCGGATC
>JAOUMT010000137.1 GCA_029881355.1 Acidimicrobiia bacterium | reverse complement strand
GCGTCCGAATCCTGTCGGACGACCAGCGAGACCTTGGCATGTGTTTTCAGCCCGACCAATCCGTAGACCACATGGACTCCGGCCGTCTCAAGTTTTCTGGCCCACTCGATGTTGCGCTCCTCATCAAAGCGGGCCTTGAGTTCGACGAGTGCGACGACTTGTTTGCCTCGTTCTGCTGCGACGATGAGATCGCGGGCGATGGCCGAATCGTCGGCAGTTCGATACAGGGTCTGTTTGATGGCGAGCACTTCCGGATCGCGCGCCGCCTGCCTTAGAAACTCTTCAACCGAGCTCGTGAACGAATCGTATGGGTGTTGGACGAGGATGTCGCGTTCCCGGATGACGCTGAACAGGTTGGGTGGGGAACCATCGACCTGGCCCAGGGCGGCCTGGGTCACGCCTTTCCAGTACTCCCATTTCAGATTGGGTCGATCGATCGAATAGAGCGACATCAGACCGGTGAGGTCCAATGGGCTCGGCAACACATAGATGTCTCGTGAGTCCATCTGCAGCTGGCGGGTCAGTACCGCCAGACTGTTCGGGGAAATGTCGGTTTCTACTTCGAGCCGGACGGCGCGCCCGAACCGCCGGCGGGTCAACTCGATCGATATCGCTTCGAGCAGATCGTCGGCCTCGGACTCTTCAAGGACCAGGTCGGCGTTTCGAGTAACCCGGAACATGTAGTGGTCGACAACTTCCATCCCGCTGAAGAGGTCCCCCAAATGCGAAGCAATGACTTGCTCGAGACGGACGAAACGTTCCCCGTCGGGTAGGCGGATAAACCGATCGAGGCGTGGGGGAACCTTGACCCGTGCGAATCGCATCGTGCCGTCGTGAGGGTCTCGAATATTGACGGCAAGGCTGAGCGACAGGTTGGAGATGTACGGAAAGGGATGAGCCGGATCCACCGCCAGGGGGGTCAAGACCGGGAAGACCTTGGTGCGGAACTCTTCGTCCAGCCAGACGTTGTCATCGGCAGTGAGACCGGCAACGTCGACGACGGAGATTCGCTCGGTTGCCAGTTCGGGGAGCAACTCCTTGTGGACGACCGTCGTGAGCCGGTCCATAAGCTCGGTGGCCCGGGAGCGAACAGCCTCTAGTTGCTCGGTGGGGGTCATTCCGTCCGGTGGTGCGCTCGTGACGCCGGCGGCGACTTGCTCCATGAGTCCTGCTACCCGAACCTGGAAGAACTCGTCCAGGTTCGTCGAGAAAATGGCGGCGAACTTGGCGCGTTCGAGTAACGGCGTCGTTGGGTCCTCCACGATCGCCAGTACTCGCTCGTTGAAATCGAGCCACGACAGTTCGCGGTTGGTGAAACGCTCCATGTGCAGAAGAGTACCGATACCGACCTCACAATGGGAACTGACCGCGTAGGGTTCGATCATCGTGTTCCGGGTTGCGGTAACCACCACATTGGACCGGGCGGCAGGGATGTCTGCCGAACTCGTTGCGGTCGGTCTGGCCCCGGTCGAGCTTCCCTGTATCGAAGTCATTCGGGGCCGTGATGAAGATATTGCCCGGGCGCGCGCAGCCTGCGAGGAAGCCGACCTGATCGTCCTCGCATCATCACGGTCGCTCGATGCGCTGTGGCCGGACGGATCGTTCCCTCCCGTCGGCGCGGCGGTGATCGGTCCGGCGACGGCTACCTCGGTAGCCGAGCGAGGCGGGACAGTCTGTGCGATTGGCAACGGCAGTCTGTTGGACCTCGTCCGGTCTCTCGACGTGGAAGACGCCCGGGTGGCCATCCCGCACGCCCCCAGTACCGACCCTCGAGCCTTGGCCGAGCTGGCAGACCGTTGCTGCGACCTTGTCTCGGTCCCCGTCTACTCAACCGCCCCCATTGGTCCGCCGGGAGATCACGTTGATGGGGCCGTGTTTGTCTCGTCATCGGCCGTTCACGGGTGGGCGTTGACCCGCAGTTTCGAGGGCGTGCGAGTGGCTTGTCTCGGTCCTTCTACCTCGGCAACGCTGCAGCTCTACGGTCGCGATTCCGACGTCGCCGACCGCCGACGCTCGTATCGTGAGCTAGCGGTCGGCCTCGCTGAACTGGTGGGTGCCTGAGCGCCGGTGGGTCGCTCCGTGGTTGGCTCAAGCGCAAGTCTGGTTGATTTCCGCGGGGTTCATCGTCTACCGTACAAATGCTTGCGGGTTAGCTCGCCCAGTTCGGGCCGCCCGTTGGGACGCGAAAACTGGAACATAAGGAGAGAAATGAACAAGATGCAGCGAATTCTTGCTGTGTTGGTCGTTCTCGGTATTTTTGCAGCTGCATGTACCGCCGACGATACGGCACCAACCACCCCCGATGACACAACCCAGACTGATCCGGGTACCACCGACACAACTGCTCCAGGCTCGACTGACCCGTCGACCCCCGTTACCGGACAAACCGGTGGCGCCACCCTTGACGAAGTCCGCGCTCGCGGTGTCCTCAAATGTGGTGTGAGTGGTGGCGCGGTTGCGTTCTCCGAGACCCAGTCCGACGGCTCCATGACCGGCTTTGACGCCGATATGTGTCGCGCCGTTGCGGCCGCGGTTCTCGGCGACTCGACAGCAGTTGAGTTTTCGGCTCTTACCGCTGCTGAGCGTTTCACCGCCCTAGCCGCCGGTGAGGTTGACCTTCTCATTCGCAACACCACGTGGACCCAGTCTCGTGATACCACGCTCGGTCTCGACTTCGGCCCGACCACCTACTACGACGGTCAGGGCGTGATGGGCAGGGCTTCTGATGGCTTCACCGCCGACTCGACCCTCGCTGACGTAGATGGCGCCGTGCTTTGCACGAACGCTGGTACCACGACCGAGAAGAACATCTCTGAAGGTGCGGCGTTGGCCGGTGCCACGATTGTTCTGAGCACCGTTGCCGAGTTCGCCGAGGCGATGGAGGGGTTCAAGCAGGGTTCATGTGATCTCGTGACGACCGACGCTTCCGGTCTTGTTGGCAACATGGTCACAGCCATCCGTGACGGAGAAATCGCCGAAGGCGACTGGGTCGTCTTCCCACGGGCGCCGATCTCGAAAGAGCCACTCGGACCGCTTTACCGCCAGAATGACAGCCAGTGGGCCGACATCATCAACTGGACGGTCTACGCGACGTTCATCGCTGACGAGCTCGACGTCACATCGGCCAATGTCGACAGTGTCGTGGGCGATGCCGATCTCAACCCTGAGCTTGCACGCCTGTTGGGCGTTAGCGACGAAGAGCTCCAGACCGGCATGGGCCTCGATGCTGAGGCGTTCTATAACGTCATCAGCCAGGTCGGTAACTACGGTGAGATCTTCGATCGCAACCTGAACCCGGTGGGTATTTTCCGTGAAGGAACCCCCAACGCTCAGTGGAACCAGGGTGGTCTCATCTACGCGCCACCTGCCCGATAGCCACATACCAGTCATAAGAAATTCACGAGGGGGGCGTCATCGGCGTCCCCCTCGTTGGTATGGTGATCGGGCTGTAACTAGTACCGGAGGAGGGTGAGCGATGACAACAGCGATTCAGCGTCCGACGCGCCCGCCCTTCTACCGAGACGTCACGGTTCTCAAGTGGGTGTTCCAGATCGTGTTCCTGATCGGCATCGTCGTCGCCTTCTGGATTCTCGGTTCGTTTGCCGTCGAAAACCTCGCCAAACAGAATTTGGCGGTTTCGTGGGACTTCATGTCTCGGCCGGTCGGTTTCCAGGTCGCAGAGGGATTTACGACGCTTCCTGAAAGCGGGTTCCAGGCGCTCCTGGTTGGTATTACGAACATGCTCCGTGTGACGATTTCGGGCATTCTCGCTGCGACCATACTCGGCATCCTCGTGGGAGTCAGTCGCCTCTCGCACAACTGGTTGGTCAACAAACTGGCGACCGTATTCATCGAGACGATCCGCAATATCCCTCTGCTTGTGCAGATTGTGTTCTGGGGAATCGTCGTTTCGATCATCCCTGATCTCGTCGTCGATGAAACGTCCGACGGGTCGCTGAAATCGCTATTCGGTCTACGGATTCTTCCCGAAGGCTGGGTGTTCGCCTCCCCGAAAGGATTTGCGCTGCCATGGTTCGTACCGACCGAAGGTCGTTGGCAGTGGGTTGGCTTCATGCTTATCGGAGCACTAGTTACCAGGTATGTCTACCGGTGGCGGATCGGGCTCCAAGAGGCTGGCAAGGCCGAGGCGCGAGCCTTTCTCTGGTCGGGCGGGGTGCTGGTGCTCTTTGCCATCGTCGGCATCTACGCCCACCCCATCATGGGGATCTTCGGTCCGATCTTCGGGTTCATTGCAGCGTTCTTCATGAATACGCCACTCATCCTCTTTCAGATAGCCCTGGCGCTGGTCGTAGTCGGTGGCGCCTACTACATCATCAAGAAGAGGCTTGACGAACTACGCACCCCGGCCGGCCTGGGGAAGCTCAGCGATGACGACTGGTTCCGCCTGGCGATGGCTGCTCTGGTAGCCGGCGCGCTCGCATTGTTCTTCTTCCTTCAGCCGGGCTTCGTGCGAGCGACAGTCGGGCAAGGGACGATCTTCGGTCAAGACATCGGGCTGAGCCAGTTCTTCACAGGACTCGAAAATCGTTTTTCCTTCGTGAGCGGGGCGCCATTCGACTTCTCGTTGCCCGCCCTCGACGGACGGTTCAACAACTACTCGACCGAGGCCGGACACATCATCACGCGTGCGTATTTTGCGCTTTGGGTCGGTGTCGTTCTTTATACGGCCGCCTTCATCGGGGAGGCGGTTCGAGCTGGCGTCTTGGCCGTGCCGAAGGGCCAATCGGAAGCCGGCTTTGCCGTAGGGCTCAAGCGAAGCCAGCTACTGCGGATGATTGTCCTGCCCCAGGCGTTCCGGATCATCTTGCCACCGGTTGGCAACCAGTATTTGAACCTTGCCAAGAATACGTCGCTCGGCATTGCCGTTGCCTATCCAGACATCGTTCAGGTTGGTCAAACCATCTTCAACCAGACCGGCCAGACGATCCCCATCGTTATATCGTGGATGGCCTGGTATTCGTTCGTCAGCCTCACGCTATCGGCGATCGTGAACCGTTGGAACAAGAAGCTTAAGTTGGTGGAGCGCTAATGGCCGATGACGGAGCATTCGTCGAAACAATCGAGCTGGCACCGGAGCTACCGCCTTCCGGGCCTGTGCAGTGGATTCGCGAGAACCTGACCTATTCGGTTGCCAGCACCATCATCACCGTCGTGGTCGGCCTCGTGGTCGTCTTCGGGCTGCGCGGGCTGATCGGTTGGTTCCTTGACCCGTTCCGCAAATGGTCGTCGGTTACCGCCAATGCCCGCCTGCTCATGGTCCAAGCCTATCCCGCTGAGCAATTCTCACGAGTATGGATCTCGGTCGGAATCGTCGTTGTCCTGGCTGGACTTTCGGCAGCCGCCTGGCGGGTCGCCGGGAAGGTATCGGTGGGCCAGATCACCAAAGCCATCATGGGGATCGGCTCGGCGTTGCTGCTCATCGCCCTGCTTGCTCCTGGTGAGTTCAGCGGCGGACGAGGTTTGCTGGCGGTAATCGGACTGGTCATCGCCCTGGCTGGATACGGCTTGAAACGGTCCAACCGTGAGACGATCAACGACCCGACCATCTCGACGGTTGGCCTGGCAGCCGTCATCCTCGTCCTCATCGCTGCCGCGTTGTGGATCGTCAAGCTCCCGGTGCAGGAAGTCTTCGCCGACGGCACCAAGGAAGTCACGAACCAGCTGCTCGCCCGAAGCACCAAGCTGCCCTGGACCATCCTGATCGGGGTGCTTGCGCTGTCCTATGCCATCGGCGTAGCGATCCGTGACGCCATCCCTTCGCTGCGGCGGATTCTGGTCGTCCTGTGGACGTTGTCGTTCCCGGTGATCCTCATGGTGGTGATGCGGGCGCCTGATATCGATTGGGGCACCGTACTAAGTGTCGATCTGCCGATTTTCCTGGTGCTCGGTGCGTTGATTGGCTACATCCTCTACGTGATCGGCGCTCCCGACACCGGTGAGTGGAAGTACATCTTCTCCGCGTTGTGGTTGGCGTTCTCCGTGGCTTGGGTGCTCTTCGGATGGTATTTATTCGATACGAACTCATCATCCCCGTTCCATATCACCGCCCCGGCCGCAGACGTACTGCAGCGACTTGAGTTCAAGTTCTCGATGATCCTGGGAGCTATTTTTGCGCTTGCCGCTCCGTCCTTCGGCGGCGCGAAAGCGGCCCGGATTCGATACGTGGGGATTTGGCTCGCCGCACTCTTCGCATTGATAGCATCCTTCCGCCTGAGTGCTGTGCCGTCTGAATTGGTGCTCGGTGGCTCGGCGTTCGTCGGTGGTTTGTCACTCACGTTCACCCTGGCCATTGCCGCCATCGTTTTGTCGTTCCCGCTCGGCGTGTTGTTAGCCCTAGGTCGTGCTTCGAGCATGCCCATCATCCGCATGATCTCAACTGCGTACATTGAACTCGTTCGATCTGTCCCGCTCATCACCTGGCTCTACATCGGTTCGAACCTGCTCAACCTGTTCCTTGCTGGTGTCGTCGACATCTTCAGTGTCGTGCGAGCCATTATTGCCATGACGTTGTTCTCTGCGGCCTATCTCGCCGAGAACGTTCGTGGTGGTCTCCAGTCGATCCCGAAGGGCCAATACGAAGCTGCTGATGCCGTTGGGATGAGCGTCGTCCAAAAGACAGTGCTGATCACGTTGCCGCAGGCGCTCAAAGCTGTCATTCCAGCTCTGGTCGGCCAGGTCATCGCCCTCTTCAAGGACACGTCGCTTGTTTCGATCATCGGGCTCTTCGACCTGCTCTACATCGCCCGCAATGTTGTCCCTGGCCAGTCCGCCAACCTCGGTTCCATCATGGAGCTAACGGTGGCGGCGGCCGTTATCTACTGGATATTCACATTTACATTCTCTCGTTCGTCGATGCGTCTCGAGCGACGCCTCGGCCTCGGCACACGGTAAGGAGCCAGTGACATGAGTGATCAAGCAATCATCGATTGCCGGGGCGTCAAGAAGTGGTTTGGCGACTTCCAAGCGCTGCGGGGTGTTGACCTTGAAGTAACCAAGGGCGAGGTTGTGGTCATTATCGGTCCTTCGGGGTCGGGCAAGTCGACCTTCATTCGCTGCATCAACCGTCTCGAAGTACATCAGGAAGGCCAGATTTTCGTCGACGGAATTGAGTTGACGAACGACGTCCGGAACATCGAAGCGATCCGCAAGGACGTCGGCATGGTGTTCCAGTCCTTCAACCTGTTTCCGCACCTCACCATCATGCAGAACATCACGCTCGCCCCGATCTGGGTCAAGAAGCAGTCCAAGTCAGAGGCTGAGGCTTACGGAAGGGAGCTTCTCGAGCGGGTGGGTATCCCGGAGCAAGCCGACAAGTATCCGGGCCAGCTGTCGGGTGGGCAGCAACAGCGAGTAGCCATCGCCAGGGCGCTGGCCATGCGACCCCAGATCATGCTCTTCGATGAGCCAACCTCGGCGCTTGACCCCGAGATGGTCAAGGAGGTGCTGGACGCCATGAAAGAACTCGCCAGAGAAGGTATGACGATGATCGTGGTCACCCACGAAATGGGCTTTGCTCGCGAAGTCGCCGACCGGGTGCTGTTCTTCGACTACGGCCAACTCGTAGAAGCAGGTACACCAGAGCACTTCTTCACCAATCCCCAGCACGACCGCACGAAGCTCTTCCTCAGCCAGATCCTCTAGTCCTCCGACGGATTACCTGGACCGAGGATTCC
>JAOUMT010000188.1 GCA_029881355.1 Acidimicrobiia bacterium | reverse complement strand
AACTCGGGCTCGATACCCTCACCGGTCTTGTATCCGTCGTACATGTCGTTTCGAAAGGACTCGATCACCTTGTCGGTGGCAACCGCCAGGTGCGTGGTCTCTTCCTCCCGCAAGAGTCCCAAAACCGTCTCCAACACCCCATGAACCGCCGAGATCGACGACCCGTCCGGGGCGTTTCGAGGGGGTCGACCGAAGTGGGCACGAAACAACTCGTACGTGCCGTCGAGAAGATGAAGTTTCATAAGCCCAATCGTAGGCGGTTTGCTAAGGACTCGGCTGGGGTACATTTGATACAACGACCAAAGGGGATGATGAATGAGCGAACGTTGGAAGACCGTCGGTGACGATTTTGCTTCTTTGAAGGACGCGTTCAAGAAGCGATACGACGAGAAGGACGTCGATAGCGACAGCGAAACGCCCGACTCCGAAGATGTCAAGAATGCCCTCAATACGATCGGCGAGGGGCTCGAGCGCCTCTTCAGCTCGATCGGAGACGTTGTGCGTGATGACGAGTTCAAAAGCAAGGCCAAGGCGACGATGAAACACCTCGGCGATGCCATCTCCGACTCCGTGCAGGACATCGGGGTCAAGACGAGCGGCAAGAAGGCCGAGAGCACGACCGTCGACAGCGAAACCGCCTCGGACGATTCGAGCACTTCCACCGAGGAAGCGACTGACGACAACATCACGACATTGCGTGAGGATCTCGCCGAAGAAGAATAGGTAAACAACAGCCGGCCGCCTCAAGGCGGCCGGCTGCCATACTCCCCGGATGATTGTCAGCGCCGCTTGGCTCAAGGCCCACCTCCACGACCCGGATCTGCGGATCGTCGACGTACGGTCATACCTGGGGTCCGCCCAACAGGGGCGCCTCGAATATCAGTCATCGCACATACCCGGCGCCTGGTATCTGGACCTGGAGAGCGACCTGGTCGGGCCGGGAGGCGGGAGGCACCCGTTGCCAGCGATCGAAACCTTCGTAACAACTCTGGAATCCCTCGGTGTCAGCCGCGACCACCACGTGGTGGTGTACGACCAAACCCAGGGTTCGACCGCCGCCCGACTCTGGTGGATGTTGCGACATGTCGGCCACGAACGGGTGGCTGTACTTGACGGTGGGTGGTCAGCATGGCTTGAAGCCGACGGACCGCAGACCGCCGAGACCCCTGAATCCGAACCTTCGATCTACTCCCCTGAGGTTCGCACCGACGATGTCGCCTCACGAGATGAGGTCGCCAACCGGACCGGTTCGGTAACGCTCATCGATGCCCGGGCACCAGCGCGCTATCGCGGCGAAGTCGAGCCCATCGATCCGGTCGCCGGTCATATCCCCGGAGCGATCAATATTCCCTACGAGACGTTGGCGCCGGAAGGCACGATGCTGCCTCCCCACGAGTTGGCGGACCGCCTGGAGACGGCGTCCGAATCGATTGCGTACTGCGGCAGCGGCGTAACCGCCTGCTATGTCATTCTCGCCTTCGCAGTCGCCGGACTGCCGCTCCCCCGCCTGTACGTCGGATCCTGGTCTGACTGGGTCGATGCCGACATGCCTGTGGACCCATGAACGAAGATGAGCAACCATCTCTGGACCATCTTTCGATCCCTGAGCTGATCGAGCTTGGCCAGCCCGACCCCCTGATCAGGAGGGTCGACGCCCTGGTCGGTAGACGGGACTGGGCGGCGATGATCGACTTGCGAGACCGGTGCCAGGAAGCCGTCGAACGTGGAAAACAGCTGTGGGGGGTCGCCCATCATGTTGACTATCGGCTGGCGCTCGACGCGGATCCGGAACTGGCGGCGGCGGTCGTCGACTCGGCAGCGAGCCGATTCACGCTGGGACCACTCACGGAAGTAGCCGCCAGCCAACACACGTGGCATGAACTTGAGCCGTCCCTGCCGGTTGGCCCATCGCGCGACATCGTCGGTTATGAGCGCGCACTGCGCGGCGACCCACCGGCTGACATCAATCGGGTACTCGAGATCCCAGCCGCGTTGGCCGAGTGGGAGCCCGACTACCTCATCCCTACCTACAAATCCGACCGGGTCCAGGACGATCCGCCAGATTTCGGCAAGGGCGAAGTCGTCGAACTGGGTGAACCCGGTGAAACGATCACCGATCTCGAGACCACCGATGCACTCGCCCATCTCGCGGCGACCTGGACCGAGCATTCGAACGGGACGGTAGAAGCCCTGGCGGTGGAAGGTGCGGCGACGTCGGCCATCGCCGCTCTAGGACTCAAACAAGCGGCCATGACCGAGATCACCCTCCAACAGGCAATGGTGCTGATGGCATGGACCGCCGGTAGTGGTGGGGCACACGGCCAGCGAACCGGCGGAGCTTCCGGCCGCTTTGCCGCCTGGTGGGCGTTAGCCTGCCTGACCGAGTTCACCGATGATTGGCCACCCGACCCGGACCAACTCGGAGCGGCTGGAGCCGGATTGCGGTGGTATTGGTGGTCTGACCTGTATCCATCGACCGGATGGGCTTGTCGAATCGCCGTCGAAGATCCTGAAACCGGCTACGCATGGGTCCTCAATGCCGCGGACGCCGACTAAATCTCTCGTTCCGGGTCCCACCCACCCATCACCGAACCCTCGAACCCAGGGTTCGCGTTAGAACCCAGGGTTATTCTCAGGGCTCCAGGTATCGGTTTCCGCGTGCTAGAACCCTGGGTTTAACCCGGGGTTGGCGTGAGAACCCTGGGTTGGCGTTATCAGGGGATTTGTAGGGCGTCTTCTGCGGCGGTCAGGTCTTGATCACCGGCTAATACGCCGGCGAAGAGATCGCCATGGCTGGCCAGGCGATCCCAAACATTGGCCAGAGTGATATCTCCGTTTTTGAGGTCTTCCAACTCGTCCCAGACGATCGGGATCGAAATCGGCGCACCGGGGCGGGGTCGTAGCGAGTAGACGGAAGCAATCGTCTGGCCGGTCGCATTCCGAAATGCGTCGATGAATACCCGGTCCCCCCGTTTGGGCTTGTCCCATTCCATCGTGATGTCGGCCGGATTGGCAGCCGCCATGAGCATGCCAACCGCATAGACAAAGTTGCGTACCCGCTCTTGTGTGTGTCCCTCCGAAACCGGCACGTACACATGGATCCCGCGCGATCCGGACAATTTCGGGAACCCAACCAGACCGAGTTGCCCAAGCAAAGTCTGCAAAAGGCGGGCGGTGTCGACGACCTGTTGCCAGGTCACTTCGCCGGCCGGGTCGAGGTCGAACACTGCCCAATCCGGGGTTTCGGGCGTGGCGGTGCGCGAATGGAACGGGTGCAATTCGATGCAGCCCATGTTGGCGAACCACATCAGTGACTCCCGATTTGAGGCCAATAAGAAGTCGATGTCACCGCCCATCGACTCCGAAGACACCAGGCCCGTTTCCATCCACTCGGGTTGATGACCTGGAGCCCGCTTCTCGTAGAAGGACTTTCCGTTGATCCCGTTTGGGTACCGACTCATCGAAATCGGCCGATCCGCCAGGTGAGGGAGCAGCAGCGGCGCCACCGTTGAGTAATACTGAATCATGTCGCCCTTCGTGAACTCCCCGGGGAACATCTCCTTGTCGACATTTGAAACCGACAGTGGTCGCCTGGTTCTGAGCACTCGCCACCGATCGGTCTCTTTCACGACATGAACCTGACGAGGTGCCTCCTTGGTGTGAAGCCCCACCGGTCGTCCCTCATCCTTCTCTCGAAGTCGCTGCCCGGCGGCCACCGCCTCCCCATAGATCTCGTCGTGGCTTTCCCGATCTCTCGACTCCGAAATGACCACCATGTCGACTCCCCGATTCCAGGCCGCTTCGACCAAAGGCTCAATCCTGAGGGTCCCCGCTCCGTACCGAACGTGCCGGATCTCTCCGCGATCGCCGAACTCATTATCCGAGAACTGGCACTGAAGAGGGTCCGTCTTCCACTCCGGGAACGAGTCAATCACGAACCCGAGGACCTGCTCGAAGGCTTCCACCGAAGTAAGCGCTCCCCTCGTCGTTGCATGGACGTGAGCCCAGTCGATCAGCGGATAAACGAACGGGAACTCATCGGCGAGCAAGGCAATGTCGCCGATCGATCCGAAGTTGCCGTCATTGCCGGCGGTCTCGAAGCCGAGCGCTACGCCGAGGTGGGCGATCTTGGGCGAGAGATAATCGAGACGCCGGCGGACCAACTCCATGGTTTCGGAAGGTTCCCGGTCACCGTGGGAACCTATGTGAGCGCAGATAATCCGGGCTCCCAACGCCTTGCCGAGTTTCATCGAATGTTCGAGAGCGGCCACGGGCTGCTTGGCCTTCTCATCGTCGTCACCGGTGAGAATGGCAAAGTACGGCGCATGGAGCGATACGTCGATCCCGCGCTCTGCGGCCGCCCGGCCGAATGCCTGACACCGTTTCTCCTTCCAGGGGAACCCCTTGGTGAAACCCAGCTCATAGGCCGAGTGGCCTCGGGCGATCAGCCCATCGAAAAAGCTGGCATCGTCCACATCATCGGGGGGAAGGCCCGACATCCCGAATCGCAACATGCCCGCCATTCTGGTCGGTCACCGGCCGTCGATGCCGAAAGCTGTCTTCTGGGCCCGTTAGGAGATCCTTGCCGCATAGTGAGGATTCATGAATGGCCAGTCGGTTGCCAACCAACTACTCACGGCCTCCCAAACCACCCGGTCTAGTTCGGGTCGCGAAGCCCGAACCCATGACACCACCTCGGCATCGTGGGCTTCGGCGTGGGAGGGTCGGATGTAGAGGCAACCTACGACGTCATCGCCATCGAGCACCGAGTAGGCGAACGCAACCCGTTCGACGAACTCCTTCATGTGTCCAACGAGATCGTCGAGATTCTCGTCGAGGCTCATCGGAACCGGCCACTTCCCACGCCAGTCCTCAAGGCCGGGAGTGGCCACAATGTGGTCGATGCTTGACATCCACGCCAGGTGATCGCGCTCATTGTGAATGGGTCCCAGCGGTTCTAGATGAAACCCCGGACCCATGAACGATACAGGCACATGGAAGTCGGCTGGTACGAATGGGCCGGTCACCAGCCTGACTCTATCGCAGAGCTTGAGTTCGCAGACGAGCAGCAGGCTGCGATTGCCTGGAACTTTCGGGCACACCGACTACGTTGTCCACCCATGTTGCGCTGGTTGTCGGGAGTTCTCGTCGGAGCCTTGTCGCTGGCCGCCTGCTCGGGCGGGTCGCCTGCCGCCCTTTCGACTCCCACGACCCGGCTAGCACCAACGACGACTTCGGCGGCTCCGCCAACGACCACCAGCACGAGCACGACGTTGGCGCATCCGACCACCACTCCGGACAACTCGGTCACACCAGACATTGACGCTGCGATACCCGAAAAGCACCTCGACAACTATCTGGCATCCCTTGCGGCCGGGGCTTACGACGTGGCGAGCTTTCCCATTTCCAACGCCGGCATGTCCCTCGGAGACGACGAGGACATTGACCCACAGAACTTCCTCAGGGCTGCCTGTGATCCCGATCTCTGCAATGGGCCGTATCGGCTTGAACCGGCCGACCCGTTCATTCACTATGACGGGATCGCGCCACCTAGGTGGAACTTCACAGTCACCCATGAACCCTCCGGGCAGGCCGCAACGATGACGGTCGGCATGTTCGAGGGCCAGTTCGTGATCACCGCCCTTCCGCCCCTCGTTGAGTCACCG
>JAOUMT010000187.1 GCA_029881355.1 Acidimicrobiia bacterium | reverse complement strand
GCAGGCCTCACGCCCTGGGCACTTCCCATCGTTGCGTTCTTCAGGTGGTTGAGCGTGAATGATGGAAACCCGAGGTGGCCGGCCGCGGCTGGTCCGAACCGGTCAAAGGCGTCCACGAACGGAGCCGACGGGCCGTCATTGTCCGCTGCGGGGTACCAAACCTGCAGGGCGATCTGGCGGGGACCACCCGGGTCGGGTCCGTAGACCTCGATGCGGTCAGCACTTACCGATCTCACGAGAATGGTCCCCACCGGCGTTGGCGGGGCGGCCACCTCGACCACGGGCAGCGCTACGGCCGGAAGGGTCAGTAGGACCAGCCCAAAAACCCCGCCAAGGGCTTTTCCGAGCTGAGACCAGCGGCTGGGAGGCGGTTCCGGCGACACCGGGCTCGGCAAGAGGATCTCCCATGCCGTCGCAACTGCTACCACACCCACCACGGCATATATCGGGTATAACTGCCAGCGCAGTTCCTCAGTCCGGATGTGCAAGAGCAAGGCTCCAAGTGCCGCAATGATCGGAACCCACCCGAACGGCCGCCGCGGTTGGCCGGTAACCGACGGCCACATGACGAAGGCAGCCAATGAGGCGACAATGACGACTTCCCATACCCTCATGGGGCGAAGCTACACCGTTCTCAGATCGAAGCCGAAAGGCAACTCGAGCCGGTGGGCGGTGAGCAATGCTTCGTCAGCGAGCAACCGGCGAGTTGGGGCATCGGCCACCACCCGACCCGCATCAAGAATGATCGAACGCTCACACAGCTCAAGCGCATAGGGCAAGTCATGGGTCACCATCACGACCGTGACGTCGAGCTCCGCAAGGATGGTGGCCAGCTCTCGTCGGGAAGCCGGATCCAGATTCGAGGAGGGTTCGTCCAGAACAAGGATTTCGGGTTGCGAGGCGAGCACGGTCGCTACCGCCACCCGGCGTCGTTCTCCGAGGGAGAGGTGGTGGGGTGCCCGGTCGATCGCCTGTTCCATTCCCACTGCACTCAGCGCGCTCACGACCCGCTCATCCAGTTCGTCACCGGTAACCCCGAAATTGGCGGGCCCGAACGCCACGTCTTGTCGGACTGTCGGCATAAAAAGCTGGTCGTCCGGATCTTGAAAGACCATCCCCACCCGTCGCCGGATTTCCATTACGGATTTCTCGTCGAGATCGAGGCCACCCACCGTGACGACGCCCTCGGGGGGCATATGAATTCCGTTCAGATGCAACACCAGGGTGGTCTTGCCGGCCCCGTTCGGACCAAAGATGGCCACTCGCTCCCCTGCTTCGATGGTCAGGTCAACCCCGTCGAGGGCCCGGTGTCCCCCCGGATAGGAAAAAGATAGGCCCCGGACGGCGATCGAAGTGCTCATCGTCCACCGACCAGCGCCAACACGGCCACGATGCCGGCCATCGCCGGGATCGCCAACGCCCTCATGATGTCGACAGCCGCCGCAGGCGAATCATCCGTTGTCGGCATCGTCCCCTGAAACCCGCGCGCCACCATGGCCAGGTACACCCGCTCACCACGCTCATAGGATCGAATGAAGAGGGCTCCGGCCGAGGTTGCCAGAGCTTTGATCTGCCAGAACATCTTCGGCTCGTAACCGCGGGCCGCCATGGCGACCCGCATCCGACCCATCTCGTCACTGATGACTTCCAGGTATCGAACCATGAACCCGGCGATCGCCACGATCGCCGTTGGTACCCGCAGCCGGTTCATTCCGGCCAGGATCTCGGGAATCTCCGTCGTGGCCGCCAACAAGATCGATGCCACCACCCCACACGATGCCTTGGCCAGAATCGTCCAGGCTGCCAGCAGCCCGGCTTCGGATATTCGCATCCCGGCCAGCGAGACGTATGGCGCTTCACCGACGAAAGGCAGGAGAAGCGCGAAGAGCAGAAACGGAACCTCGATCAGCATCCGTTTACCTATAAAACGGACCGGGATGCCGGCCAGACCGGCGACGACGGCCAGCCCGGCGGCGTACAAGCCAAACGCCCATATCGCCCGGGCAGGGGTGGCGACCACCGCGGCTACGAACAGCACGAGACCGGCGACTTTCAAGTGACCCGGCAGCTTATGGACGACTGAATGCCCATGAACGTGAAGGGCGTGGGTATGGCCTCCGCTCATACGCTTGACCGCCGACGAAACACTTTCAAAACACCCCATCCGAGGAGAAACGTGACAACGATCCCGATCCCTCCCGCGACGATCGTCCCGACCACTCCAGACAGGCCGGCCGTTCCGTAGTCAGAGAGCGGCGAACTCGCCGTGGCGCTCGACCGGGCGTCCAGGCCAATTCCCGTTTGTTCGGCCACCCACATGAGCCCGTCAGGGTTGGCGGATGCGAACGTTGTGAGACCGAGCAGGATGACGGCAGCTACACCGGCGAGAGTCCAGAAACGCCTCATCGACAGCCTCTCAGTCCCATCGTACGCCAAGTCTTTCGCCCCGAATACCAGATCGGGTCGCGCTTGAAGGACCGCCCCGACAACTGCGATCGTTATGAAGCCCTCGCCGATCCCAATGAGAAGATGACTGCCGGCCATGAGAGCCAGCACATTGGTAAGGCTGACTCCACCGACGCCCCCGATGGCGTATTCCAGAACGAAGACCACCGCCGAGGCCACCACTGAGATCATCGCCGCCAAGAAAGCAGCGCCCAGTACGGCGCGGCGGGTGGGCGGCAGCGGCGCCCGGACCAATCGGAACACGAACCAGCCAGACAGGGTGGTCACGACGGCCATATTGATCAGGTTCAAACCAAGCGCCGAAACCCCACCGTCGGCGAAGAGGAGGGCCTGCAGGACGATAACCACGGAGACGACGACCACCCCGACCGAGGGTCCCATGAGGATGGCTGCCAGGGCTCCGCCAAGCAGGTGACCGCTCATGCCCGGAATGACCGGAAAGTTGATCATCTGGAGAACGAACACGAACGCCGCCACGAGACCGGCCAACGGTATCTGACGATCCTTGAGTCGAGCAGTCGACTGACGCAGCGCTCCACTCAGCCCTCCGGCCGCGACAACTCCGGCACCGAAAGAGGTTGCGCCGTTGAAGAACCCGTCGGGGATGTGCATGTACCGCCTCTTGCAAGCTGCTTGCAATAACTATACGGCGATAACGCGACGAACGTGAATTGGTTAACCGGCGGTGGCAACCAGCGCGTCAAGCTCGGCTCGCAGCTCTGCTTCCCCAACCGCTCCAGCCCACGACGTCTTGACAATTCCGTCATGGGTAATCAGTACGGAGACGGGTTGATAGGGAACCCCATAAGCCGAGAAGACTGCCTCTTCGGCGTCGAGTCCCCAGAGCACGTTGCCAGACGTCAGCAGCTGGGCAGCTCGCGAGGCCGTGTCTTCCATGGAACCTTTCCACGCGACGGCGAGGAACGTCACGTCGTCGGCATAATCGGCTGAGACGTCATCGATAACGGGTAACTCCCGTTGACAGGTGCTTCACCACTCGGCCCAGAACACCATGTACACGGGTTTCGATCCCTCCGACAGCGTGAACGTCGACCCGTCGTTCAGTACAAGCGAAAAATCGGGGGCGGCCGGTCCATCGACACCGGATGGAGCTGCGTCGGGTTCGTAGGCGGCGGGCCCGGTGGTATCGGATGATCCGACCGGGGAAGGTGGGTTGGCGGCCAGGGTCGTGTTCACCGTGGAGGCTGGTTCAACCTCACTCGATACGTCGGTTGCGGCTCCCCCGCACGCGGTGGCGACCAAAACTACGCCGAGAAGCAGACTGACGGATCGTTTCATCTGGCCAGTCTGGAACAATTCGCACACAACCTCAACCTGAGTTCTCGGAATGTTCACATTCCCGACAGAGTCCACCGAGCGCGAAGTGTGATGGGTTGACCGTAAACCCGAAGGAGTCATGCAACTCTGCAAAGAACGGTTCGAGGGCCGCAGCGGGAACATCGATGGTGGAACCACACCTATCGCATGTCAGGTGGTGGTGTTGATCGGACGCAGTCAAATGAAAGACACCGGGACCATGTCCGAGATGGACATGGTGAACCAACTCAAGGCGCTCGAACACTTCCAGGGTCCGGTAGACGGTTGAGGGGTCGATCGCCTGCTTGGCAACTACTTCAGCCCGTTCATGGACCTCGGTCGAACTCAGATGGTCATCGTGGTCAGCAGCGATCACCTCGCATATCGCCCGGCGGGCTTCGGTGATCCGCAAACCTTCCCCTTTGAGAATCGCGATGAGGTCGTCCGCGGAAATGTGCAATTTAGCCGCCCACGTCCTGGCTGGCCCGGACGACTCTTTCCAACACCTGGGCTGCCGCTCCTGAGTCTATGGATGCCTCGGCGGTCGGTATGGCCTCGGCTATCGACTCTGCCCGGCCGGCCGCGGCGATCCCCGCCGCCGCATTGAGCACCGCGATGTCACGTTGTGGACCCGGCTCGCCTGCCAACACCCGTCGGAGGATTACGACGTTGTCCGCGACGTCACCTCCCACCAGATCATCGAGCTTGGCCGGAGCCAGCCCATGATCAGCAGGGTCAAAAGTCGACCGTTCGATGGTCCCGTTCCTGAGTTCGTAGATGGTCGACGGTCCGGTAGTCGAAAGCTCGTCAAGTCCATCGTCTCCATGAAACGCGAACGCCCGGGCGGCTCCGAGATTGGCGAGCACTCCGATCATGCGCTCGGCCATGGTGCCGTCCGCCACACCCAGCGCCAGATGCTCTGCGGTGGCCGGGTTCGTGAGCGGCCCAAGAAAATTGAAGACCGTTGGAATCCCCAGTTCCGACCGGACCGGCCCGGCATGGCGCATCGCCGGGTGATATGTTCTTGCGTAGAAGAACCCGAACCCGTGTTCCTCGATAAGCTGCACCGTAGCGGCCGGATCGAGGTCGATCACCACACCGAGCGCTTCCAGGACGTCGGCGGACCCGCATTTCGAAGAAGCGGACCGGTTGCCGTGTTTGGCCACGGTGCATCCGGCCCCGGCGGCGATAAACGCAGCCGTCGTTGAGATGTTGAAGGTTCCGAACCCATCGCCACCCGTCCCGACGATGTCGAGGACCGGGCGATCGACCGTAACCCGGACCGATGCCTCGCGCATCGCCTCGACCAGACCGGTCAGTTCTTCCGTCGTCTCACCTTTGATCCGGATCGCGACGATAAACGCGGCGATCTGAGCCGGGGTGGCGCGACCAGCCATGATTTCGGTCATGGCCTGATAGGTCTGATCTCGCGTCAGATCCCCACCTTGGGAAAGAGGTTTGAGTGTGTCAGACCACTGCATACAACGCGTCTCCGATGTAATCGACTGTGGCGCGCATCGTAGTCAACCTGCCGCTCGAACTCCGTCCGGGCGCAGGACCCCTGGGTGAACCCGGGGTCCCTGCGCCCGAAAACGGGTATTGGGGCCCCAGCTTCGGGCGGAGCGGGGGTTCAGGCGGCGCGACGCCGGAGCCGCCGAGACAGGTTCCGCCGATATCGCTGGGTGGTGCCGCCCCATACGCCCCACCGCTCATTGGCCCTCACTGCGTAGTCGAGGCAAGCCTCCACTACGCAGCAGTTCTCGCAAATGGCGAGGGGTGTACGCTCGTCACCGCCGGGCGGTGGGAAGAACAACATAGGGTCAAAATTGCGGCATGCAGCCAGGTCAACCCAGGGCTCATCAATGACCCAGTTGCGGGTTTGAAC
>JAOUMT010000186.1 GCA_029881355.1 Acidimicrobiia bacterium | reverse complement strand
GGCGCGTCGCAACCATCTCGTTACTTGGACCGGGTCAGAGCTTATCGTATGGGGAGGTGACAACGAACACGAGTTTCTCGTCGACGGCGCCGCCTACGACCCTGCGACCAACTCGTGGAGATGGCTCTCTCCCAGTCCGCTGGAACCCGGCCTTGCGGCGACCTCGGTCTGGGCGGACGATCATCTCGTTGCCTTCAACAGCGAGCAAACCGTCGCCTACTTCCCGGCGGAGGACGTGTGGCGAACCCTCGGCTCGGGAATCGCACCTCCCGATTCACCGACCAAAACCGTGTGGACAGGTGGAGCGGCGTACACCTGGACAGACGGTCTCTATCGGTTCGATCCGCCCGCCTGGACCAAGCTCCCCTCCCCTGGCGCCAATCCCCGGACAGCCTGGGAAACCTCTCTGACCGTTTTTGATGAAACCGTCTATGCAACGTTTCTCCCATGGGGCGACTGTTCTTCAAGGAAAATCGCCAGATGGAATGGGGTTGGATGGACGCCGACACCTGCACCTGTTCAAACCTCCAACCACGCGTGCGCCGGAGCCAATCAGGTTCTGGCGCTCCACCCGTTGCTATACGCCTGGGGCAACGATATGCCGTTGAGTGCTTATGACCCGCGTACGCATACGTGGTCGAACATCGGTCGATTGCCGGAACTTCGCCAACCCGGCAGCGAGCATCGTGTTGGTGTGGCCGACCGAATCCTGGTGAGCGAAGCCGATCGCGGGTGGCTGTACTCGCCGTCGGAGCTGGGTTGGCAGCCATACCAACTACCGGGACAGGTGTTGGAGACCACCACCGTGTGGACCGGTTCGCAGCTGTTGAACTGGGGACGAACCTGTTGCTACGCCGAGGAACCAGGGTGGGGAATCGATGCTTGGCAGTTCTCGTTCGAGAACTGAGACCTATTCGTCCTTGACGGATTCTTCGATCGCCGTAACCAGATCGTTGATCTCGAAGGGACGCGCCAGAACGAAACTGCATCCGGCATGGATCGCCGCAACATGGGCTTCGGTGTCAGATGAGACGGTCGAAGCGACGATCGGTAGCTCGTATTCGGCGGCGGCTTTCAGCTGTCTGATGAGGTCGACGCCTTCGGTGCCAGGGAGTTCTAAATCAACAACTGCAGCGTCAAACTTCCTGGCACTCGCCGCAGCCAAAGCTTCGGAGCCAGATCCTGAGGTGACCACGACATGGCCCCGTTTTTCCAGCATTCGATTAGCCGACATTCGGATCGTTGGACTGGCATCGACAACCAGCAAGTTCAAACGCCGGCGCCGCTCACGTAGCCAGTGCTTCGTCACGAGCAACGTCAGATCCAGAGGTGCTGGTCCCGCAAGCACCTCGTGGGCAGCCCTGGCGACGTCCTCAGGTGCGTAGGGGCTGGTCAGATAACCGGCGATCTGCAGCTCGCGGCACATTGCCGCATCACCGCGCGTCCCGGTGGTCGTCAGGATAAGCATATGGGTCGAACGAGATTCGGGCCGCGCCCGCATCGCCTCGGCGACCGACAACGGATCCTCCAATGACGAAACCACTACCAGGGCGTAGGGCGAACCATCGTTGAATGCTCCAACCAGCCGTTCAACCGGTTGGTCTTGACCGACGAAATCGAGGCTGAAGCCCAACCTGGCGAGTGCTTCTCGTTTGGCCTCAGACAACTCACCAACCACCATCACCGGCAGACCGAACAACTCAGAGCGCGGGATTTCCTGTCGATCGTTCGAGGCGTTGTGATCTCGAACGACGCGTAACCTGGCCGTAAAAGTACTTCCAACGCCCACTTCGCTGATCAAATCCAAACCGCCGCCCATCATCTCGGTCAGCCGTTTCGAAATCGTCAATCCCAAACCTGAACCGCCGTAGGTGCGAGCGGTTGAGTCATCGGCTTGCGTGAAAGATTCGAAGATCGCGGCTTGGCGCTCAGGAGGAATTCCAGTACCGGTGTCGGTGACGGCGACGGACATGAGGTCATCGGCGTCGACGGATACTTGCACGGTCACGCCACCTTTCTCGGTGAACTTCGTGGCATTATTGATGAGATTCACGATGACCTGTCGCAATCGGCCAGGATCACCGATAACACGATCAGGCAGGTCAGCATCAAAATCGAGGTTCAACCAGAGTCCCCGGTCGTTGAGTTGGGTCGAAAAACCGGCAACGATGTCGGAGACCGTATCGCGCACCGAATACGGGATTTGTTCGATGGAAAGCCGGCCCGCCTCCAGCTTGGACATATCGAGCAAGTCGTTGACGAGGGTGAGCAGTCCGTCGCCCGCCTCACTGATGATTTCGACGTATTCGGCCTGCTCGGGCGTCAAACGGGTCTCGCGAACCAGCTGCGTCATACCAATGACGGCCGCCAATTGGGTGCGGATCTCGTGCGAGGTGTGCGCGAGAATCTCAGACTTTCGTAGGTTCTCTCGTTCGGCTTCGGCAAGTCGAAGTCGAAGGTCATCACTTGCCGTCATAGCTTCCCCGGTCGCGATCAAAAGCACCCTACAGCCCACCGGAACGGTATTTGGGTAACAAGTAAAGCCAAATGCTGACCACCGGTTGGGTTCACAATGAATATCGGCGCTGGAAGGGGCCACCTTGAGACCGTCGTAGGTACCACATCGGGCGTTCTTGGGGCTCCCGCCCCCGATATCGGGCGCGGGAATCCGGGATTCAACCCTGGGTTGACCGTCCCGCGCGGAGTTGGGCGGTCGCTGCCTCGTCGACCGTGCCATCGACGATCGCGACCCCATACAGGTCGCGCGCTGCCTCGATCGACACGTAATCGCCGGCGACGTCCTCGGCGACCCTATGCCGATCGCGATCAAACGGGTTCCCATGACCGCCCCCTCCTGGCAATGCGAGATAGAACGAATCTCCCGGGGGGATGGATTGCTGACCCTTGCCGCGCAACCGGGTCCCGGAACCAAGTTCCACTCGGGTCGGTAGACCCGCTCCCCCGCCGTCGCGTCCGAACGCCGGATTATCGACCTTTTCGTACTGGGCAAGCACATCAAAGGGCATGCCGTCAGTACCCATCAACTCGATGTCCTGGCCCAAACCGCCCCGATACTTACCGGCCCCGCCCGAGTCCTGGCGAAGTTCCTTACGTAGAAACACCACAGGGGCGATCGCTTCGGTCGCTTCGACCGGCACCCCTCGCACCCCGTTCGGGAAACCGGTGGCGCTCAAGCCATCTTTGGTCGGACGAGCCCCCATACCACCGTTGTTGAAGTGCATCATCTCGAACTCGACCACCTCACCCGCAAAGTCACCGGCGACCGAGGAACCTCCGCGAAGCTGCAGGTTCGCTAGAGCGCTGGAACTCTCCGCCAGGGCTCCGCCGGGTAGCACCGGATGCAAGGCACCAATCACCGTGTCAGGAAGCAGATGCCCAATGATGTGCCGCAGCGCTACTGGCGCCGGGCGTTGCACATTGAGAATGCAGTCTTCCGGGGCCGTAACCAGGAGTGGCTCCATGGACCCGGCGTTGTTTGGGATGTCCGGAGCCACCACGCATTTGATCCCATATGTCGTGTAGGCCTTCGTATAATTGAGCACGACGTTGATGCCGTAGGTACTTGGCTTCGATGTACCCGCGTAGTCGACCAGGATCGTATCGTCTGAGACCGTCACGGCCGCCTGCAGCTTGATGGGATGCTCGTAGCCATCCATGGTCACCGAGTTGTGATAAGTCCCATTGGGCAGCGCAGCGATACGTTGAATCGTGGCCCTGCGTGAACTCTCGATGATGAAGTCTGAAAGGTCGCCCAGGTCATCGATGCCGAACTCGGTCATCATGTCCACCATGCGCTGGGCACCAACCTCGTTCCCGCCGGCGAAGGCGAAAATGTCACCAACCACCTGATTGGCCTCGCGCACATTCATCCGGATGATCTCGATCAGCGTCTCGTTCAACTCGCCAGCCCGGTAGAGGTGAAGGATGGGAATATCGAGGCCCTCTTCGTAGATTTGGCGGCTGTCCGGTGTAAACCCTCGACCGCCGATATCGACCACATGACACGTGTTGGCGACCAGACCAACCGCTCGGCCCCTAAAGAAGAACGGGGTAACCAACGTGATGTCGTTGTGATGACCCGACGCCAGCCAGGGATCGTTCGTGAGCAACACATCGCCGGGGACCATCGTGTCGATTGGATGCCTGGCCAAAAAGTGCTTGACGCACTCGGCTACCGAGTTGATATGACCGGGTGTGCCCGTGATCGCCTGAGCCAGCATGCGACCCTGGCGGTCGAACACCGCCGCGGCAAGATCCCCTGCTTCCCTGACCGAGGTGGAAAAGGCGGTCCGAATCAAGGCTTGGGCTTCTTCCTCCACAACCGCGATAAGTCGGTTCCACATGATGTTGTTGTGGATTCGGGCAAGGGCATCACTCATCGCGAGCCTCCATAATGATATGACCACTCGGCGCGATCGTGGCGGTGAATGAGCTCGTCACCATGGTGGAGGTGTTCGGTTCAACAATGATGGCCGGGCCTTCGACTCGGTCCCCCGCCGACAGCTCGGTTCTGGTAAACAGGGCGGCTTGGACAACCGTACCGGACTCAGCATCCATCACTCCTCTGGTAGCAGAATGAGGTTTCGTTTGGGCGGCCGCCCAGGAAGGTTGCACCTCAACCGCAGGGATACTGGTCGAGACTGTAAGAACCCAGCTGAGAATCTCAACATCGACACCCGGTATCGCCCGGCCGTACAACCTTTCGTACTCGGCCTCATAGGCGGCCAGAAACGCCGCTGGAGAGGCTTCGTCGACGACCGACGCTTCGATGCTGATCGGCAGTTCCACGCCGACCTCGTGGCCCTGGCCGATGTAGCGCATGTAGGCGAGGCGCGATTCCTGGAGTTCCTGGCCCGGCGCACCGGCCACGACGATGGGGGTCGCCTCGGCGCGCATGGCATCGAGGAGAGCATTCACGCCGGCGGCGTCGAGGGAACTGAGACGCTGGTGATACGTCCGCGTAACCTCATAAGCAACTGGAGCTCGAAGGAACCCGATCGCCGACCCGATGCCGGCTCCCGGAGGGATGACGACACGATGGATGGACAGCTTTTCTGCCAGGCGTGCGGCATGTAGGGGGGCGGCTCCTCCAAAGGCGATCATGGTCTTGGTTTCCACTCGCTGGCCACTCTCGACGGTGTGGACCCTGGCCGCGTTCGACATGTTCTCGTCGACAATTTCGGCCACGCCGAGCGCCGAGTTCATGGCGTCGAGTTCGAGGGGTGCACCGACCGCCTTCAACAGCGCCACGGATGCTGCCACCGCGTCGAGTGGCATCCGTCCGTCGGCGAAGTTATCCGGATCAATCTTCCCGAGTACCACATCAGCATCGGTCACCGTCGGTGCCGATCCGCCCAGGCCGTAGGCAACCGGGCCTGGATCGGATCCGGCGCTTTCGGGGCCAACCGCGATGCGACTCATCGCGTCGAGATGGGCAATCGACCCGCCTCCGGCACCGATCTCGACCATTTCGATGACCGGAATTCGCAGCGGCAGGCCGCTCCCTCGCATAAACCGGTACATGCGAGCCACTTCAAACGATCGAGAGGTCTGAGGGTGGCCGTTCTGAATGAGACAGATTTTGGCGGTCGTCCCACCCATGTCGTAAGAAAGAACATCTTCTAAACCAAGCTGCCGAGCAATCGAGCCTGCGAAGATCGCTCCGCCGGCCGGACCGGACTCAACCAGTCGAACGGGGAACCGACGCGCCGTCGCCAGTGTCGTCAAG
>JAOUMT010000185.1 GCA_029881355.1 Acidimicrobiia bacterium | reverse complement strand
AGGAGCCGAATTCGGCAACGATCTGACGTTCCGAAGTATTTCGGTTGGTAACCCTCATGCCGTGACGTTCGTCGCTGACGTGGGTGAGGCGCCAGTTGAAGAGGTTGGCTCCGACCTCCAACGGTCTACGCCTGGTGGGATCAACGTCGAGTTTGCCGAACCGACCCCGGCTGGCATCAGGGTCCGTACCTGGGAGCGGGGGGTTGGGGAAACGAATGCTTGTGGGACGGGAGCGGTGGCGACCGCCGTCGCCGCACGGGCCGCCGGACTGAGCGGCGATGTCGTCACCATCTTGCTGGTCGGTGGACCCCTTGACGTGGAACTGGACGGGCCCGATGCGTTTATCACCGGGCCCGCCGAATACGTGTTTTCCGGTACTACGGAATTGATCTAAGGACCGACACAACCTTGCCGAGGATCTCGACGCCTTCGGAAAAGATCATCGGTTCGAGCGCTGGATTCTCAGGATGCAGGATGACCGCCCCGTCCTTGCGCTCCAACCGCTTGACGGTCGCCTCTTCCCCGTCGACCAAGGCGGCCACGATCTCGCCATCCCGGGCGTCGTTCTGCTGGCGGATGACCACAAAGTCCCCGTTCAGGATGCCGGCGTTGATCATCGAGTCACCCTTGACCTGCAGCATGAAGAGCGGGCCGGTTCCCACCAGGCTTTCCGGTAGTGGCATGACCTCGTCGATGTCCTCGGCGGCCAAGATTGGACTGCCCGCGGCGATGCGGCCGAGGAGAGGCACCGATCGTTGTCTACTGACCGGCATCGCGCTCGACTCCGATTCCTCATCGGCGTGGCTGGTGACTTCGATGGCTCGGGGTTTGGATGGGTCGCGACGCAAGAAGCCATATTTGACGAGGGTGGACAAATGACTGTGGACGGTCGAAGGCGACGACAACCCGATGGCATCGCCGATTTCGCGCACGGACGGTGGATAGCCTCGTTCTGAGACCGTGGTCTGGATGTATTGGAGTACCTCGCGTTGTCGGGTACTCAGCTGGTCCATATCTCCACTCATGCGGATTTCCTTTCGAACATGTGTTCCCATCACGCTACCGTCCGGCGGCGCGAAATACAAACATATGTTCGACTTGACACCAAACGTGTGTTCGATATAGTGAAGGCGAACACTTGTTCGGTAGCGGACAGGAGTTCTACGGATCCGGCCCGAGCTGATTCATTCAACGATCAGATTGAACGATCAGATTTTGTCACACCGGGTTTGTAGGTTGTGAATCAGCCGCAGTGCAGGCCATCCGGATGCAGGATCCCGGTGGCAAGGAAGGAAGACACGCAAATGATTGCCATAGCTCAATCCCCGAATCCTCAGCCAACCCTCCGCCTCATGGAACCGGTCGTTCGTCCGATCGGCGTCACGGTGACCCGGGTCGTTGTGCTGTTCATGGCGGTAGTCTTTGCGTTGACTTTGATCTTTGTCGCCGGGGCCCAGGCCGGAAGCACACTGCGCGAAACGTCAGCGCATGTCGTTGGGGCGGGTGAAACGTTGTGGGAGATTGCAGCGGAGCACACGGCCCCGGGCGGCGACGTGCGGGCGACGTTGTATGACATCCGGCAAATGAACGACCTGACTGGCAGCGTGTTGGGAGTGGGCCAGTCACTGATCGTGCCGGGCAACTGATCAAACAAGTGGGTGGAGCAACCAACCCGCCTGCGGCGGGTAGGGGGTCTGACGGGTCGATGTGGGTGTACACATAAGGGGTGTGCTCCCGCATCGACCCCTTGCGTGGTGGCCGATCAGGCCTTCGGCTGGTCCGATCCCGTGAGGCAAGCGTCGTGTTCGGCGTAGGTCAGGCCCAGGCGGGTAACCTGGAGCGCATGCAATGTCCGTTCTGTGCCGCCACCGACACACGCGTCATCGACTCGCGGCCTGCCGAGGGCGGATCCGCCGTCCGCCGCCGAAGAGGATGTGACTCCTGTGAAAACCGTTTTACCACCTATGAACGGTCTGACACCGTACTCATGGTTCGTAAACGGGACGGCTCACTGCAGCGGTTCAGTGCAGCAAAGTTACGTCACGGCCTTGAGACGGCTCTGGCCGAACGGCCCAACGCCGATGAGATCATCGGTGCGGTAGTAGATGACGTGATGATCGTTGCCAGGCGTCAGTCGCCCGTAGTTGACTCCGATGAGATTGGCCGTGCCGTGCTCGAAGCGCTCCGCAGCAACGACGAGGTCGCCTATCTAAGATTCGTGTCTGTCTACAAAGACTTCACCGGCGCCAGGGACTTCGAAGCCGAAATGGCTTCTTTCGAAGCGAGCGATCGGCCCTAGGGGATCTGGATTTCGGTCAGCAACTCGCTGGCCGCCTGCAGCCGGATGCGGTAGGCCGCGGAAAGTTCCCTGATCTCTGCGTCGAACTCCTGATATCCGACCGCTCTCGTTTCCCGGTTGGCCGAAACCCGGTCAGTTATGATCTTTGCGCTGAGCTGAGCCCCGGCGGCGTCGCCGTTGCGGACGCCCTCGAGGTAGCGGTCGATCAACGGCAGCAGCTCTTGGACAAGGCGTTCGGCTTCAAGTCGGTGGGTTGTCAGGGCCGGGTCGCGAGGCAGCCTTTGGACGGCCCGCTCGGCGTCGCTCACCATGGCCGCAAGGTCGAAGCTGATTTGGGCGCTCAAGGTGCCGTCGGCTTCGGACGGCAAGGGCGGAAGGATGAACAGCGTGTCGGACACGAGGCGGTAGGAAAGGGCATCGCCGAGTCTCGCTTCGATAGCCGATCCCTGGTCGGCCGCAGCAGATAGCGCGGACGCGATCGCCTCGTAGCCTTCCGTCGACGCGAACGACGAGGCAGCCGTTGCCAGGTCACGGGCTGCCCGGTCAATGACAGCCAGGTCGACGGCTGCTCCCGAGATGGCATCGGTAGGAGCGTTGGGATCGGCAAGGGCTCCGCTGATCGCAGTCAACTCCTCAACATTGGCAACCGCTGACTGAACGGCCTGGCGAGCCGGGTCAAGGTCAGGGAGGACAACGGGAGCTTCGCCCAGGTTCGATAGCGCCACAATAATGAGGATCAAGCCGACGATTGATGCCCCGATGAGGCCCCACCGGTGGTCGGAGTTTTGAAAACGGGTAGACAAGCTGGAAGGTGATGCGTTCCACGAGCCCTCCAGCGCCTCAATCTCGCCGGTGGCTTCCCACAGACGTTCGACCAGGGTGCCGGTGTTCTCGGTCGAGGTCATGGCTCCGACTTCGCTCAGGCGTGGAATCGAATCGAACAGGCTCAACTTCGTCGGCCGGATCGACTTGGTAAGCGGTGCCTCGGTGGCCGGCCGGGTGATTTGGAGGACCTGGCTGGGGGCATGGGCAGTAACCACTGGCAGGAAGTCGTCCTCGCTGAGGACTTCGTTGTCACCGTCAAAGCCGAACATTTCCACAAATGGAAGCCCCAGCGAGCCGGAGTACCCCGAAGTTGGCGACCCAGGTCGCAGCACGGCCGCCGGAGCGCGTGCCGGCCTGGTCATCGGGGTAGGCGGTCGGGTGACCACGGATCGAGTCTTTGCTGAAAGGCGCGCGATCGCTGGTTCGGACCGTCGAGGGGTGCCGGCTGATCGAGTGGTAGCCGACCCGCGCCCGATCGCATCTTCGGAAGGCTTCAGCGTGCTGATTGCCTTCACGGTGCTGAGTGCCAAGCGCTCAAGGGGACGGGTTGGTCGGCTCTTGGCGCGGTGGCGGCCTGGGGTGGACGTGAATACAACGGGTCGGATCGGATGACCCGCCGGGCAGGATCCATCTGCGACCGAGACTGTGGCCTCGCAGCCATTACAGTACAGGTTCGGCAAGTAGTTTCTCCATGGGAAATCCGCCCGGATTCGCCCCACGAATGGTTCTATCGAATGAAGATTAGCTTCAAAAGGCTGGATAACGAACTACCAACCCCATCGCACGCTCACGCGGGCGACGGAGCGGTTGATCTGTACGCCCGGGAGGCAGCTTCGATGGAGCCAGGCGAGCGTACCAAAGTGCCGACCGGTATCGCCGTGGCCATTCCGGTCGGGTTCGCTGGACTGGTCGTTCCCAGGAGTGGCTGGGCCGCCAAGCAGGGCGTCGGCATTACCAACGGTCCTGGGCTGATCGACGCCGGCTACCGAGGCGAGATAGCTGTTCTCCTGGTCAACCACGGGCTTGAACCCGTCAAGATCGCGCGGGGTGACCGTATTGCGCAGTTGATGGTCATCCCGGTGGTCGAGCAGGAGCTGATCGAGGTGGACGAGCTGCCGGACTCGCTGCGAGCCGAGGGTGGTTTCGGGTCGACCGGTCGTTGAGGGCGGGTTTGGCCGATTCGAGGCTGACTTTACGAGTCGTGCGGGTGGGCTAACATATCGGCCCACAGGCGGAAGTAGCTCAGTTGGTAGAGCGCAACCTTGCCAAGGTTGAGGTCGCGGGTTCGAATCCCGTCTTCCGCTCCACGTCGATCGAACTTGGTCGAGGTGAAACGAGGTCTGATGGGCCTCCACATGGCGACGTGGCCGAGTGGTTAGGCAGAGGTCTGCAAAACCTCGTACCCCGGTTCAATTCCGGGCGTCGCCTCTCCGACTTACGTCGGTGATAATGCAAGTCCCCACGGGCCGTTAGCTCAGGGGGAGAGCGCTTCCCTGACACGGAAGAGGTCGCTGGTTCAAATCCAGCACGGCCCACCACCAGAAACCCCGCTCTCAGAGCGGGGTTTCTCTTTGTCTGCCCACCTTGCGGCTTTTACGGGGCTTGCTTCCTGGGCGGTCGAGGGACCAGGACCGGGGTTCGGCGCTTATAGTCCTCATACGCTCGGTCGCCGCCCCAGCGTTTGTCGGCCCGGGCCTCGAGCAGGGGTATTCCGCTGACCCGGGTAAGCAACAACACCACAAAAACCGGCGAGATCAAGGTGACCCAACGCCAGCCCGACAGAACCGGTACTGACATGATGGCGATACCTGTCCAGAGCACAATCTCCCCGAAATAGTTGGGGTGGCGGGACCATGCCCACAGCCCCGATGTGATGAACCGGCCTTCGTTCTCCGGGCTCTTCTTGAAGGCCGACTTCTGCCGATCGGCAACGGACTCCAGCCCAAAGCCCGTCACCCAGACAGCGATGCCGACTATCGCGATCCATCCGATCGACTGTCGTTCGGTACCGGTGATGATCGCCAGGGCAGCCGCCAGCGTGAGCAGCACCCAAAGGCCCTGCAGAGTCCAGGCCATGAAGAACTGCAGAGGGTCAGTTTTGATCTGATCGAACCGCCCGTCTCGTCCGTCGCGCCGTACCCGGCGAAACAGGAACGAGCCGAGCCGGACCGCCCAGATCCCGACCATGAGACCGACGATGATTGCCCGGGCGTCGAGGTCGCCGCTGAGTGCCAGGGCGATGGCGGTGACGGTGAGATAGGTGACACTCCCGGTCAGGTCGTAATAGTGCTCGGTCTTGGCCCGGTTGGCCGGAATGAACGCCGCCCAGTTGATCGCGTAGGCGGTGAATCCGCACACGGCAAACACAGCGATCGGTCCGACACTTCGACTGCCCCTACTGCCGGCCAGCGCGACCAGGGCACCGACCACGAGGCTGGCGGCAATCCCGATCGCCGATCTTCGCCTGTTGTCGGTCATCCCGTCGACATTAGAGGTACCGGAGAACCCACGCAACGGAATCGGAGGAACCGGCCAGGGTCGTGACTTTGTCCCCTGGTTTGGGGAGCGGATTGGCGATCCGATGGTTCTAGGTCGAGCGAGTCTCAATCGTTGGGATTCGGGGCAACCATTTTGTCCCCCGATGACTCGACCAAGGAGGAATTATGCCTGACATGAAGGGCAAGGTGGCGTT
>JAOUMT010000184.1 GCA_029881355.1 Acidimicrobiia bacterium | reverse complement strand
TTGATATCCCTCCGGACGGTCCGCCATCGTTTCACGCTCGCAATAATCGCATTGAATGGTGGATGTTCGTCGAGCCCTCGGCGGCGGGATCGCCGGTAGACGGTTCGTCGTTCAAAGTCCAGGTGAATTGATGATTGACATACGTCTCAACGATGCCCACGTTCGGCCCGGCCATTCCATCTCGGGTTCGGCAACCTGGCACACCGATCAATCCCCCGACCGGGTCTCGGCTCGGGTGGGCTGGATAACCGAGGGGAGAGGGGATCGTGATGAGGAATACTTCAGCGAAGCGTCACTGGACGTGGGCGAGTCGGAGTTCGGTACGCCTTCCGATTTTGATTTCACCCTGCCGATTCCCGCCGACGCACCGTCCTCGTACGACGGCAAGATCCTCCGGGTGATCTGGGTCGTGGAGGTCCGTTTGTACTTGTCGTGGGCGAAGGACGTCAAGAATACGGCGCGATTCCGGGTCGATGCCTGACCGATATGCCGTCAGCGTACGAGCGAGCCGGACTGACCAGGAACCCGTTTGTTGCAGACGGCCCGGACCTGATGCGCGCGATCGATCGCGGTATTGAACTCCCACCGGCTGATTTCGTTCAGGTGGCCGGGGAGCGGGGAGCCGGTAAGACCACGCTCTTGAAGCAGTGGCAGCAAATGCACGGCGGAACCTATCACTACGTCGAGCAGGGGCGGGCACGGTGGCGCCCGGTCCCGCTTCGATCTCCGATCGTCTTTTGGGACGAGGCCGACCGTTTGCCAAGGGTGGTAGTCCAGCGCGCCTTGCGAGCCGCCCAGCTTCGCTCGATCCGGGTGGTAGCCGGAACCCACCGCAATCTGGCGAGCGCTGCCGGGGCTGCCCGTATGACGACGGCCGTGGTGCGGCTTGATCGGCTCGACCGTGAACAACTTGCGGCATGGGTTCAACGGAAGATTGACGCCGTCTCCGCCGATCCCCTGCGAGTTGGTGTCGTTCTGGGAGTGCCGCCCATCGACGAAGTCCTGGCCGAATCCGGAGCTTCCTGGCGGGTAGCCGGGGATCGTTTGCACGGTTGGGTAGCGCGCTGCGTGGAGGCCGGCGACTTGCCGTGTGGCGGCTAGCCGGGTTTTCGGGAAACCTTCCCGTTGCGGACCGTGATGCCCTCCGCCCGGAGCAACCGGGCGTGTTCTCGCTCATGACCGGGAACCAGGCGGCCCGAAGCGTTTACGACTCGCCACCATGGCAAACTCTCAGACCCTCTGAGGATATTGCCGACGGCTCGAGCGGCGCCGGGATAGCCCGCCTCGTTGGCGACTTCGCCATACGTTACGACGTCGCCTGGTTGAAGTGCTGTGAGAACTGCCCGAACGGCGGCCTCGAAGTCGCCGGTCTCGGCTGGCATCGACTCAAACCGTGCCGAACAGGCGATCTCCCATGTCCCCGAGACCCGGACGGATGTAGTACCGGTAGTCGAGATCGCGATCGACCGATGCGACAACGATGTCTACATCAGGGTGCTCTTCTTGGAGTCGCTCGACGCCGGCGGGGGAGGCAATAACGCAGATGGCGGTGATGTCCTCGCCACCTCGATCCTTGATTCGGGCGATGGCGTACGCCAGCGAACCTCCGGTTGCCAGCATCGGCTCGAGGACCAGCACCTTTTTTCCGGTCATGTCCGGGAGCTTGATGTAATACTCCTCCGGCTTGATGGTGACTTCGTCACGGGCCACGCCGACATATCCGACGGAAACGTTGGGGAGCAGGGCAAGAACGGCGTCGATCATCCCGAGGCCGGAGCGTAAAACCGGGACGGCCACAATGCCTTGTGAGATCCGTTTGCCGGTGGTTCCCTCCAGCGGTGTTTCTACCTCGATTTCGTCCTCGAGCAGGCCCCTGGCGGCCTCATGGACGAGGGACAGTGCCACGCGCCGTCCTGCCGATCGAAACGTCTCCGAGTTCGAGTGACGCGAGCGCAAGATCGAGAGATAGTGGTTCGTGATGGGGTTGTCGACGACGGTAAGGCTCATGGTGCCCGATAGTAATGGCCTGATCCGGCCCGGTGCGCTGCCGACCGGAGTTTCATCCGGTATTGCGCAGCCCCGCAGCGATGCCGTTGACCGTGAGGAGCAATGCGCGCCTTAAGAGGGGGTTTTCGCCGTCATCGGATCGGGACCGGGCCAGCAGGGTCACCTGGAGATAGTTGATCGGGTCGAGGTACCGATCTCGAACTGACAGCGTGCGGGCGAGTGTCGGTGCGTCGGCAAGGAGATCGTGTTGGGTGACGTCGGCAAGTTCAGCCAGAGTGAGTTCGTATTCGGCCCGTATGACGGCCAGCAAACCCTTCGCCTCGTCATCGACCAGGAGGTCGACGTATCGCTCGGCGATCGTCAGGTCGGTCTTGGCGAGGGTCATCTCGACGTTGGACAGGAACGTTGAAAAAAACGACCATTCGGCGTACATCGACGTTAGCGCTTCGCGGTGTCCGGCCTGCCGGGCCGCCCGTAAACCGCTTCCTACCCCAAACCATCCCGGAATGATTTGACGCGTTTGGGTCCATCCGAATACCCACGGAATAGCTCGCAGCCCGTCCAGCCCGCTGGCCTCGCGGCGCCGGGCCGGTCGTGACCCGATTGTGAGATCGCCGAGCTCATCGACCGGAGTCGAAAAGAGGAAGTAGTCGACGAGTGATTCGGAATCGACAAGTTCACGGTAGGTGCCGAATGCCGCATCGGACACGACGGTCATGACCTCGTCCCAGCTGTCCAACACTTCTTGGGATCTCCGGGGGCTTTTGTGCAGCGTGGAGGCTTCCAGCACGGCGGCGAGTGTCAGTTCAAGGTTTTTGCGGGCCAGCTTGGGTAGACCGTACTTATCGGAGATGACCTCACCCTGTTCGGTGAGCTTCACGGGCCCGTCGATCGTCCCGAAGGGCTGTGCCAGGATGGCGGCATGGGTGGGTCCGCCACCCCGGCCAACCGTTCCCCCCCGACCGTGGAACAGCCTGAGCCGGACCCCGTGGCTCGCCGCCACGTTGCGGAGGTCTCGCTGGGCCTTATAGATCTCCCATTGGGACGTGGTGATGCCGCCGTGTTTGTTCGAATCCGAATATCCGAGCATGACCTCCTGGACGTCCTGATGTCGGGCAACGATCGAGCGGTAGGACGGGTCGCTCAACATGTCGTCGAGTATCTGCCCGGCAATTCGCAGCTCGTCAATCGTCTCAAGTAGCGGGACGAACCCGACTCTTGCCACCCCGCTGTGAATGTCCACGAGCCCCGCCTCACGTGCCAGAACGACGGCTGCAAAGACATCACCAGCGTTGCGGGTCATTGAAATGATGTATGAGTCGATCACATCGTCGCCAAACCGGTCCTGGGCCTCGCGAATCGTACGAAGTGTCTCCATGGTCGTTTCGGTTTCGTCGGTCAGGAGGGTTGTAGGCGACGACAATGGACGCCTGGCGAGCAGCTCGTTTGCGAGGAACGCCGGTCGCTCGCCGACCCCGACGCCGGTGTAGTCAACGTCAAGACGTTCGTAGAGAACCTTCAGGAGCTCGTGATGGCGCAAAGAGTGTTCGCGAATGTCCATCGTCGCCAGGCGGAATCCGAACGCCGCCACGGTGCGAATCAGCCTGAGCAGCGACCCATCGGCGATCAAGGCCCCATTATGGTCGAGCAGTGAGCGTCGCATGGTGGAGAGGTCGTCCAGCAACTCGATGACTGATCCGTAGGCGGTTCCGGGCCGATGATGAGTTCCTTCAGAAAAGCCATCGCGCGTGTTGCGGAGCTTTTCGTGGATGTAGGCACATTTGAGACGGTAGGGCTCGGTGGCGTTCATGGCTCCGAAACGTTCGTGAACCTTCGGTAGGCGAGTCCGATCAAGCGTGAGTGAAGCCACCAGTTCGTCGGAGATACCGTGGACGGCGAGCGACGATGAGAGTTCGGCCGACAAGGTCTCGATCGCTTTGATGAGGTTGCGCAGTCCGTGCTCGTGCTGGATCTCCAGCACGGACATCGTTACTTCCGGGGTGACATATGGGTTCCCATCGCGGTCACCTCCGACCCAGGTTCCGAACCGGATTGGCGTTGCATATGAATCGAGCTCCGTACCCAGTCGACGGGTTTGGACGTCATACTCCTCAAGCAGGCCTGGCATGACGTCGGTGAACAGCTGGTCAAAGTAAAAAATGATTGACCGGGCTTCATCGATCGGCTCCGGTCGATCGAGACGCAGCTCATCGGTCTGCCAGATAAGCTCGATCAGCTCAGCAGTCCGCCGGTCGATCCGCCGCTGATCGGACTCGGTGGCACGGGGATCGAGGCGCATCTCCAGGAGGCCGGCGATGTCGTTGAGTTTTGTCAAGATCGAACGACGGGCGACTTCCGTCGGGTGAGCAGTGAAGACCGGGCTCAGTTGGATACGCGAAACGATGTCACGGAGTTCGTCTGGCGCCATACCAGCGCTCAGAACCCGGTCGATCGTCGACTCCAACCATTCGCGATCTTCACCCGTTCGAGCGGCGAGTTCATCGACCCGGTGGGTTTGTTCAGCAACGTTGGCGAGGTAGAAGTAGGTCGTGAAGGCTCGAACGAGACGGATCGTCGTGTCGAGATCCTGGCTTTCCAGCAGATCTTCCAGCTGGCGCCCGACCCCGTGTGATGCGTCCTCACGCTGCTGCCTGGTGAGCGTCCTGACTTCTTCGACAAGTTCGAGCAGTTCGGGCCCGTGCTGGCGGGTCAGCGTTTCGCCGAGTTGTGCCCCGAGTCGACGGATGTCAGCTCTCAGCAGGATGTCGTCGGTTTCGTCAATCACCGCGGTGATCGTAGCGGTCGGTCGACCGGAACCAACCTCTGCGAGTTTCACGCAGTAATGGCCCGCCGATACACTGCTTGGTTCATATGTTCGATTCACTGTCAGATCGTTTTTCCGGGATCTTCTCCGGTTTGCGGGGGAAAGGGCGCCTTTCCGAAGCCGATATCGACAAGGCACTTCGTGAAGTACGGCTGGCGTTGCTGGAAGCCGACGTCAACGTCTCCGTCACCAAGAACCTGTTGGCTCGTATCAAAGAGCGGGCTCTCGGAGCGGACGTTCACGCCAGCCTGACGCCCGGGCAGCAAATCATCAAGATCGTCCACGAAGAGCTGATCACGACGCTCGGGTCCACCGAAGTTGGTCTGAAGTTCACCGGTAAACAGCCTTTCACGATCCTTATGGTGGGGCTGCAGGGGTCGGGTAAGACGACGACCAGCGGCAAACTTGCAACCTACATACGCTCCCAGGGCAAAAACCCGATGCTGGTCGCGGCCGACCTCGCCCGCCCCGCGGCGATCGATCAGTTGGAGACGCTCGGAGCGAGTATCGGGGTGCGCGTCTACTCGGAGCGGAAATCGAAACCGGGCAAGGTCGTCAGGGCGGCCATGAAGGAAGCTTCGAGAGCGGGCCACGACGTCGTTATCATCGATACCGCCGGTCGCCTGGCGGTCGACAAGGCCCTGATGGACGAACTCGCCGACGTTCGCAAGATCGCCGACCCGGACGAAGTGTTACTCGTCGTCGATGCAATGACCGGCCAGGATGCCGTAAACGTAGCCCAAGGTTTTCTCGAGTACACCGACCTCACCGGAATCGTTCTGTCGAAGCTCGACGGTGATTCTCGTGGCGGGGCAGCCATATCGGTGCGAGAAGTTACCGGACGCCCGATCAAGTTTGCCGCGGTTGGCGAAACGATGAAGGACTTTGAGGTGTTTTATCCCGAGCGGATGGCGTCGCGCATTCTCGGGATGGGTGATGTGCTTACCCTCATTGAAAAAGCTGAAGAGGCATGGGATGTCGCCGAGGCCGAACAGATGGCCGAGAAGATGCGCAAGGCC
>JAOUMT010000031.1 GCA_029881355.1 Acidimicrobiia bacterium | reverse complement strand
TTGGACCTGTTCGCGCGATAGGGGGCCGGCGAGGTACGACATCGCCCATCGAGTCGTGAAAACCCGAGGCTCCTTGGCGGATGTCGAGTGGAGAATGAATTGGCGTTTTCCCAGATCCGAAATGAGAGCGTCGAGCATCTGGACGTCCACCGAGCCCGAAGCCGACTTGAGCCCTTCGATGATGCGAGCCTTGTCTCGCTCGGTTTGCAGTCGCCCGATCATCCAGGTCCCAGCATTTGACATCGCCTTGTAGTCGAGGTCGACCGGGTTCTGGGTGGATAGAAGCAGCCCAACCCCAAAGGCCCTCGCCTGCTTGAGTAACGTCAGGATGGGCTTTTTCGACGGGGGATTAGCCGTCGGGGGAGCGAACCCGAAGACTTCGTCCATGTAGATGAGGGCGCGCAGGTCTGAGGTGCCTTGTTGCTTTCGCATCCAGGTGACCACCTTCGAAAGCAACAGCGTGACCACGAACTGGCGCTCCGGTTCGGATAGATGCGACAGGTACATCACCGAGGCGCGGGCTTTGCCGTCGGGGGTATACAGCAAGCTCTGAATGTCCAGTGGCGGTCCCTCCGTCCACGATGCGAACGCCGGAGAAGCAACGAGACCGTTCAGGCTCATGGCCAGTCTCATACGGTCTTTGGGTGGGAAGAACGTGTCGAGTTCAAAGACCCCGAGTTTCCGAATCGGCGGCGCTTGGACCTGGCCGATCAGTGTGGCGAGGTCGAGATTACGACCCTCGGACCACGCCTTTTCGATGATGGTCGATAGCAGGATGTGTTCGGGCGACGAGATTGGATCGGCGGTGATGTTGGCGAGTACGAGTAGCGATGAGACGAAACCCTCGATTTCGGCTCGAATGGTTTCGGCTTCCGTTGCCCAATCGAGATCGGGGGCGGCGAGGGAACCGACGATGTTCAGGGGAATGCCGGCGACGGAACCGGGTGTGTAGATCTGAAACTCGGCCCCGAGGCCGAGCTGACGGAGGCGGTCGCCGGTGATGTCCCACCCGGCCAAACCGGTCTTCCAGGTTTCCGCCGTGGCGGCTGCATATTCGTCAACCGTCTGGTCCTTGCGGCGGGCTTCGCCCTCGTCGACCCAAGGTCGAAAGTCGTCCGCCTGGAAGCTCGGAAAGTTAAGCAGCAGGTTCCCCATGTCCCCCTTCGGGTCGATGATGAGGCAGGGGATATTCGACAGGAGAGCCTCTTCGAGTGCGACCACCCCGAGACCGGTCTTTCCCGAGCCTGTCATGCCGACGATTACCCCGTGGGTGGTGAGATCGTGCGCGTCGTACAGCACGTTCTCGTTGGTCTTTTCGCCGCTGGCCGGATCGATGATCCCTCCGAGGAATAGTTCACCTCGCGCTTGTTCAACCATGTGTTCTCCTGGACCTGAGCTGGTCAGATTGTAGGACGGTCCCTGCCCCGATCAATCTTGAGAGCTAGGAGGCGCCGGGGAGCCGGGCCTCGATTTCGCCAAGAGCTGCATCGAGAAGAGCCCGATCTTCCTCTGAGCGAATTTTGCCAGCTAGAGCCGTAGCCGCCGCGATGTGAGTTCGAGCGAGCGAGTGGTTCCCCTCGACTGCCGCGGCGCGGGCGAGCGCTTCATACGCAAAGCCGGTGTAAAACGGTCCTGCTTGCCCAGTTTTGGCATGCTCCAGGGCGCTTTCGCCGTAATAGCGGGCGAGCGGCGCGTCACCGAGGAGCGCATAGACTCTCGATGCCTGCCAGTCCGAGATCGAGAAGTTCTTTTGTGTGCCGACCTTCCGCCAGCACGCTAGAGATCCGAGCGTGGCTGCCAACATCGACCGGTCATCGTCTGCGGTCCGATCGTCGCGGTCGATGTAGGTCCAGGCTTCGTTGAACAGGGCGACGGCGGCCGCCTTCCAGTCCACCTCAGCCATGGTCGATACTGCGGATCGTGTCGGTGAAGGCATCAAAGTCCGCCTTGTCGTTGTAGAAGTGCGGGCCCAACGAGATCTCGTCGGGACCTGCCGTGCCGACCCGGACGTCGAGTGCATGCAAGCCGGCCTGGATCCGGTACGCATCAGAAACTTCCAGCGTTACGATCGGCCCGCGGTCCGCAGTTGTGTCCGAGGTGACGGTCAGTCCGGCGTCAATGGCTTGTTCGATTAGCCAACCGGTGGCGTTGAGCGAGGTGATCCTGACGGTTTCGATCCCGATCTCAACGATGGGTTCCAACCCGGCCTTGAGTGCATACAGAGCCGCTGGATCCGGCGGCCCATCGAGGAATCGTCCAATGCCCACCGGGTCCGGATCTGGCCAGGTGGGGTCCCCGCCGACTCCCCAACCGGCGGTGGCAGGCTCAAGCTGATCGATCAACTCGGGATGAACAAAAAGCCAGCCTGCCGGAGTTCCGCCACAAAACCAGCCGTCCGTTCGGCCCACCGCGAAGTCGACTCCGAGGCTTTCGACGTCCATAGGTATGGCCCCGGCGGTTGTTGAACAATCCAGAATGACATATCCGTCGACATCGTGAGCGGCGGCAACGATCCGTTTCAAATCGATTCCCGCCTCCCCGGTTGCATAATCGTTGCTCAGCATCACGATGGCGGTGCGCTCGTCAATCGAGCCCAACAGCGTATCGGTGGCGATCGTCCGTCCGTCCCAACTGCGTACCACCGTTTCATCAAGCCCGGCTTGGCGCTGCCAGAACCGCCGACCAGGGCTCTGTTCAAGCTGGGTAGTCACGAGTCGTCGCTGGGCGGCCGGAAACCGAAAGCACGATTCGATCGCCACAAACGCCGCCGACAGACTGCTCGTGGCGGTGGAGGAAGCGGCTGACGCTCCGATGAGCTGAGCGATCATGTCACCGAGCTCAAACGGCAACCGTGACCAAGCTCGATCCCAGGCGCTCGGTCCGACCGTTGCCCACTCTTCCACGAACTGGGCGAGCATGTCAGACGAGGCGAAGCTCATCGCTCCTTGATCGTGGCTGGCCAGGTACGTGGTCGTCTCAACAATTGGGAACTGAGACCGCCAGTTGGGTGCCATGCGCCGAGTGTATCGCGAACCGGAGGGCCACCCCGGCCGAGCGGCCGGTGGGTGTGGTGAGAAGCCGAGTACGATGGAGTCTGGTAGGCAGGACCGGCCGGTTTAGGACGCAAGAAACATGACGAATACCAACCTCACCGAAGGTGGCTTTGGGCCGAACATCTGGCTCGTCGACGAGATGTATCGTAAGTTTCTCGATGCTCCATCGAGCGTGTCGGAAGCCTGGCAAGAGTTCTTCGCCGACTACAGCCCCGGGCTGACTGCTCATGTGCCGGGAACGGCCAGGCCGGCCGCCGTTGCGCCAACCGCGCCGACCCCGGCTCAGACGGCCCGAACCGCTCCCGAGGGGCCCGTGGCCGACCTACCTCCAGGGGCCGCTCCGATGCGGGGGGTGTCCGCCAAGATCGCCGAACGTATGGACGACTCTTTGGCGGTTCCCACCGCCACATCGGTGCGGACCATTCCGGCCAAATTGCTCGAAGTCAACCGGCGGATCATCAACAACCAGTTGGCGCGTATCACCCTGGGTGGAAAGGTCTCGTTCACTCACCTCATCGGGTGGGCGGTCGTCCGGGCGATTGCCGAGCAACCAGACATGAACGTGGCGTATCGGGTGATCGACGGCAACCCCTATCTGATTCGCCATGCTGACGTGAATCTTGGGCTGGCGATCGACGTGGAGCGCAAGGACGGATCTCGCAGTCTGCTGGTGCCGAACATACGCGGCGCCGATCGAATGAACTTCCAGGAATTCTGGCTGGCGTATGAGGAGATGGTCCATCGGGTACGGGCTAACAAGATCACGCCCGAGGATTTTGCAGGCACGACGGTCAGCCTCACCAATCCAGGCACGATTGGTACCGTTCAATCCGTACCGAGGCTGATGGATGACCACGGGTTGATCGTCGGGGTTGGGGCTATCGCCTACCCACCCGAGTACTCGGCTGCCAACCCATCGTTCCTCGCTCGTATGGGGATCGGACGAATCATCACGATGACGTCGACATACGATCACCGGGTCATTCAGGGCGCTCAGTCCGGCAGGTTCCTCGCCCGGATTCACGAACTGTTGTTGGGAGCCGACGGTTTCTACGACGAAATCTTTGAGGCGATGGGCATCCCGTATACCCCGGCCAGATGGGCGGTCGACGACAATCCACAGGTTGGCAGTGCCGCCTGGGCAGAGAAACAAGCCAGGGTCTTCCAACTCATCAACATCTACCGGGTGCGCGGCCACCTCATAGCTGACCTCGACCCGCTCAGGCAGTCACCGCCGGCCCTCCATCCCGAACTCGATCCGCTGACCTACGGACTCACGATCTGGGACCTGGATCGCGAGTTTGCCACCGGCGCGCTTCTCGACAAGCCGGTGATGAAACTGGGCGATATCCTCGGGTCGCTTCGGGATGCCTACTGCCGCACCATTGGCATCGAGTACATGCACATCCAGGAGCCCGTCCAGAAGGAGTGGATTCAGCGGCGCATAGAAGGCACCCAGCCAGAAATGACGCGAGCGACCAAGATCCGGTTGTTGCGAAAACTGAACGAGGCCGAAGCGTTTGAGCGTTTCCTGCACACCAAATACCTGGGTCACAAGCGGTTTGGTCTTGAGGGAGCCGAGAGTCTGATTCCGCTACTCGATACGGTGTTGAATGCCGCCGTCGACGCAGACATGGATGAAGTTGTGATGGCCATGGCCCATCGCGGTCGTCTCAACGTGCTCGCCAATACGATCGGCAAGGAATACGCCCGAATCTTTCGGGAATTTGACGATGTCGATGAGGCCCAGACACAGGGGTCGGGAGATGTGAAGTATCACCTTGGCTCGCGCGGCATCCACGAAGTCGAAGACGGACGCAAGCTGTCGGTGGCGGTCGTTGCCAACCCCAGCCACCTCGAGGCGGCCGACCCGGTCCTGGAAGGCTTTGTGCGAGCGAAGCAGGAACAGTTTGGTTCGACAGGCCACCACAAGGTGCTCCCCGTGCTGATCCATGGCGATGCGGCGTTCGCCGGTCAGGGGGTAGTTGTGGAGACCTTCAACATGTCCCAACTCCGTGGTTATCGAACGGGAGGCACCGTCCATGTTGTGGTCAACAACCAGGTGGGGTTCACCACGTCGAGTCTCGACGCCCGATCAAGCTTCTACGCGACAGACGTGGCCAAGACGGTGCAGGCGCCCATCATTCACGTCAACGGAGATGATCCTGAGGGGGTAGCCAAGGCGGCGGAACTGGCCTTCGCGTTCCGTCAGGAGTTCCACAAAGACGTCGTTATCGACATGATTTGTTATCGCCGCCGTGGACACAACGAGGGCGATGAGCCGTCGTATACCCAGCCGCTGATGTACCGGATCATTGATCAGCGTCGTTCGGTCCGCAAGCTCTATATGGAAAAGCTCGTCAATACGAAAGAAATCTCGGTCGATGAGGGCGAAGCGCTACTGGAGGAGTTTCGGGGTCTCCTGGATGCTGCGTTCGCTTCGACCAGGGACCTTCAGGGGCTACCGACTTCCCCGGAGCCGGCGGCAGCGCCGTCCAGCCCGGTTGACTCATCGGTCGACCATCGCATCCTTGATCAGATAGTCACGGCCGTATCAACGCCGCCAGAAGGCTTCACCTTGCATCCCAAGTTGGTCAGGCTCGTCGAGAACCGCCGGAAGATGTTCGAGGCCGGCGTGGTCGACTGGGGCTTGGCGGAAGCGTTCGCGCTGGGGTCCATGGCGCTCGACGGGATCTGGGTTCGGCTGGCCGGCGAGGACTCAAAACGAGGCACTTTTTCGCATCGGCATGGGAGCCTGGTTGACTATGAAACGGGCCAGGAATGGATTGCACTTCAAGATCTCGCTCATGGCCATTCTCGCCTGCGTTTGGTCGACTCATTGTTATCGGAGTTCGGGGCGCTCGGATTCGAGTACGGCTACTCAATCGGGGCTCCCACCGCTTTCACCGCCTGGGAAGCGCAGTTTGGTGATTTCGTAAATGGGGCGCAGGTCATCATTGACCAGTTCATCATCGCCGGCGAGGACAAATGGAACCAGGCGTCCGGCCTGGTCATGCTGCTCCCGCATGGATTCGAAGGCCAAGGTCCCGAACATTCGTCAGCCAGGATTGAGCGGTTCTTGCAGTCATGTGCTGGAGACAACCTGCGAATCGTGGTTCCGTCGACGTCTACCTCATATTTCCACGCTTTGAGACGCCAGGCCGTCGATCCCATCCGAAAGCCACTGGTGATCTTCACGCCCAAGAGTCTTCTTCGCACCAGTTCGGCGTTCGGGTCGGTCGAGGAGATCACCGGTGGTCAATTCGCTCCGGTCATCCCCGATACCGGGACCGATCCGTCGGCCGTCACCCGGGTCGTGCTGTGTTCTGGCAAGGTCTACCACGACCTCATCGAGCACCAGCCTGCTCACGTTGCGCTGGTACGGGTTGAGCGGATGTACCCGTTTCCCGCCGACGAGCTAGCTGCTGAACTCGGGCGGTACGGCGATGAGGTCGAAGTGGTCTGGCTACAGGAGGAGCCGGCGAACATGGGCGCGTGGACGTTCGTCCGCCATCGATTGTCTGATCTACTCGGCAAGGAGATTGGCTTGATTGGCCGGCCGGAATCGGCCAGTCCCGCTACCGGGAGCCATCAACAGCACGACCGCGAACAAGAAGGGTTGCGTATCCAAGCGTTCGCGTGACGGCTAGACAGCCGGAGGCGGTTGGTACTTCGCCTTGGTGAGCTTTCCGTCGGTGCCTGACAGTTTCCAAACAGAGGCTTTTTTCGAGTCGAAAGGTTCGCTAAGTCGCATTCCCCGTCGAACGAGATAGTTCATGACGTCGGTGATCACGTCGCCGTGTGAGCAGGCCGCTGAGCGGCCTTCTGCGAGTTCCCGCAACAATGCAGCCGTGGCTTTTGGATTGGCACCTTCAGCGAGATCCGGATGCTTCTCGATCTCAATTCCGGTAGCTGCAGACAGAGGCTCAACGGTTTGAACGCACCGCACATAGGGACTTGAGACGATGCGGTCCAATCCCCGGTCAGCAAATCTTTCTCGCAGAGCGATGGCTTGCTGCCGGCCGATCGGCGCCAGCGGTCTCGTTGGGTCCTCTCCGGTCCACGTGCGGCGATTACCGGCCTCGGCGTGTCGGATGAGCTGGACCCAGGGTTTGCCAACCCACCAGTTGGTCTTCAACGAAGCGTAGAATTCGCGGTCTCGTGGATAGGTCAGCTTCTTGGTGACCTTCTCGGCCGGGACCCAGAGAACCTTGTCGACCTCGCTGTTGGGCTTGAACGATCCGTGTGAGTAGGCCATCTCCCAGAGATGGACGGTCTTTTCCGATCCTCCTCCGGTTTCGTATTCGATGGTCCCGAGGAATTTACCGAGCCGGCAATGCAGATTTGTTTCCTCGGCCACTTCCCGCCGAGCCGTCATTCGAATGGCCTCGCCGTCGTCTTGTTTACCTTTGGGAAACGTCCAGTCTTTGTAGCCTGGGCGATGGACGAGCAGAACGTCTACAGAACCCGACTTGTTAGGCCGCCAAATCACGCCCCCACCCGCATGGATTTGCGTGGTCATGGTCTCCGTTTTTGCTAGTGCCACATTGGTTTCCGTTCACCGAGTCTGGCAGGAACTGTAGATTCGGTCAGATCGATTTCGGTGAAGCCGCATCGGGAGCACGTAGTCATGCTGATCCCGCCGCCAACGAGCGCAGGAGTGCCGAGCGTATGACCGCGCCGACAGGATCGGCTCACCCGGTGCTTTCCGGCTTTCCTCGACGTCGGGTTTTTCCGCAGCATGTGCACAAGACACTAGTTACCACTTGATGGGAAGCCGGTGATGGCCGGCTAGTAACGGACGGGCCGATCAGAAGGAGCTACGTTGCTCCAACCTCCGAGCAGCATCAGGTCGCGCCGGTTGCTCAGGCCGGCTTTCTTGAGAATGTTCCGTACGTGAGTCGCGGCTGTCGCCTTGGAGATGAAGAGTTTGTCGGCGATTTGGGCGTCAGTGATCGACCCCTGGGCGATCACACTTACGACCTCAAGCTCGCGAGAAGTCAGTCCTAGTTCCCCGACTGCTGTCGTCGGAATCTGATCTGATAGCGCGGTCATCATCCGTTCAGCTTTTCGCATCGGTTCGGCGAGCTCGCGCACCACTCGCAACGAGAGTCCTGCCAGCCAGAACGAGCTCGCCATGACGGCGAAGCCAAACCACATGGCGCGGTTGATCGGGGCAGTGCGACTGATGTTCAGATGAGCCATACCCATCAGCACGAAGAACAAACCGATCATGGCCATGATGAGCGACGCAAGACCGATGGTGCGCAAGAGGCGCCGGAAGCGGGGTTCGGACACTTGACGCGCCGTGGAGGTGACGTAGATCCCCGCCCACAAAAACAAAACTGTCATGACCGCGGCGGTGATCGAGAACGCCCAGACCATCGGAACCCCTCATAACGTCTTCGAGCAGTCTACTGCCAGGATCGACCCACTCTCCGAAGTTTGGTGGACGATCGAGGCTCCACCTTAGCGGTGCTTGAGCCACGCAGTGTGGCCGAACGGGGTTAGTGAGTCGGGTCGGTAGTATCCGCCTGTGATTCGTATTCGACAGGAAGTAGCCTCGATCAACCCCTACATTGCCGGTCGCACGACTGCGGCGGTGGCGGCCGAACTTGGGCTTGAGGAATCCGCCATCGTCAAGCTCGCCTCGAATGAAGCTCCAGAAGGGCCGTTCCCGGGAGTGGCGGGCGCCATCGCCGAAGCCGCTGCCGACGCCAACCGGTATCCCGATAACGCCCTCCGTGAATTGGCCGCACTTACGGCGTCTCACCATGACATCGAACCGGACAACCTCTGGTTTGCGGCCGGTAGCTCATCGACCCTGCGGGAGGTGGCCCTCGCCGTCGGAGGCCCCGGCTCCTCTTCCGTGTTTCCCGACCCATCGTTTGTGATCTATGAACTGGCTACCAAGCTTTCGGGGGCGACCGGACGCCCGGTTGCCCTCGACAGTGACTTCCGCGTCGACCTTGATGGGCTCCTGTCGGCCATCGACGCCACCACAACTTTCGTCTACGTCTGCAATCCGAATAACCCCACTGGGACAGTGAACGCAACGGACGACACTCGGCGGTTCTTGGATGCGGTGCCCGATGACGTGTTGGTGGTGGTCGATGAGGCGTATGAGGAGTATGTGACCGATCCGGGGTGGCAATCGATGATCCCCGAGGCCGTGCGTCGACCCAACGTCATCGTGACGCGCACGTTTTCGAAGATCTTCTCACTGGCCGCGCTCCGGGTCGGCTACGCCGTTGGTATGCCAGCGACTCTTGCCGACCTGCGCAAAGCTCAGGCACCGTTTACCGTCACAACGGTGGCACAAGCGGCAGCGGCAGCTTCGCTAAAGGATCCAACCGAACTAGCGCGTCGGCGGGCAGCCAATGCAGCCGGCCGGCGGGGACTTGAGTCGGGTCTTGCCGATAGATCGATCGCCTATGTCCCCAGCCAGGCAAACTTCGTGTACCTGCCGATGGACGACCCTGGCCGGCTCTTTGCCCAGTTCCAGCAACACGGCGTGATCACCCGCTCAACTCCAGGCGGGCTGCGCGTCTCGGTGGGAGCCGAAGCCGAGATGCGCCAATTCTTTGCGGTTCTGGATAAGCTGAGCTTGGCCTAAACGGCGTCTGGACGTACCCTGCTGTGGGCGTTTTTGAGCGCTTATCCGAAATCTGCACTTCTAAGGGGAAAAACTCGTGAAAGCCCTCGTTCGCCTACTCTCGCGCTCGGTGCAGCGCTATCCATGGTTCACGGTTATAGCGGTCCTGGTAGTCGCCGTTGGCCTTTCCTACTTCAACCGGTTCACAGTGCAAGCCGACGCCAACGAGGGGTTCGCCCCCGAAGCCGCTTCGCTCGATGCCTCAGAGCGGATCGGTGACCTGTTCGGGGCTGAGTCATCGGGTTCGGTGCTTCAGGTCATCGTTTCTGGTGATGATGTCGTTTCGGCCGAAGGCGCCGAGGTTGTCGGCGCAATCACCAAAGCCCTCGAGACCTCGGATCTGAGCGGTAATCTCCAGGAGTCAAACGGTCAGCCTCCCGTTGTCAGCTTTCTAGCCCCGCTCGATAGCGCCGCCGGCCAGGGGCCTGGTATCCAGATCGTCGTGAGTGGACCCGACGTCATCAGCCCGGCCGGGCTGGCGGCGTCACAAGCTGTTCAGGAGGCCGTCTTCACCTCAGCTGCAGCAGGGAAAATCCCCACCGACGGCGAGCAGCCACCCATCACAGGATTCCTGGCGCCGATCGAAGGCGCCGCGGGTCAGGGGCCATCACTGCACGTCGTTGTTCGTTCCGCAGATGGTGACGTGTTCACGGCTGAAGGTCTGCAAGCAGTTCAGGCCATACAGGGCGTCGGGTTCGATGTCCTCGGCGCCAAACTGCCCGAGGGCGATCAGCCGCCCGTAAGTTCGTTCCTGCTACCAGTCGAGAGCGCCATCGCCCAGGGGAGCGTGCCACCGGACATCCCCACCGAGGGCCTCAAGCAGGCCTACCTGGGCGCGGTTCCGAACCTGCCGCCCGAAGTTCAGCCGATCCTGGCGTTCCTGGCGTCGAACGACGCAGATTTGTCGGTGCCGAGTGCCTCTGCCGGCCTCGTTTCATTCTCACTCACCGAACCCCCCACCGCCGACGAGGTCGCCGCTATTCAGGCGGGGCTGGTTGACCTTGATCTGGCCGATGGCTACTCAGTCGCGGCGCTTCCTCCGAAGCCGACCGATGATGACTTCAAAGCGGTCTATCGCGAACGTGCTGCGTTCGTCCCGGCTGAATTCGCCCCGTTCCTGGACTTCCTACTCTCCAACGACAAGGACCCGGCTGGGCCTAGCGCTTCCAAGGGGCTGATCAGCGTCACCCTGTCCGAGCCTCTCACCACCGCCGAAGAGCAGAGCCTCGCCTTGGCAATCAGCTCGGCGCGGCTGCCCGACGGCTTTATGGCGTCGTACCTACCCTCGAACCCAACCACACCGCAGCTCAAAGCTGCCTATCTCGACCGCTTGTCGTTCATCCCCGCCGCCCAAGTCGGCCTCGTCGAGAATCTGCTGAGCTCGGATAAAGACCTGAGCGCTCCATCTGCGTCGAGCGGCCTGATGATCCTTTTTCTCAACAGTCCCGAACAGACCGATGCGGCCGAGTTCGAAGCGTTCTCGCTGCGTCAACAAGCGTTCGTCGATCAGATCTCCCAACTCGACCTTCCTGCCGGATACCAGGCGACGGGATTTTCGTTCGAACTCATCTTCGCCACGGGTGGCGACAGCACGGCCGAGATCGGTCGGATGTTTGGTCTGGCAGCTCTCATCATTGTGGTCATTTTGCTCTTCAACTACTGGCGCCGCCTAAGTGGTCGGAATGGGACGCTTCGATCCGTGAGGCGCATGTTCGCCACCATGGGTTTGACGATGTTCGCTATCTTCCTGGCGATCGGCATCATGAATGGGATCGGCGTACTGCTCGGGCCGAAGTACTTGGGAGTCATTGGAGATTTCAACCAGATCGTCCAGATCCTCCCGATTCTGTTGATCGGGTTGGGGGTGGACTACGGCATCCACATGACGTCCAGGTATCAAGAAGAGTTTGGCCAGGAACGCGGGGTGGAAAAGGCCACGGAGACTGCCATCCGGACGGTCGGGGTGGCGTTGATTCTCGCTACCGTTACGACCGCGGTCGGCTTTCTCACCAACCTGGTTAGCCCGATACCGGCCCTCAAGGACTTTGGAATCCTGGCTGCGGTAGGCATCGTCGTCTCGTTCGCCCTGATGCTCACGCTGGTTCCGGCAGTGCGGTTCTTGCTCGATCGCAAGGCCGGCGACCGCCTGGTACCTGCCGACTTTGCGGCTGAGGAAGCCAAAGGCGGCCCGGTTGGCTCGGTTGTGGCCGGGGCTTTGGGCGGCGCCGTCGTGTATCTGCTCAGCGCCATGATCGAGGCAGGGATCCGCGGGCTCGGTTTCGGAGAAGTATTCGAACTGAACTCGGTCGGCATATTCGGTGCCATTGGAGCCGTGGTTGGTCTTACGATCATTTTCCTCCCCAAGATTGTCGGACCGACCGGAGCGTTAGCCGACAAGGCGGCGGTGCCGGTGGTGATCCTTGCCTTGCTTATCGGTGTTCTTGGATATATGGGTTTTCGGCAGCTTGAGACGAAGTTCTCGTTCACTGACTTCGTTCCTACGGATAACCCCCTCCTTGCCGCAGTCGACCAACTCACCGATAACTTCGGTGGTGGCTTCGGAGAAACCACCAGCGTCTTGATCGAAGGTGACATAACTTCGCCGGCGGTCCACAATGCCCAGGCCGAAGCCTTGGCCAACCTGAGTACGACCACCGACGTCATCCTGTTCGGCGATGCCCCGGCGGCTACTTCACCGCTCTCGGTGATTGCCACCATGGTCCAACCTGAGTCGCCAACGTTCGATCCGACGGTGGCTGCCGCTGCCGACTCGGTGGGACTCGGACCTGACTTGAAGGTGTCGGCGTCGTCCGATCTCTCGGAGCTCTACGATGCGGCCGCTAGCGTCGACCCGACCGTCTTTGCGTCGGTCGTGCACCAGTCCGACAGTGGCTCATATGACGCGGCCCTGTGGACCATAAATACGCAGGCGGGCGATGCGCGGGCCGGCGAGCTCAACGATGGCCTGACTGTCGCTTTTGCTCCAGTGGATGAGGCGGGAGCGACGGCGATTCCCACCTCCCAAAACATCATCGGCGACGTGGTGGTCAAGTCCCTGCAGTCGTCTCAGGTCAGCTCGCTGTGGATCACGCTGATCGCCGCCACGATTCTGCTCATCATTAATTTCTGGGTGGAATCCCGGCGACCTTTTCTTGGGGTGATCACGATGCTGCCGGTTGCCCTCGTAATCCTGGCGACGTTCGGCACGATGGCGCTCACCGGGATTCCATTCGGTCCGGTTACCGCCACGATTTCTGCGTTGGCGATTGGTATCGCGGTTCCCTACACGATCCATATCACGCACCGATTCCAGGAAGACCGGATCCGATTCGAGTCGACGGGAGAGGCGATTCGATCGACAACCTTGCACACCGGAGGAGCGTTGGCCGGTTCGGCTTTGACGACCATGGCTGGGTTTGGGTCGTTGGTCACCTCCAACTTGACCCCGTTTCAGCAGTTCGGGGCCGTGACCTTCTATGCAATTGCTTACGCGCTGCTGTTCTCGCTCCTGGTGCTTCCGTCGATGCTGGTCCTGTGGGACCGTTGGCACCGCAACCGTGGCGACGCAACCATCGACGAGGCTGCCCTGCACGATTCACTCGGCATCTAGTTCCTCTTGGCTCCGCAACACCCCTGACAACGCAAACCGATGTAGCTGGTCTGCCAGGCTTACGGGATCGACCCGCCCGTCTGGCTGGTACCAACGCTCGATCGCATTGAGGATGGATAGGACAAACGTCGCGGCGAGATTGGCGTCGACGTCTGAGCGGAAAGTGCCCGCGGTGATTCCGTTCGTGATCACCGAGCGGTAGTGCGCTTCGTAGGTATCTCGCTCCTCGACGATCGCCTGACGGTGGCGCTCCCCGAGCGCGGTCGCTTCATTGAGGAATGTCTGAGCTTCGTCACGGTGATCGAGCACCACCCGGATGTGACCGCCGATGAGCGCTCTGAGTTGCTCTTCGGGGTGGTCGCTGCTGCTCATGGCACGCGCCGCTGACTCTCCGAACAGCCGCCCGGCGCGCTGGACGACCTCCACCAGCAGTTCTTCCTTGGATGAAACATGGGCGTAGACCGACCCGCCGAGGATGCCGAGTTCGCCCCCCAGGTCCCGCATCGACGTGGCGTGATACCCCCGCTTGGCGAACAGTCGACCGGCTGCCTCGATCACATCGTCGCGACTGAGGCGGCTCATACGTCGTAATCGAGGACGAGCTGTTCGGTCAATGGATGTGATTGACAGGTCAGAACGATACCGGCTGCTACTTCTTCGGGAACCAGGCACCAGTTCTCGTCCATGCGCACCGATCCGGTGACAACTTTTGCCTTGCAGGTGGCGCAGACCCCTCCCCGGCAGGAGAAGGGCAGTTCACTGCGCACTCCCAGCGCGTAGTCGAGGATGGGTGGCCCCGCCGGATCGACTAGAACCACCGAAGCCCGGCCGTCCAGCGTAAAAGTCACGTTGGTGAGTCCCTCTGTAGACGGCGGCGGGACCGGTGGCTCGACATAAGGTTCGGCGAAGAACAACTCGTCGTGGACCTGGCCGGTTTGCCGCCGTTCCAGAACTTCCCGAGCGGCGTGAACCATGTCGTATGGCCCACACAGAAACCAGTGGGCGGCGGGTTCGGTCACCACCGTGTCCAGCAACGCTTCGATCTTTTGGCTATCGAGACGTCCTGAGAAGAGCGGCACCGCCGAGGGCTCTCGCGAAAGGACATGAACCATCTGAAACCGTTCCGTGTATCTGTCCTTGAGGCCTTCGAGTTCCTCGAGGAACATGATCGACTGAGCGGTCCGGTTACCGAAGATGAGGCTGAAACGGCTGTCCGGTTCGGTGCTCAGCACGGTCGAGGCGATAGACAGGATCGGCGTGATTCCTGATCCGGCTGCGATCGCAGCGATGTGTCTGGGGCCGATTGGTGGCGGAACCGTGAAGTCTCCGACGGGCGTCATAACATCGACCACGTCACCGAGGTGAAGTTCCTTGGTCGCCCAGGTCGAGAATATTCCTCCGTCAAGTCGGCGAACCCCGACCCGCAATTCACCGATGCTGGCATCAGAACAGATCGAATACGAACGCCGGATGTCGTTGCCATCGATGAACGCCCGAACCGTGACGTGCTGGCCGGCCGAATACCGGAACCGCGGACGAGTTTTTTCGTCAAGCCCGAAGGTGATCGCGACAGAATCATCCGTGAGATGCTCGATTCTGGTTACCGGAAGAGCAGTGAAATCACTCACAGATCTTTGAATCTGTCGAACGGCTCGCCGCAGCTTGAACAGACCATGAGCGCTTTGCACGCGGTTGATCCGAACTCGGAAACGGTTCGAGGATCGGATGCCGCACACTGCGGACAGGTCGGATTCGCGCCCGGCGGGGCGATTCCGAACCCGGCCAGTTTCAGGCGCCCTTCGTCGGTCATCCATTCGGTCGTCCATGCCGGGCTGAGAACGGTGTTGACGACGACAGAGCCCGCGCCGGCCGTTGTTGCGGCCACGACGATGTCCTCTCGAATGGTGTCCATCGCCGGACAACCTGAGTACGTTGGGGTAATGGTGACGGTCACCGCGTCGCCGACCTGGTGAACGTCCCTGAGAACCCCGAGATCGACAATGGTGATAACCGGAATCTCCGGATCACAAACCGATTCGATGGCGGAGCGAATGGCGTTCACCACCGCGCTCCTGGGTGGGCTCGATGGAGAACCTGCATTTCGGCGAGCATGAGGCCGAGGTGGTTCGTGTGTCGCCCGAAGCGACCGCCATCGGTCTGGTGGAGGTCTTCGGGCACGGCCAAGGCTGCCTGATTGAGGTCCGCCTCAATGCTGGCGTGCCAGGATTGAGCCAACCCGTTGGCATCGACGGCGAGCCCGGTTTCGGCCAGGCGGCGGTCCAGCTCGTCGGCCTTGAACATCTCGTCTGAGAACCGCCACAGTGCATCAATCGCCGATTGCATACGAGCGTGGGACTCGGAGGTTCCGTTTCCGAGGCGTTGAACCCAGGTCCGAGCGTGGCGAAGGTGATAGGCCGTCTCTTTGGCCGCTTTGGCGGCGATGGCGGCCAGGGTCGGGTCGGAAGCGGTCTGGAGTTGGGCCCATAGGTGTTGCTGGTAGGTCGAGAACATGAGTTGCCGCACGATGGTTCTGGCGAAGTCGCCGTTCGGTTGTTCGACAAGCAACAGGTTGGTGTACTGGCGTTCGTTTCGCAGATACGCGTAATCATCTTCGGTTTTGTGGCCGTCGAGTTCGCCGGCGTACGTATAGAGGAGTCGCGCCTGCCCGAGTAGGTCGAGGCCGATATTGGTCAGGGCGATGTCCTCTTCGAGGTCGGGTGCCCGAGAAGACCACTCGGCCAGGCGATGCGATAGAACGAGACAGTCATCGGCATGCCTGAGCGTATAGGCGATGAGATCTTCCACGCTGGGGCTGGTCGCTGCTTCGCCCATCATGGGTCACCCATTACATGTGCCCGACTTCGTCGGGAATCTCGTAAAAGGTCGGATGGCGGTACGGCTTGTCGGAGTCGAACAGAATGTCCGCATCGTCGGGATCGGCGGCCACGATAAGGGCCGAAGGAACCACCCAGATGCTGACCCCTTCGGAGCGTCGCGTGTAAACGTCCCTGGCAGATTCGACGGCCATCTCGGCGTCAGGGGCATGAATGCTTCCCGCATGCACATGGCTCAGGCCCCGCCGGGCCCTGATGAACACTTCCCACAGCGGCCACCCGTGGTCAGCCGACCCGAGGTCCTCCGTCGTGGGCTCCTGAGGAGACTCCCCGGGGGCGATGTGCACTTCGTAAGGCATCAGGCGCTCATCCGTTCGTTGGCGTAGGCGGCGGCGGCGTCCCTGACCCAGGCGTTCTCGTTCCAGGCACCGACCTTGTGTTCGATCCGCTCACGGTTGAGCGGCCCATTGCCTTTGACCACCCTCCAGAACTCGTCCCAATCGATCTCGCCGGTTTCGTAGACGCCGCGCTCATCGTTCCATCTCAGGTCAGGGTCGGGAATCGTGAGTCCGAGGTAGTCCGCTTGAGGAACGGTCATATCGATGAACTCCTGTCTGAGCTGGTCGTTCGATACGCGCTTGATCTTCCAGGCGGTTGATTGCTCGGAATGGGTTGACTCTGCGTCATGTGGCCCAAACATCATGAGAGACGGCCACCACCATCTATCGAGGGAGTCCTGAGCCATCGCTCGCTGATCCTGAGTGCCATTCGACAAGGTCATCATGATTTCGTAGCCCTGTCGTTGATGGAACGACTCTTCCTTGCAGATCTTCACCATCGCCCTTGCATACGGTCCGTAGGAGCAGCGGGCCAGCATGAGCTGATTGGTGATGGCTGCCCCATCTACCAGCCACCCGATGGCTCCGATGTCACCCCAGGTGAGGGTCGGGTAATTGAAGATCGACGAGTACTTCTGGCGACCGTCATGGAGTCGCTCCATGAGTTCGTTGCGTGACACGCCGAGTGTCTCGGCGGCTGAGTAGAGGTACAGCCCGTGACCGGCTTCGTCCTGGACTTTGGCCATCAGGATGGCTTTCCGCTTGAGCGAGGGAGCCCGCGTGATCCACGTACCCTCCGGCTGCATGCCAATGACTTCCGAATGAGCATGCTGCGCAATCTGGCGGATCAGATTCTGTCGGTATGCGTCGGGCATTTCGTCACGGGGTTCGACCTTGTGGTCGGCGGCGATGATTTCTTCGAAGGTGGCCATCAGCGAAGAGTAACAAACGATCGTTTGTAACGGTCAGATTCCCGCGAAGTCACAGAATTCGGAGCGGTCACTAGGTCGGTCGCATCATTTGTTTCACGTATCGTGGTATTTCAGTTGATCGGCTTGAGTTATGCCCTATGCTCGGCTTTGTTATTTGGGGAAAGTTGGGGCTATGGGCTCTTGGGGGAGATCCAAGGGGAAACATCGTCGGCCGCCGCAGCGGTCACGATTTTTGAACATCTTTGTCGTACTGACACTTGTGTTGGGCATTGTGCCCGTCGCCGGTTGGCTCGACGCCGCCCAGGCTGCGCCATTCTCACTCACTGCACTCATTACAACGGGCACCGATGACGCCGAGGAAGGAGCCACCGGGGCGATGACCCTCGGCAGCTCGGATCTTGAGCTGGTCGAGGAAACCTCCACTCAGACAGTCGGGCTTCGATACTCCTCGCTGGCCATTCCGCCAGGCGCCTCCATCACGTCGGCGTACATCCAGTTTCGTTCTGACGAAGTGCACTCCGGTCCGACCAACCTGACCATTGCGGTTCAGGCGGCAGACAACCCTGGCACGTTCACAACTACCCCTGGCAACATCTCAAGTCGTCTCACCGCATCAACGACAGTCGCCTGGGCGCCCCCAGCATGGACCGCCACGAAGTTGACCGGACCTGCGCAGGCCACCCCCGATCTCAGTGCGGTCCTTCAACAGGTCATCGATAGGCCCGGGTGGGCATACGGGAATGCTGTGGTCTTCATCATCTCCGGATCGGGCAAACGAGTTGCCGATTCCTTTGAGGGCGGAGCGAACAATGCTCCCCAGCTCTACGTCGAATTCGGTGCAGGAACCGGCAATCTGCCGCCCGTTGTCACGGCTCGAGCTGACTCAACGTTCCTTACCGGATCCGCCACGCTCGACGGCAATGTGATCGACGATGGGAACCCGACCGGCAATCTCACGACGACCTGGTCGAAGGTATCGGGCCCTGGCACGGTCACCTTTGCCGACGCTTCTGCGATCGACACGACGGCTACCTTCTCTGAAGCCGGCTCCTATGTCTTGCAGCTGACGGCAGACGACGGGGAGGCCGTAGCATCGGATCTGGCGCCCGTTGCGGCAGTTGACGGCGCGGCGGGCCAACCCGGCTCGGTAAAAATCGGGATGGTCGGGGATCTCGGGGACGGCGACTCCAATGAGGCAGCCGTCGCTCAACTCATCAAAGGCTTCAATCCGGATTTCATCGCCACGGTAGGTGACAACAGTTACGGACCTGCCGGGCAGGATGCCAACGTTGGCAAGAATTACGCTGCATACATGGGCAACTACGACGGCGCCCACGGGCAGGGCTCGGCTTTGAACCGCTTCTTTCCAGCGCTCGGCAATCATGACATCGAAGACGGTGGTGGCCTGGCCGAGTATCTCGCCTATTACACATTGCCGGGTGGCGGGATCACGAGTTCGAACACTTCCGGGAACGAGCGGTACTACGACATCGTCCAGGGTCCCGTGCACATGTTCTTCTTGAACACCGATGTGACGGAACCGGACGGACGAACCCCGACCTCGACGCAGGGTGTCTGGCTGCAGAATCGCCTGGCTGCTTCGACTTCGCCGTGGAAGATCGTCGTTGCTCATGACGCGCCCTACGCCAGCAACGGTGCGACGTCCACGATGCGTTGGCCGTACAAAGAATGGGGTGCCGACATCGTTCTCTCGGGTGATGCGCACCTTTATGAGCGGCTAGAGGTAGACGGATTTCCCTACATCATCAACGGTCTTGGAGGCAGTTCCCGAAAGGCCCTGCCAGATCCGCTGAGTCCCTTCAGTCAGGTGATCTACCGCGATTCGTTCGGTGGCGTGATCGCCGAAGCGTGCACCAGCGGCGTCACGTTTACGTTTCATTCGCTCTTGGATGGCGTCATTGATACGTTCGTTCTCGGTACGGCTTGCGGTTCGCTTCCTGCGCCGACCAACCTTGAAGCGACGGCTGGTGAAGGTTTGATCGACCTGGTTTGGACCGACGCCAACGGCGGGACCGTGAGCCATGAAGTTGATCGTTCGGTGGATGGAACCGGGGGGCCGTTCTTGCTCCACGCCTCCGTGGCGGCCGGGACAACGACCTATCAGGACGTAGGACTGTCAGGTTCAACTGAATACTGCTATCGGGTCCGGGCTTCGGGCAGCGGCGCCGTTTCTGCGTATTCCAACATCTCGTGTGCCACGACCCCTCAGCCGAACACCGCTCCCGTCGCCAACGACGACACGGCTCAAACCCTCCAGGACGCCCAGGTCAATATCAACGTGCTTGCCAACGACATCGACGTTGATGGGAATCTCGTTCCGTCGACCGTCTCGATCACGGTGGCTGCTTCGAACGGAAGCGCCACTCCCAAGCCGGATGGAACCGTCGACTATGTTCCCGGCTCCGGGTTTACCGGCGATGCCACGTTCACCTACCAGGTGTGCGATTCTGGTGGGCTTTGCGATACGGCGCAGGTGACGGTTTCGGTCGGTCCGCTCAATCAGCCGCCGGTGGCCAACGACGTGACGTCAACCACCAATGAAGACACGACTGGAAGCTGGACGCCGGATGTCTCAGACCCTGATTCAACGGGTCTGGCGTGTTCAATCGTGGCCCAGCCGCCCGTTGGAACCGCCATTGTGACGCCGGACTGTCTGACCGGTTCGTATACGCCTCCCGCCAACTTCAACGGACAGGTTTCTTTTAGCTACCAGGTCAGCGACGGCGTCTCTGCCGATACCGGTCTCGTTTCGTTCACCGTGCAGCCCGTTGCCGATGCCCCGGTGGCTGCTGCCGATGGGGCTCTGGCCGCCGCCGGCACCACGATCCAGGTCAGCGTCGTCGCCAACGACACCGACATCGATGGCGATCTCGATCCGAGTTCGGTGACGATTACCGGACAGCCGTCCAGTGGGTCGGCCACCCACGCAGGCGGAGGGGTTATCTCTTACACCGCACCCTCCGGCTTCTCCGGCTCCGTGCAAATCACCTACCAGGTGTGTGATCTGACGGTTCCGACTCCGCTGTGCGATTCGGCGATTGTCACTGTCGACGTGACCAACGCTCCGACGGTTGTTGAGCGACGGGTGACCCACGGCAACGACGACAACGAAGAGCAGGCAACGGGTAGCACCCGCATCGCCAGTTCCGACCTCGAACTTGTGAACGATGGCACCAACCAGACGGTAGGAATTCGGTTCCAAAACGTCGCCGTGCCGAAGGGCATGACCATCTCAAAAGCGTATTTGAAGTTCCAGGTGGACGAGGCGTCCACTGAGACCACCAACCTCACCATCCAGGTGCTGGATATCGACAGTGCCACCGCGTTCACAACTGCCAAATTCGATGTCAGTAGCCGGCCGGTCATGGCGCCATCGGTGGCCTGGTCGCCTCCGCCGTGGCTGACCGTCGGCGCTTCTGGTCCCGACCAGACATCGGCCGATATCTCGTCGCTGGTTCAAGCGATTGTCAATCGGCCCGGGTGGGTATCAGGGAACTCGATTGCCTTCAGGATCACCGGCACCGGCAAACGTGCCGCCGAATCGTATAACGGTTCGACTTCTGCAGCGCCGTTGCTCCATGTCGAGTACGTGCCGAGCGGGCCAGCCGGTAGCGGTCCGGTAGTCAACCCGGACTCCGCGACGACCCTTGAGGACACCGAGGCGACGATCAGTGTGCTCGCGAACGATTCGGACCCGGACGGTGACCTGGTCCCCGGTTCTGTCACGATCGTAGCGAACGGTTCGAAGGGAGTGGCCGTAGCCAACCCGACCGGAACGGTCTCCTATACGCCGAACGTGAACGCCAACGGGCAAGATACGTTCACGTATCGGGTTTGCGACAGCGGAAACCGCTGCGCCACGGCGGTCGTCACGGTGGACATCACGCCGGTTGCTGACGCCCCGGTCGCTGTCAACGACACCGCCACGGCGGTTGGAACGACACCAGTTGTTATCAATGTGACCGCCAACGACTCGGATCCCGACGGTGACCTCGTGCCCGGGTCGATGACGATTTCGACCGGGCCCACCAAAGGCGCCGCAGTCCCGAATGGATCAGGTGGTGTGACCTACACGCCAAACTTCGAAGCGACCGGCTCGGACTCGTTCGTCTACCGCGTGTGTGACGCGACGACGCCAACGGCCTTGTGTGCTACCGCCACCGTGAGCATCACGATTCAAGCCGTCAATCTTCCACCGACCGCCGGTAACGTCACCATCTCCGGCCCCGAAGACCTCCCGATCTCGTGGAGCCCGGTGGTCAATGATCCGGAAGGTGGCACGCTGACCTGTTCGATCAGTACGGGTGCGGCCAACGGAACCGCCACAGTGCCGTCGAACTGTGCCGTAGGGAGCTACACCCCGACGGCGAACTTCAACGGAGGGGATTCGTTTGTTTACACGGTCTCCGACGGAGTCTCCACTGCAACCGGAACGGTGACGGTCACCGTGACCCCGGTCGCTGATCCGCCAGTGGCCAACGATGACACCGCCTCAACTCCGAAGAACGCTCCAGTTCAGATTTCTGTACTGAACAACGACAGCGATCCGGATGGTGATCTCGTTCCTGGTTCGGTACTCGTCACTAACCAGCCCGGCAGCGGTGGCGCCAGCGCGAGCAATGGCGTGATCACCTACACGCCGGATGGCTCGTTCGTCGGATCCACGTCTTTCACCTACCAGGTGTGCGACAGCTCTCCGACATGCGTCACGGCAACGGTGACTGTCACCGTTACCGACACGACGTTGACCCTCGACGTGCAAGTGTCGGATTCGAGCGACGACAACGAGGAACGCGAGAACGGAACTTCGCGCATTCGCAGCAGTGACCTTGAGATGGTGGATGACAATGGAA
>JAOUMT010000183.1 GCA_029881355.1 Acidimicrobiia bacterium | reverse complement strand
TGGTGGGCATCGGACCCACCATCACAATCGCCAGCAGCAGAATGATTGCCAGGCCGGGTAGCCAAAACATGGCCTCATCGGGGAGGCTGATCTGGGGGAGGATCGGCTGGTCGGTTGCGACCCGCCACCACAAGTAGGACGCCGGGATCGCCAGCCATCCGGACAGCTTCAGTAGGCGGCGTTGCCGCTGCTCTTCCCGGTGCTCCCTTACGCCCATGCCACTCTCCGTGGTTCAATGATTTGACACTAGGCGTTAACGAGGCCCATGGCTAGGGAAAGTTTTCGGTCGCCTGACCACTCCTGACCGGGTGCCGCGCCACGCAATAACGCAGAGAGTGTTCGCGAGTTCGCCGGGTGCGGTGCTGATATGTGTTGAGTAGGGGCGCCGACCACGGTATCGTGACCTGGCGCTGGCCGGGAGGCATGAACCCAGGGGGTGTCATGTCAGGAGCCTTGCGACTCGTACTAGCTCTTGCTATCGGGGTTACCACTTTTTTCGTGGCTCCCAGTCCCGCTGAGGCGCTCGGTCGCTTCACCGATGACGACGGAAACATCCACGAATCCTCCATCGAAGCGATAGCTGCCGCGGGGATCACCCTCGGATGTAACCCGCCGACGAATGATCGTTACTGCCCGAGTTCGGCGGTAAGCCGCGCCGAGATGGCCACGTTCCTTGTCCGGGCGCTGCCAATTCCGGCTTCGTCGGTAGATGCGTTCGGCGACGATGACTCCAGCGTGCATGAGGCCAACATCCAGGCCCTGGCCAAGGCGGGTATCACGCTGGGCTGCAACCCTCCATCGAACACTCGCTTCTGCCCGGATCGACCGGTGACCCGGGCAGAAATGGCGACCTTTCTGACCCGCGCCCTTGACCTGGCGCCGTCCAGCACCGACCGTTTTTCCGATGACGACTCAAGCCCTCACGAGGCCAATATCCAGGCCCTGGCGAAGGCGGGAATCACGCTGGGATGTAACCCGCCGACCAATGACAAATACTGTCCCGGCAAAGCGGTCACCCGGGCGGAGATGGCGACCTTCCTGATGAGAGGGCTCGGCCTTGATCCCATCGTGCCACTCCCGCCGACACCCGTTGACAACGATCCGGCGCTGATCGCTCGGTATCACGTGATGGATGTGAATGAGAGTTCCAGTGCGATCACCGTGTGGGACATGCAGTACTGGCCCCGATCAATGAGAGCCGGCCTCGACGTGGATCCCGATCCGTCCAGCGTCGCCAAGATCGACGACGCCGGGGTCTACTCCGGCTGGGACGTTCTGGCCCCGTCGACACGCTGGGAGTTCAAGAACCTTGGACCCGACGCCGACTGGCTGCGGTTCACGCTGAACCGACCCGCCCAGGTTGCGGTCGCCTGGCGCGGCGGTCTCCCGCTGCCAACCTGGCTCGGCAGCTGGGACTCGGCCGGGTTCGTGTACGTCGACGGTGACACGGTACCGGTGTACGAAAAGGCCTTCGGTGCCGGCGAGGTGAAGCTCGGTTCCGTTGAGGGCCACACTGGTTGGCGCGATATGTATCTGGTGCTCCTCGCCGAATCGTCGGGTGAACCGAGCGTCAAACCGAAAACTCCAAACGGATACCCGGTCCCGGCTGTCGGGGCTCCTTGCCCATCATGGGTGCACGACCTTTACTGGACCGAAGGTCCCGATGGTGACCCGTACGGAACGTGGCATCCCCAGATTGATCCGGTTTACTGGTGCTCCTTCGGCCATGAGCACGGGTCGAACCCTTCGCTCATCCCCGGATCCCCGATGGTTCCGTACGAGTATCTTGCCGACAAACTCGGGCAATCCGAACCGAACGTCGGGTTCAAAGAATTCACGTTCAAGACAGACGACGGCCAGCAATGGGTGCGCTTCGTCGTGCATGCGGGTACCAGTTCGGTGCGACGTGTCTGTGCTCGTTTCCATACGCTCTATATGCAGGCCTACGACTTGTCGGGGAACGAGTTGTACAACGTTGGTTTCAAGGCCGACTACGGCGCTGCCTTCGCCACCAGCGACGGTGGTGGCGGCGTCCTGACGCCGACGAACTGCGGCTACAGCATGGAAGCGCTCGCCAACTCGATCGACTTTCGGGAGCGTTCGATCAACGTTGGTGCGGCGTCGAATAACTACGAGCGCTGGGAGAGTCGCAACGACACGACGGAAACTCGGAATCTCGGCGTAGCTCAGTTCGATCACGAGTTTGATATCCGCAACCCGGCTTCGCATTGCGTGAATCAGACCTGCAATTCGGTTGTGGTGCGCGATCACGAACGGGAAAACGCCACTCGCCGAACCTTGTCGATGGCGACGTGGAAAGCGAACTTTCTCATTTCGGGCCAACAAGCCATCGCCACGGGGGAGTTCTATACCGACCCGTACGGGAAGGGTCTGGTGAATCCGGGTGCTTCCAACGCCGTGCGTCAATACATCCAGCCCGGTTTGTCCATCGGTTTCTTCAAGAACACCACGGCGAGCCGGATCGAATGCAAAGCGGTCGACCCGTGGACGTTCCGCTACAGCTGTTTCCAGATCGGCGGGACCGGAAACTCACCCGACATCGGGCATGTGCCGGATCTCAGTCTCGAACATGCATTGACCGGGAATTAGCGGCCCGCCAGGGCTGGCGTCAGTCAGCCCTGCGGCGCGTCGCCCAGATCGATGCGAAGAGGACGAAGGCAACGACGTTGCCCATGACGGCGATTTTGGTCACGTCGATGGCTGGTTCCCAGGTCACCTTTCCTTCTGAGATCACGTAGCAGCCGACCGGGCGGGCCCGCATGGCGAATCCCAGACCCTCGCCGCTACCGTTGTCGTCGTTGGCGCTTCCCCCACCGCCGCCGCCTCCTCCGCCCCCGCGGACCTCAACGACCGGTACGACCGTCGTGCCGTCTCGCTCGATGGGCTCGCCGACCACCTGGCGGACGGTCATCAGATCTTTCGCTTCGGCGACCAGTCGCTGGATGCCTTCGGGTGTGTACTTGGTTGAATCTGCCATTGGTCCTCCTCGGGTGCCCGGCTCCAATCGTACGTCCCTCGCGCCCATGACATGCCCGGCCCGGGCGGCCCATCGATCTTTCCTGTTGGAACCGTGCTTTGGCCACCAGCACTCAGCTGGTTCACCGACTCGGTGGGGGTGGAGCCATAGGTTGCGACTCCTCCATTGCATATGAGGCCGTTTGACCCGGTCTCGCAACGTGGACTTTTCGAATGAGCGTGCGCCTACGGCCTCCACACGACGGGTCCGGCATCGGCCGGACGAAATATCGAAGGGAGTCGACGTGCGACCTGTGCGGTCGTGAGTGCCCCACTTATGCGCGGTGGTGAGTTCCCTGCTCGTTGCCGCGTTTGTAGTTGCCGGTGAGCCGTGCCATCAACTCCTGGCTGTCGCTGGCTTCGGCTTTCGTGAGGAAAGCATCGGCCTGGCGCCCTCGGAGGATGGTGGCCACGCGGTCGTGATGGGAGATGACGACCACTCCGTTCTTGCGCTTTGTAAAACGGAACCCCGATGGTGTGCCCATGCGCTGAGTATGGCATGTCACGAGGTAGCGGCTGATTTCTCGATCGTTCCCCGACAGCGATCAGCTGGTGAGGACCAAAACAACCAGGCCGGCCGCGATGAGGGCGGCGCCCTTTAGACGTGATCGAGCTGCAGGTTCCTTAAAGAGCCACAGACCGCCGAGTGTCCCGAAGATCACCGAGGTCTCTCGGAATGCCGCTACCAAACCCAGCGGGGCGAGCCGGGCCGCGGACAAGACCAGGGCGTACGCACCGGCTGATGCGATGCCCGCCAAGACGTGGCGCCGCCATTCCAAGCGTAGGCCTGATATTGCTCCAGACAACGAGCGACGCCACAGTACGACCGGCACCAGGAGAAGTGTTTGGCCCCAGAAGGTTGCGATGGTGTAGGGGAGAGCGGCATCGAGAGATCGCACCGCGGCCGCATCGTTCAGCGTGTAGGCGGCGATAATCGCCCCGACGAGCGCCGCCCAGCCGACGCCCTTGCGATGGCCGCCGAGGCCAACCGAAAGGACCCCGATGACAACCAGACCGATGGCTACGAGTCCCCATCCGCTCGGAACGTCGTCGAGCAAGAGAGCGGCAGCCACCGTGACCAGAATCGGGGCAGTGCCCCTCGCCACCGGATACACCAGCGACATGTCGCCGTGCTCGTATGCGGTGATCAAGGTCAGCACGTAGGCGAGATGAATGAAGCTCGAAATCGCGATGGCTGGCCAGACTTCCGTCGGGATTCCGGAGGTGATGAGGATCGGAGCGAAGGCCAGGGCTCCGAATGCCGCCTGGGCGAACCCGGCGATGAGGCGGTCCTGGCTGCTCTTGACGATGAGGTTCCAGGAAGCGTGCAGCAATGCAGACGCCAGCACCAACATAAGCGGGATGACGTCTATGGCACGCTCCGTCGTTGACGATCAGGATTTGGCTTAGTGAGTCGTAAGCTAGTCGTCGACGCGACGCCGTACCCGACGGCCGGATTCTTCGCCTGCTGTCGCTGTGTGATGTCGGAGTCTTATCTCCACAATGAACCGCCAGACCGGACAGGATCGTATGGACATAGCCTCAATTCGACGTGACCTGATCGCCGAGCAGGACGCACTCGACGCCATCGTTGCGTCGCTGACGCCGGAGCAATGGTTGCTTCCAACGCCGAGCGTTCGCTGGTCGGTTGCCGATCAGATAGCTCATTTGACGTACTTTGATGATGCCGCGGTGGTGGCGATCGCCGACACCGATGTGTTCGTAACGAAGATGGGGGAACTGCTGGCGATCGCCCCTGACGGTGATGTCGCCATGGATGAACGTACGCTCGGTTCCCTGCGCAGCGTGCCTACCGAGGATTTGCTCGGAACCTGGAGAACCAACCGACGGCGCCTCGCCGAAGCGTCGCTTGGCCTCGATGAAAGCCGCCGGCTGCCCTGGTACGGGCCACCGATGGGAGCGAAGTCGTTCCTGACCGCCCGACTCATGGAAACCTGGGCGCACGGACAGGACATCGTGGACGCGATAGCCGTCGACCGGCCGGCTAGCGACCGCCTCGCCCACATTGCCCGGCTTGGGTTTCTCACGAGAGGATGGTCCTATACCAACCGGGGACTTCAGCAGCCAGCGGAGTCGGTGCGTTTGGAACTCACCTCACCGTCCGGGGCTATCTGGGTCTTCGGTCCCGACGATGCCACAGAGTTCGTGAGCGGTCCTGCCCTGGATTTCTGTCTGGTGGTGACCCAGCGACGACATGTGAACGACACCAGTTTGGTGGCAACGCCTTTCGCCGTTGAGTGGTTGGAAATAGCTCAGGCGTTTGCTGGACCACCGACATCTGGACCAACCGCTCGAATCGATTGATTCCCGCTGGCGCGAGGGCGATAGGCATACTGCTGACTGGTCATAGACTGACCGCATGTCCCAGGCAGTTGCGCCACTTCGTATTCGACACTTCCGGGCGTTGTGGATCGCCTCCGTCGTCTCGAACGTTGGCTCGTTTCTCCAGGGAGTAGCCGGATCCTGGCTGATGCTTGAACTGACCGGGTCAGCGACCTGGGTTGGCTTCATGGTGGCGTCGACGACCCTGCCGCTGCTGTTTTTGGCGTTGACCGCCGGAGCGCTCGCTGATCTTGTCGATCGGGCCAAGCTGCTGCTCGTGTCCCAGATCGTTATGGGATCGGCCGCCGCGGCGATGGCGATTGTCACGTCGTTCGGTCGGATTGGCCCTGGCTTGCTGCTGGCTCTCGGTCTTCTTCTCGGAGTTGGTATGGCCTTCAACCTGCCTGCCTGGCAGGCGATGGTTCCTGATCTCGTTCCCAGAGGCATGGTGGCAAGTGCGGTGGCATTGAACTCGGTTGCGTTCAATGTTGCCAGAGCAGTCGGACCGGCTCTC
>JAOUMT010000030.1 GCA_029881355.1 Acidimicrobiia bacterium | reverse complement strand
TTCGAAGTTGTCTCTCTGTTCGACGTGCGAGTGGCCTACGGAGTCGCCGCCTTCTTGTGGTTGTCGGCCGCAGCTCACTTCCTCGTAGCATCGCCGGGTATCAACGAGTGGTACAACCGGAACCTGGCCCAACGGCGCAATTACGCCCGCTGGATCGAGTATTCGATTAGTTCGTCGCTTATGGTCGTGCTCATCGCCATGCTGACCGGGATCGCAGAGGTTTCGGCGCTTGTTGTCATCTTCGGTGTGAACGCGTCGATGATTCTGTTCGGATGGCTCATGGAAAAGTATGAGCAGCCCGGCTCGACCGACTGGCTCTCGTACTGGTTTGGCGTGATTGCCGGATTGTTCCCGTGGCTGGCTATTGCCATCTATCTGTGGACGCCCGGGTCGGATGCGGCACCCCCCGGATTTGTCTATGCGATCTTTGGTTCGCTCTTCGTCTTCTTCAACTCGTTCGCCGTGAACATGGTGCTCCAGTACCGCCAGACCGGAAAATGGCGTGACTACATCTACGGGGAGCGCGCCTATATCTGGTTGAGCTTGCTCGCCAAGTCCGCCCTCGCCTGGCAGGTTTTCGGAGGCACCCTCGCACCGGGGGTCTGACTCAGAGTTCCCGCCGAGAACTCAACCGGATCGCGCCAAACAGGGCGGACCCCGTCAGGCCAATCGTCACGGCGGCGGCACGGGTGTATTCGGAGACGTCGCTTCCCCGTACGATGCCGTCGAGCGCCCCGACGAGGTGGCTTGGCAGCCACCTGGCGACGTTTGGGAGGATTCCCAGAATTGGCAACGCAAGAAGGATCACCAGGGTGATCAGGACCGTGGCAAGCACCGAAGATGTTCTCGCAGCGGTGATCGCAACGACCGCCACCACGAAGACCAGGTAGAGAGCACCGAGAAGCCAGCCAGTCCAAAGCTGGCCCGCTCCAACGCTGCCGATCAATACCTCAGTTTCGTACCATGCGGCCAACGTACCCAACGCAGACGCAATCACCAATGCGGCGGCGGTCAATGAGAATCTTGGTAACAGGATGCGGGCCATTGCGGGGACCCTGGTGCGGAAGAACGTTCCGATTTCCGGAGTAGCGTCGAGGCACAATGCGCCGGCCGCAACTACGACGCCGACCAAAACTCCGACTTGTGAGGCGTTCCCAACATATTGAGTGATCCCGTCGGCTGGCGTCGGATCAGGAAAACTTACCGTGACGCCCTCACCGAATTGGGCCACGATTTCACCCATGTAGCGGGCGCTGATGGGCCCGAGTAGACCGAAGAACAAATACGCGAAGGCGAGGGTGATCAATCGCTTGGTTCGAACCAGGCGTAGCCACTCAAGTCTCCAAAGCGTCATGTCACTATCTCCAGCACGACGTCTTCGAGGGTGACAGCTTCAGGGCCAAAACTTACGACCCTGGCTTCGACTTGCGCCAATACGGCAGTTAGTGACGACTCGGCATCTGCCACCGAAGCAGTCTCGATTCGCAGCTGATCCGGTCCAAGTTGATCAACCGCCACGACCCAGGGTGACCGACCAAGAGCTTCGATCGTGGGTTCGATCGGTGGACGGAGGCGCACCAGGTACCGCGGGGTAATCCGGTCGCTCAGCAGGTGTGCGACTGAACCCTGGTAGACGAGCCGTCCGTTTCGGAGGATTCCGACCGTGTCGCATACTTCTTGAACGTCGGCCAGGATATGACTTGAAAACACCACGGTCGCCTCGCCTCGTAGCCGCGACACGAGGTCCAGAACCTCGCGACGCCCGATCGGGTCGAGCGCAGAACTTGGCTCGTCGAGCAGCAGAAGTTGGGGTTTGTTGACGATGGTGGCAGCCAGACCAAGTCGTTGGAGCATGCCACGCGAAAAGCCTTTGACCGGGCGGTCGGTCGCGTCCGCCAGGCCTGCTTCGCTCAAGAGACTCTCGACTCGAGCAGCTGGGGACGGGTTGGCTCCGATGGTTCGGGCGAGATCGATCACTTCTCTGGCCGTCAGCCAGGGGTCGAACCGGGGGGTGTCCGGGAGGACTGCTACCTCGGAAGGAGACACGTCGAGTGTTACCGACCCGCTCGTGGGCGTCTTGAGCCCGGCCAGGATACCCAACAGCGTCGTCTTTCCTGCCCCGTTCGGCCCGATGAGGCCATAGACCGAGCCGGCGGGTACTTCAAGATCGACGGCATCGAGGGCTACGACCTTGCCATAGTGTTTGCTCAGCTTCTCGGTACGGATCACGGTCTGTCGGGCCGAGTCGAACCCTCGCGGCCAACCGTGAGATACACAATTGTGCCGAACGGGACTGAGAGCAGGCAGATGAGCGCCCACGCCCATTTGGGTAGATATTTGACCTCGCTTCGATTCAAGTCGAACAAGCCATAGCCGATGATCGCCACCGCAAGCAGAATGAGAGGCAGCCACGCTGCCCAATTGATGTCAGACATGATTGGGAACCATTGTCTCTCCGACCCTACCCGGGCCGGTTGGCTCGATGGAGGCCAGCGGCATCGGAAAACGGCAACGGCGAGGCTCGAGTGTAACTAGACACTCGGGGCGTTGGTAGGCTGCTTCAGTGTCAACGCCATGGGAGAGAATGCAGGAGCGGATCGCTCCACTGTTGGCGGTTATGGAGCGCTACGGCAGCGATCATGGAAGTCGGTTGGCCGCGTCGCTTGCGTACCGAACGGTGTTTGCTCTGGCTCCCTTGCTCCTTGTGGCGGTTTCCGTTGCCGGATTCGTATATGGGACGGCCGACGCGCAAGCTCGCCTCGTCGCAGAAATCCAGCCGTATGTAGGAACAGAAGCCTCGGGGCTGGTGTTTGATGTGCTCGATCAAGCAGCAGAGAATCGCAACTCGACCGGCATTATCGGACTCTTGCTCATGACCTGGACTGCCAGCGCCTTGTTCCTCGAAGCACAGGGTTCGCTCAATCTCATTTTCGGCTCCGAACCCACCCCTAAAGGTGGGTTCGGAGCGTGGATTCTTAGAAGGGTCCTGGCGCTTACGGCCGCACTATCGATGGGAGTTGTTCTCCTGGCGGTGATCGGTTCGAGTACCGCGTGGAGCATGGTCGAATCAAGGGTTGACCTGGCCGAATCGGTCAAGCAGGTGTTGGATTGGCTCACCCCCGTGGTGGCGTGGCTGGTTCTCGCCGGACTCTTCACAATTGTCTTTCGGTTGGTTCCGAGTCGAGAGATCCCCTGGCGAGCCGCCCGGATTGGCGGGGCCATCACCGCGGTGGGGTTTGCGATCGCCTCCATAGTCATCAGTAGCTATTTCAATCCGGAGCGGTTCAGTGGCACGGGCTTTGCCGGTGGTTTCGTCCTGATTCTCTTCAGCGTCTTCGTTCTCGCCCAGGTCGTGCTGTTCGGTGCGGAGATTATCGACGTACACCTGGTTCCCAATCTCGTACCGTCTGACGACGCCGACGTATCGGTGACCAGAGCGGACCAGCCGGAACGCCACACCGAACCGGGTGCCACCTCGGTCGGATGGTTCGCGGCCGGGCTGGCGGTTGGAGCCTATTTCGTAGCAAGGATTCGCCCCCCAAAATAGGTTGATGGGCGAATTCGGCGCTCAAGATCGAGCTGATGGCAGCCGAAGTTAATGAATGGCAGACTTTGTCACTGAAGCGGCACCAACTGGCGGAACGCAAGCCAAGAGCGCCGTTATCCGATCAACTGAGGAGAAGTTCGTCCGATTCATGCGGGACATCGGACTGGGTCTTTCTCCAGTCTTTTTTGGTGTCGCTCTAGCGACCGGCGAGCCCGCCTTCTTATTCCTGGCTGCCTTGTCGGCCTTGTCGGGCGCCATCGCTCTTCTACAGATTCGGGTGGGACGGGTCCAAGCCGCCGCCTTGATGATCGTGGTCGTTACGCTGACAGCCGCCCAAACCTTCACGCTCGATCCCGCGGTTCTCGAGGCGTTGTGGGTAGCCATCGCTGCTCTCGCGGCCATCGGCAGTTCCTTCGTGTCCGCCCGACGGCGCTGGAGTTACCACACGTACGTCGGGCTCATCTGGGTCGCTCAGCCGCTGTTTCATCGCAATGGTGAAACAGTCTTCTTCATGGCCGTTGAGCTGTGTGTCTACCTGCTCATCGCCCTTGGTCTTCGACAGACCCTCCGCTCGCTGGAGTCCACCGAGCACCGTTATGAGAACCTGTTTCTCAAGACGCCGATCGCCACGTTCCAGGAGGACTTCTCCCAGGTGGCCGCCTGGGTGGACAGCTTGCGATCAGAAGGCGTTGAAGACCTCAAAGCACACCTCGATGCCAATCCGGATCTTGTCCAGCATGCCCATGGCTTGATCAGCATCACCGCTGTCAACGAGGCGACGGTCGAATTGCTCGGCGCGACGAGTGCCGAAGAACTAACCGGCATGCTTAACCCCGATCATTATCGCCCCGAGACGCATGACAGCGTCGTTGCCCAGTTGCTCGGTATATGGAACCGCCTGGAATCAGTGTCCACCGAGATGGCAGGTCAGACGCTTCAGGGCGAAGCGATCGACTGCGTTCTGTATTGGACTGCGCCACACACCGGGACCGGGTTCGATTATTCGAACGTCGTCGTCTCGCTGGTAGACGTCTCACCGCTCAAAGCGTCCGAACGGGAAGCGACTACTCAGCTCCGGCTGGCCAAACAAGAGCGCCGGTTGCAGATCATCGCATCCAATGCGACAGACCTTCTCTTCATCCTTGGTGGTGACGGCAAGGTGTCATGGATATCTTCCTCGGTGTCTCGTCTGTTGGGCTACGAGATTCCTGAGATGATCGGGCGACCGTTCCGTGAGTTCGTTCACGTCGAGGACGCGGCGGCCATCGTGGGTGCCGGGATGGCACTTGGCGACGGTGAGACCAGCAATCCCGTCGTACATCGGGTGCGTCATAAGGATGGCTCATGGCGCAGTTTTGAAGCGACCGCTCGCAACATGGTGGGTGACCAGTTCGTTGAGGGTTTCGTCATTTCGTCACGTGACATCACGGATCGGGTGGTGGCCGAAGAAGCCTTGCGAGAAAGCGAAGGTCGCTTCCGTCTGATGGCCGAAAACTCCACCGACATGATCTCCAGTCACGATCCGAACGGGGTATACCGGTATGTATCGCCGGCGTCGATGCTTCTGTTGGGACGCCCTCCTGAGGAGATCGTCGGACTCACCCCATACGATCTTGCTCATCCGGATGACGTTGCGGACATGACTGCGGCACATCAGAGCGCCTTTGAAGCCGGCAATGACATCGTCACTATCGACTATCGCATGCAGCATGCAGACGGATCATGGCGGTGGTTCGGCTCCAACTTCAAGATGGTTTTCGAGGAAGGCAAGGAGGAGTTGGTGCGCCTGCACGCGTCAACGAGAAACATCTCCGAACGCAAGCAAGCCGAAGAAGCTTTGGTCGAGGCGAAAGTTGCTGCAGAGCGAGCAACGGAAACCAAATCCCAGTTCCTGGCCAACGTGAGTCATGAGATCCGTACCCCGATGAATGCGATTCTCGGCATGACCGAGTTGGCGCTCGGAACCGAAGTAACTGCCGAGCAGCGCGAATACCTGGTCACGACGCGAAGCTCCGCCGACGCATTGATCACGCTTGTCAACGACCTGCTGGATATTGCCAAGATCGAGGCCGGAAGGCTGGAGTTCGAGGCGATTCCGTTCGAACTCCGTGACACGTTGTCTGACACGTTGAGAACCCTCGGCGTGAAAGCATCCGAGAAGGGCATCGGGCTGACTCAAGACGTTGCCTCCAACGTTCCGGCAGTTCTGGTCGGCGATCCGGGGCGGATGCGACAGATCCTCTTCAACCTGATCGGCAACGCCCTCAAATTCACTCACGAGGGAACTGTCCGGATCGGGGTTGAGGTCATCGAAGAGACCGACGAGGCGGTTGAGCTGCATGTTTGGGTGGAGGACACCGGGATCGGGATCCCTGCCGACGGACTCGACTCCATCTTCGAGGCGTTCTCGCAAGCCGAAGGCTCGATCGCTCGGCGATTTGGAGGGACCGGCCTCGGCCTGTCGATTTCGACCCAACTCGTGAAGATGATGCAAGGCAACCTCTGGGTAGAGAGCGAAGTTGGGGTGGGAAGCACGTTTCACTTCACGGCGAAGCTCGCGCCGGCGCCGCTCGAGAGCGACTTTGAATCTGATGGGGCGGGCAGTGCGACTACCGTGTTGGTCATTGCCGACAACGAAGAGGCCCGCCGAGGCACAACTGAGATGCTTCGGTTGGGAGGCCTACGCTCGATTGTTGCAAACGACCTGGCCGGTGCTCTCGACATTGTTTTCGAAGCAGGTCATGCCCATCCGAAACCCGGCGCCGTGGTGATCGATGTCCGGGTTGGTACTGCGGAGCTGGCGAGTCGGCTCGTCAAGGAACCGACCTTCAAAGACCTGCCAGTCGTCGTTCTGACTCCGACTGGCGAACGAGGCGACGCAGCGGTCTATCGGGCGGCCGGTGCTTCCGGTTACCTGTCAAAGCCGTTGGGGGCGGGTGAACTCAGCGATACCATTGCGGCGGTCTCCGGTGGTAACCGACCGGAGGGCGAACTAGTCACCCGACATTGGCTGCGAGCCCGGCGACCGCGGATGAATCTGCTGGTGGCCGATGACAGTGCCACCAATCGCACCATGGTGACGCGTCTCCTCGAAAAGCGCGGCCATACCGTGACCGTTGTGGAAAATGGACGCGACGCCGTCGAGCTGGTGTTGGCCATCAAGTTCGATGCAGTACTCATGGATGTCCAGATGCCCGAGATGGACGGCCTTGAGGCGACGGCGACGATCCGCGCCCAGGAAGCCGGTCACGTTCCGATCATCGGACTGACGGGACGCGCCTCTGAGAAAGACCGGCTGACCTGTCTCGAGAGCGGCATGGACAATGTCGTGTCCAAACCGTTCCGACCTGAAGTATTGTTCGCCGCCGTCGAGCAGGTATTCAACGGGCCCATCGATATTGACTCGATTCCAAAACGTCAAGGCCGGCCAGCAGATCTGCTCGACCGATTCGAAGCTCTTGAGCGCCTTGGCGGAATGCCCGATCTCGCGGTCGAGTTGATGCAGGAGTTCCAGAAGGAGTATCCAGCGGATCTGGACCTGATTCGCGAAGCCTTCGCCGCCAAGGACCTTCAGCGTGTCTCGCGGGTCGCTCATAGAATGAAAGGCAGTCTCGGTCTTCTGTCAGCCGGGCCGGCCGCCCAGGCCGCTGCCCTGTTGGAACGACACGCCGCCGATGCCAAGGCCGGGAACGCAGAAACGGCGTGGAAGCTGTTGCAGGAAGAAATGGAAAGCCTTGAACCGGTCATTGTCCGGCTGGCCGAATCAGCCGGGGCGTGGGCCTAGGTCGAAGATTTCTCAGCCACGGCCTTGAGGCGGGCGAGGCCCTTTTCGAAGTCCGGGCCGATCATCTTGTCCATACTCGTGAAAAGGCCCATCAGCCTGGTGGCCAACGTCTTCGCTCCGGTCATCGTCCAGGTGACGTGGGTCGAGTCGCCCTCGGGTTGGAGGGCAAACGTCGTGACGCTGCTCGACTTGAACGGTTTGAGGAAATCGAGGGCGACCTGGACCTTGGTTGGCTCGGCTACCTCGGTGATCTCCATCCGCCCTTCGCCGGCTCTGCGGTTCCCAGACCAGTTGTAGACCGCCCCCTCGCCGGATGCCGCCCCCGAGTAGGTGCGACTGAGGTTGGGATCCAGGTCCTCCCACGGAGACCAGCCGGTCCAGTTGTGAAAGTCGGCGATCTCGTTGTAGATGCTCTGAGCGGGCGCTTGTACGGTGATCGAACGCTCGACCTTGAAGGAATCTGCCATGCCGGGCTTAGCCTGCGGTATCAGTCGGCGACGTTGGCATTTCGGTGGTCGTTGGACTGGCCGACGGTCCCGGCGGCGGAGGGGGAACACTGGAGGTGGCTTCGCCTCCGATTTCCGGGTCATTGTTGCGCCGACTCATTCTCCGCCAGAACAACAAGCCTGCAATGAGTATGAGGATCGGGGCAAGACCCACGATGAAACCCACCAGGACATTGCCGGCCGACCAGGTGATCTGGAGTAACTCCCACCCGCTGTCGAGGCCGTCGCTGAAGCCTGGCAGTCCACCCGGGTCAACCACGTCGATGATGAGCGACGACGTATTGGAAATCGTCCGGCCCGCTACCGGATTCCCGTCCTGGTCAACGGCCGTGGCCGTGATGCGGGTCTGGGTGCGGGTCCGCCGTTCCGGCGCCACCTCCGCAGCCAGGATCACCGACTGGCCCGGTTCGAGTGTGTCCTCCAAGCTTCCAAACACGACGATCATGTCGGAAACCGTCAAGTCGATGACCGGATCCTGGAGCGTGAACTGTGTCAGTGGTGTGTCACCAACGTTGAGGATCTCGTAGCAAACGGTCGTGGCCTCGTCGCCCTGATCTACGGTTAGCTCCTGGGTACCGGGGCAGGATGCCCCGCCGTCTTCGTGTCCCGGGTAGGCGGTTACGGTGACATTGAAAGCCGGCTGGCTGAGGGCTTCGGTGATCGTGAGGGTGATGGTGGCCAGATCGACCGCGTCGCTCAGCGTACGGAGTGAACCGCGCAACGTTTCGAGCTGGGTCTCTCGTTCCAGCAGTTCGTTCTCCAGTTCCACGACCTGCTTGATGTCGGTGGCTGCTTCGAGCAGGGCCTGGAGTCGAGCAACCGAAGCAGCTGCTGTCGAGATGCGACTTTCTAGATCAACCACCCGTTCGGTTACGTCGTCGGCGTTCACCGATTGAGAGCGGATCTCGCCAACGCTGCCGAGTTCAGCCAGTGCGGCTTGGAACTGGTTCGGTGGAACCTTGAACACGAGAACCGTGCGCGGCGAGGGCAAACCGACCGTGTCCTGACCGAAGAGGAATCCCCCGAGGCCTTCGATAACCGACGTGGCCTGGGATGAGGCATCCCCGACGTTGTTGACGGCCACCGTCATGGTGGCCGTAAAAATGATGTCACGGCCGAGGTTCACCGGGATTTGTGTGGCGACGATGCCTCCGTCGCCGAGGTCTCGATCTGCCGTCGCTGACTCTACCTCGGCCGGTTCGCCAGCCGTCGGAGTCCCGGCGGCGTCGTCAAAACCGACGCCTTCGATCAACCCCTGTTCAGCTGAGTCGCCGGCGCATGCGGCTGTCACCAATCCGAGGATCAACAGTCCGGCCAGTAGTCGGGTGATCAGGTTCGATTTCATGGGCATCCTCCGCAACATGTCTGGCGGCCTGGTCAGCCGTTGGTTCTCTGACGCACTCAAGAAGGGTATGGTTCCGTCGCCGCCTAGTAGCGCCTCTTTTTGAATTGCCCGATGATGTCGACAACGGCCTGGCCGACCGTGTCCTGGTTGGTGAGTTCCGGGTGGGCGATACCTGTCAGAGCCCGGCCGAGGCCTCGTCGGATCTGGCCGATCCAGCTCCGGGCGGCAATGATGCCGGCACCGACCTGGACGATGAGCGCACCAAGTCCTGCCGCCAAACCAACCAACATCCCGACGCCGATTCCGAGTCCGATGAACAGTCCCAGTCCGACGACCGCCCCGGACGTGGCCAGCCCGAGCCCGGTCCAGTAGGCCGGGGCCGTGCTCGCTCTTAGCGTGACCACGTGCTGGTTGTCGGTGATGGTTTCGACCCGGTGGGCGACCTTGACGGTCCGCAGCGCGCCGGTGCCCTGGGCGATCTTCAGGCCTTGGCGCAGCGAGTTGACCGGGCTCGCTCGTTTGGTCCACACGGTGGATTGCGGGGTGGTCCGGGTGACCTGCAGTCCTTCGTGCCGGGTCATCCAGTCCGCGATACTTGCCTCGGCCTCAGGGCGGCTGGCGTCCAAGAGGATCTGGTCCGTGATCTGCTTCGGGCCGAATATGCGTTCCGAGAGGGTTCCAGCAGGGAGGTCATCCGGTTTCGAGAGTTCTTCGGCGAGTGCCTTGGCGACGATGTCGCGGTGGACGCCAAGCTCGTCAGCGACCCGATTGAGGGTCTCCACGTCCACGTCGGTGTCGTCGTATTCAGAGTCTGTCTGCAACTCGATTGCCCGTCGCAAGATCCGGTCGGCGCGCGCCGGCGACAGCTTCTGCAATCGGTCGGCGATCTCGTTGCCTTGGTCGGTCTGGCGACGGCTTGGTTGGTTCTGGGATGCCTTCACGGTTTCAAGTATCGCGCAGATCGCCGCTGGTGATCGTCGGTTAGAAGAACATTCCCGGATCGGACTCCCTAGATCTGAGGTGGCTCTTTTGGACCTTGCCCATCGCGTTGCGGGGGATGGCGTCGAGGAACTCGTAGCGGCGGGGTTGTTTGTAGCGGGCGAGATGGCGGTCGGCGTGGGTTCGTAAGGCGGCTTCCTCGCAGTCGCCGACGACGAACGCTACGGGGATTTCGCCGAGATCGGCATCGGGTGCGCCGACCACGGCAGACTCCACGACACCAGGGACTTCGTTGAGGACTCGCTCTACTTCCTTTGGGTAGACATTGAACCCGCCCGTGACGATCAAGTCGTGGGATCGCCCGAGCAGACTGATCCGGCCGTCCGTATCCGATCTGGCCAGGTCGCCCGTTCGGAAGTACCCGTCCGAAGTGAACGACTCGGCGGTTTGTTCCGGTCGCTTCCAGTATCCGCCGAAAAGGCTGGGCCCCTGGATCTGGAGAATTCCCACTTCGCCGGCGGGCAGAGCCTGGTCGTGGCCATCAGCTACCCGGAGCAGGTAACGGGGGAGTGGAAATCCAACCGTGCCAGCCAGTCGCTCGCCGTCGTAGGGGTTGGAGCAAATCATCCCAGCCTCGGTCATGCCGTACCGCTCCAAGATGGTGTGGCCGGTGCGAGATCTGAACGCGAAGAACGCGGCTTCGGAGAGCGGGGCGGAACCGGAGATGAACAGCCGCATGTTGACACAGTCACTCGGACCGAACGCCGGGTTCGTGAGCAGCCGGGTGTAGTAGGTCGGCACCCCCATCATCACCGTCGCCGACGGAAGAAAGTCGCGCACGGTGTCGGAGTCAAACCGATCCAGGAAGACGACGCGCGAGCCCCCGAGGAGGGCGCAATGCAGCGCTACGAAGAGTCCATGCACATGGAAGATGGGCAGGGCGTGAAGCAATACGTCGTCAGGCTGCCACTGCCAGATCTCGAACAATGTCCTGGCGTTTTCCAGCAGGCAGCCGTGGGTGAGCATCGCTCCCTTTGGTTCGCCGGTGGTACCCGACGTGTATAAAAGCGCGGCGATATCGGTTGGGGTCCGGTCGACCACGGTATCGAATCGATGATCCGCCTGCAGGAGCGTGCCGCTCCCGTTCCTATTCAGAATGAGCGTCGTCATGTCAGGCCATGGTTCAGTGGCGACGACGACCGCCGGTTTGGCATCGCCCACGAAATAGGAGATTTCCGATGCCGTGTAAGCCGGATTGAGTGGGACGAAGATCGCTCCGATTCTCAGGCAGGCGAGGTAGAGGGCGACTGCGTACGCCGATTTCTCAAGCACGACGACGACCCGGTCTCCAGCCCCGACGCCCGCCGCCACCAACCCTCCGCCGATGACGCTCGAGAGTTCGACAATATCCCCGAATGTCCATAGTCGATCGGAGGTTTCCAGGAAGACGTCGGCGGGAGCGAGGTGATCCGTGAGAGCTGAGAACAGGTTCACGGTGCTGCTTGGTGCCGGTCGGTGCGACGAACTCGACCCGGGATCAGATTGCGGATCATTCGATCCGGGATTTCGATCCGCCCCATACGAAGGCTTGGTGGGCGTCACGTGGTGGCCAGTAGTCATCGTTCTTGTAGGCCCAGTATTCGAACGGGTTGTTGAAATAGGCGAACGTCTCCACGACCGGCCAAAGGGGTTCGCGGCGAACCAGGGCCGCCACGACGCCGACCGATCCTGCTCCGATGAGCCACCCGACGTAGCCGATCTGATAGAACGGACCGAACCAGCGGTTCTGCCACACGTGGAGGGCTTCGTGGCGCTTGATGAACTGGCGACGACCCGCCGACTTTTCGAGGTCATCGAAGTCGATCGAGCCGGCGGCTCCAGAGATGACATTGCCGACGGTGAAGGCGTATCCGCGTTTGAGGGCGATGCCCGCCGCATAAACCTGGTGGTTTTGCCGGTAGGTCAGGTCGAATCGGTATCCGGCCGAAGGGCGCGGCAGGTTGGCAAGGTTCAAGAGCAATCCAGCCGTAGTACCCAGCAGACCCCACGTGCTGTCGAGTGTGAGTGCCAGCGCACCGCGCCCCTTCCAGTCGTACATCCACCGCCACCCCGAAATGGCCCCATTGGCGGCCCCGGATATCGCAGCGGGAACTGGCAGTCCGATGAGGCTGCCGACGCCCCACGCCAAGCCGCCGCCCACTGCGCCGGTGGCGATCGACTCGGCTAGTCGGAGAGGCCAGACGGTCTTTGCTTCTGGTTTGGGCAAGTTCAGGGCCACAGCACTCCTTGGTGCGTTAGAGCGGCGATGTCCATCGTCGCAGCTACCGCGATGTGGAGGGCAGCGCCCCACCACACTGAATTGGTTCGTAGAGATAGCGTACCGAGTGTTACCCCGCCCAGGATGGCACCAAACGCTTCGGCCAGGGGTTTCGCAAAATGGATCATGTTGTACGGGATCACCATGACAAAAATGGCGGCGTAGCCCATCCGCCATTTCAGCCCATGGACCATGAAGCCGCGGAAGAAGAACTCGAGCGCGACGAACTGGGCGGCATACATGACCCACCAGACAACCATGTTGGGCCACAGTCCCTCGCCGGGAGAGAGATCATAAAACGGGTACTTGGCAAGGAACGCCTCCGAATACGAGGCCCAGATCACCACCGGCAGCGAGACGAGAAACAGCAAGAAGTAGGGTCTCCAATGGCTAGCGATGCCACGGACCGCGACGCCGAATTCTGCGATCGGTTTTCGGATCAAGAACTTGATGGCAAGAACCGGGAGTGCCACGTAGGCGAGTAGCTGCACGAGCGTCCATACGCTCAGGCGGGCAAGCTGTGCGCTGTCGGGCGACGATAGCCAACTGTTCACCCGGACCGGGTTGAGTCCCACCCCGCTGACTGCTCCGCTGACCCAGGCGGGGTCTTTGGCGAAGAAGTTGATCAGCGTGAGCGCCACGGCCGAGGTGAGAGCCACGATCATCATCGTTCGGTTGGCCTCGTCCGGTGCCGTGCGGCGGTAGTCGTCAGATGCTGCATCGGCAGCAACGGCAGCCTCGCGAACGTAGGTTTCGAACATCTTCGGTGGCATTTCTGGGCACCCTAGATGCGGCGAACCTTCCCGAGGGAATCAACATGGCCGCTTACGAAGGTCCTGCGCCCCCGGGCACCTCGAACGGACGTCTCACCTAGGCTGGCGATCGAGGAGGTAATGATGGGTGAGATGGTGCAATTCGCCTCAAACGGGTCTACCGCCAGCGGCTACCTGGCCGTACCGAGAAGCGGGTCTGGTCCGGGCGTCATCGTGATTCAAGAGTGGTGGGGCCTGGTGCCGCACATCAAAGATGTTGCCGATCGATTTGCTTCCGCCGGGTTCGTGGCGTTGGCGCCCGATCTCTACGACGGGCATGCCACGACCGAGCCGGACGAGGCCGGGAAAGCGATGATGAACCTTGAACTCCAACGATCCGCCAGCCACATGACCGGAGCGGTTGACTTCTTGATCGGCCACCCCGCGACGACGAGCGACCGCATCGGCGCAGTCGGGTTCTGTATGGGGGGTGGGCTGGTGTTGTGGTTGTCGACGCTCAAGCCTGAGATCGCCGCCTGCGTTCCTTTCTACGGTGCGATCCCCTGGGACTCGATGCAACCCGACTACACGGATGCCCAGGCTGCGTATATGGGGCATTACGCCGAGAACGACGGATGGGCCACCCAGGACGGGGCCCGCAAGCTCGAAGAGCACTTGATCGATCTTGGTAAGGACGCGATCTTCTACTTCTACGAGAACACGGATCATGCATTCTTCAATGATGACCGCACCGAAGTGTACGACGAAGCGGCGTCCCAGCTGGCCTGGGATCGGACCATCGGCTTCTTCCGTGATCGCCTTTAAGTGACCGACAGGCCCCGCTTTTTCCGGCCGATCCAGCATCGGATTGTCGCCAGGGCGCTGCGCCCGGCGCTCGTGTGGGCATATGTGGCGGTGTTCGTAGCTGCCCTGCTCGTGATTCTGGTTTGGTTGTTGGCCATTGGAGTGGGCGCTGGCGTGTGGGTGTTCAACCGCGACCACGTGATAATGGAATCTGCGGCCCTTGTGGTGCGATACGCCTTATGGGTTTCGGGCCCAGTGACCGTTGGGGTTGCCGTGGCGGGAGCCGCCTACGGCTCCACCGAGTCGCGATCATTTCCCCGAACGCTAACCGGAACGATCATCGGCGTCGGTTTTGGAGCCGCCCTCCTGGGGGTTGGTGCCTCTGGCTTTGCGGCGGCGGGCCTGGCGGCCGGGTGGGGGAGTGCCATCCCTGCCGATCGTACCAGCCGCATCGCCGCCCGGGGACTACCAATGCTTGTTGCGGCCATTGCCGCCACAGTCTGGCCGATCGGTCGCATTGCCGATCTCGGTCGGGGTCCGCTGGTGGCCGTGTTCGCCTTGTCTCCACTTCTCGCTGCCCTTGTAGTGTGGGCCGGGGACGCAGCCTGGGCGGCGATTTCCGGCGGAAAAGAGGAACCGAAATCGACCCCGGTCGGTTGATACCCAAAGGAGCGAAACCGTGTTAGGTGTCTACATCTTCTGTGCGATAGTCGGTATTCCGCTCGTCCTTATGATGGCCTTCCTCGGTGGTGACACCGACCTCGACTTTGACGCCGATCTCGATCTCGATCTTGACCTCGACTTAGACATGGACGTGGACATGGACGTGGACATGGACGTGGACATGGATGTGGACGTCGACGTCGATCCGGATCTTGAGACCGCCATCGACATCGCCAGTGCGGGCGGGGTCGCCGGTGACGCGTTCACAAGCATGCTGTCGATTCGAGCAGCCATATTCGCTCTGGCGGGCTTCGGCACGGGTGGCCTGGTGGGCTACTGGTCTGGCCTGCCCCTTGTGGTTCATGTCACGATGGCCGTTGTGGCAGGACTCGGCTTCGCGTTCGCCTCATCGTTTGCGCTGGCGTGGCTCAAGCAGAACGAAACCAATTCGGAAGTTCGCAAGACCGACCTTCAGGGCAAGGCTGCCCGGGTGACCGTTCCGGTCGCGCCCGATCAACGAGGCAAAGTCACCTTGTTGGTGCAGGGCAAACCAACCCAAGTGACGGCCAAATTGTTTAGCCAAACAGGCGAGCAGCAGCTGTCAGTTGGCGACGAGGTCGTTGTTGTCGAAGTGGACGAGTCGGGTACGGCGCTGATCGCCCGCCTCGACTCACTCGCCAACGAATAGTTCACATACAGAAAGGGTAAACATGTTGCCGTGGATCATTAGCGGAGTGTTAGTAGTGGTTGCGGTGATCATCATCGCCGCCGTCATATCGAGTCTCGTCGTGGTCGTGCCACCCAACCGGGTGGCCGTATTCTCCGGTTCCGGCGGTGGCGCCCGGCAGGGGTACAAGGTGGTCGTCGGTGGACGCAAGGTCCGTCGCCCCATCATCGAAAAAGTCGACTGGATGGATCTGTCGACGATCGCCATCGACGTGTCGGTAAGCAACGCCTATTCCAAGGGGACCATCCCGCTCAATGTACAGGGGGTGGCAAACGTCAAGATTTCTTCGAAGGAGGGCATTCTCGACAACGCCATCGAGCGCTTTCTTGGACGACCGATTGACGCGGTTGCCAAAATCGCCAAGGAAACTCTGGAAGCCAATCTTCGTGGGGTGCTTGCGACTCTGACGCCCGAAGAGGTCAACGAGGACCGGCTGAAATTCGCGACCACGTTGATTGAGGAAGCCGACGACGATATGCGCACGCTCGGTCTGGAACTCGACGTGCTGAAAATCCAGAATGTCACCGATGAGGTCGGGTATCTCGAATCCGTTGGTCGGCGACAGACCGCCCAGGTTCTCAAAGAAGCCCGGGTGTCAGAAGCCGCCCAGCGCGCAGAAGCCGAGGAGCAAGAAGCCGAGTCAAGGCGACGGGCGGAGATGGCCGGCTTGCAGGCCGATGAGGCGATCATCGTGCAACGCAACGAGCTGCGCATGCGAACCGCCGATCTCGAAGCTGAAGCCGTTGTCAAAGAGCAGCAGGCACTCGTAGCCGGTGAAAAAGCCCGGGCGGTTGCCGAGCAAGACCTCGAGCAAGCGCGTATAGAACTTCAGAAGCGCCGACTCGAGGCCGACGTGATCACGCCGGCGAGGGCCAAAAAGGAAGCCTCGGAGCTCGAAGCCAAAGGTAACGCGGCTTCGATCATCGAGGACGGTACGGCCCAGATCGAGGTCTTCAATCGCCTGGTGACGCAGTACAAGGACGCTGGTCCGGACGCCGAGCGTATCTTCGTGCTCAACATGTTGCCGGACCTGGTTGCCAAGATCGTCGACACGGTCAACAACGTTTCGATCGACAAGGTGTCGGTCATCGACGGCGGAGGCAATGGCTCCGGTCAAGGAATACCGGGCTTGTTGTCGCAGTTGCCCGCGTCGGTGATCAAGATCACCGAACAGATCGAGAATGCCACCGGCGTCAACATTCTCTCTGGCTTGAATCATCCCGCCAGGGCCGATGATGTGCCCGTCGTCGAAACGGTACCTCCGGTTCCCGAACCAGCTGAGGCATAAACGGAGACGACCAGAGGAGACGAACGATATGACAGGCCCCCGGAGCGATCCGGGGGCCTCCTGGTTTGTTATACATTCGGTGAGGCACCTGCGGTGCATTAGCCTGTGCACGTGGCCCGTCTTCGCTTGTTTGCCAATCTGAGAGAACTTGCCGGTACCGGTAGTGTCGACATCGATGCTGAAACGGTCGGCGACCTCTTGACCCGGGCCGGATCTTCTTACGGACCTGCTTTCGTAGCGGCGCTGGACACGGCCAAAGTCTGGGTGAACGGCGAGCCTGCCACTTCGGAACTGGCGGTATCTGCGGGTGATGAAGTGGCTGTCATCCCCCCGGTTTCCGGTGGGGCGGCCACTTTGATGGACAATCCCAACCTTTCCATCATCGGGGTGATTGGCACGGCGGTGCTGCTGTCAGTGACCAATGCGTATTTGTCCGCCGAGTGGTTCGCCGCCGCGCTGGTGCTCATTCTGAGTCTCTGGGCGGTGGACATCGTCCGGGAAACGAATACCGGAGGAATGGCGATGCAGCTGCCTCCGATCCTCATTGGCATCCTGGCCGGCGTGGCGTTTGTGGCGGCTTCGCCCGGCGACAACCGAGGTTTCGCGGCGTTCGGCCTGGTCCTGGTGGTATCGCTTATCGTGTCCTTGGTGTGGTCGGTGGCCGTAGAAGAGGCCCGTCACCTGTCGGCGGTGGCCAGCACCACGGTCATCACAACCATGGCAAGCCTGGCGGCGGCCTCGCTGATGGCCGCCCGACTGGTCGGGGGAGCAACCGTCACGGGCGTGTTCCTCATTCAGGTCATTGTCGCCGGGATCGCGACGGTGATTGCCTTCCGGGTCGCGATCCTTGACCCGAGCATCGTCGGCTCGCTGGGAGCGATCATCGCCGGCGTGGTTGCGGCGATGTTGTGGGATTTGCCCGTCGTGGAGTTCGTGCTGGTAGGGGTGGCTGTGGCGCTCGCCCTCCTGGCAGGAAAAGGCTTCGGCGGTCTTTGCCGGACGGGAGAGCCCTACGTCCTTGATCGGCCGCCGGGAGTGCTGGGAGACCTCGACGGAGCCGTGTTGGCGGCCGGTTTGCTTCTACCGGTCTTTTATCTCGTCACCGCAGCCTGAGGATTCGTCCTAGGCCGACCACGCCAGGCGACCCACCGCCAATCCTGCCGCAGCTGCCAACACGCCAACCGCCAACGACCCGAAAAGATTGGCAAGGCCGAGACCCATGTCGCCCCGGCTGAACAGTTCGACCGACTCGACGGTCCAGGTACTGAACGTCGTGAAGCCTCCCAGGACTCCAACCGTCAGCCCCGTACGAAGTGCCACATCCCAGTCCGGTTGATTGGCGGCGACCGCGGCCACCACACCGAGGGTGAACGCTCCGGCGATGTTGACGGCGAACGTCCCCCAGTGGATGCCGGGGAGATCCTTCATCCAGGTCCCGATTGCATAGCGCCCGGCCGATCCGACGGCCCCGCCCAGTGCTACGTACATCAGCGTTCTCACGACGGGTAGCCTAACGGTCGCGAAAACCATCTTTGTGGCGGTAGGGAGGTTTACGCTGTTCGGTGTGCGAACCCCCACCTCAGTTTTTCTCGTGGTCGCGCTGGTGCTCGGGCTGATCGCCTGGGACCCATCGCCGGCCATATCAGTGGACCGCCAAGCTGTCGACCAAGCCTGTGCTGCGTCAAAGCGGGCGCTGTCGGTTGTCGAAGACGGAGCCGCACGTCTCGACGAAGCCGTGCGACGCTACGTGGAAATCAACATCCAACTCGAGGAGCAGTCGCTTGAGACCTTCGGACTCCGGGCGGCGGCAGATGAGAAGGCTGACGTCGTTTCTGGTTTGCGGGCAGCCGTGAACGATCAGGCGATCGGTCTCTACATGTCGGGTTCGGCGACGCAAGGCTCGACGCTGCTCGCTTCGAAGTCGCTCACAGATTTCCTGACGGGTCGCCAGATGTTGTCGGGCTTGAGCGAGCGAACGTTCGATGCGGCAGTCGAACTTGAGAATCAGATCAAGGATCTTTTGGCGCTGAACGAAGAGCTACAGGCGAGCAACGAGGAACTCGACGACCTGCGAGACGAGTTGGAGCAGCTGGCGCTTGAGACGAACCAGGCGCTCGAAGCCGCCCAGATGGCCTACTTCGATCTTGACACCGAATGCGCTCGCCTATACAACGAATATCAGGCCGAGCTCCGGAGGATCGAGGCCGAGCGAGTGGCCAATACCACCGGTGGGTTGCCGCTCGAAGCAACGCCTGGATTTATCTGCCCGGTAAACCAGCCCTTCTCGTTCATCAATGACTGGGGGTTCTCCAGAGATGGGGGAAGGCGGTCGCACAAAGGTACCGACGTCTTCACGCCCTATGGGCAAGAGCAGTATGCCGTGGCCAATGGAACGATCGAACTCTTGTCAGGAGGGTTGGGTGGCACAGCCATCTGGTTGGTCTCCGATTATGGCGTTCGGTTCTATTACGCTCACATGAGCGGCTACGCGCCAGGACTAACGAACGGTCAAGCCGTAGCAATCGGCGATCTTGTCGGGTACACCGGGAATTCCGGGAACGCCCGCACGACGCCGCCACATCTTCATTTTGGAATACGAGCGTCGACGGGACAGTGGGTTAACCCCTATCCTACGTTGGCACGAACTTGCGGATAAGGAGCATTTGTGAGCGAGAAACGACGTCGAATCGATCAGATTCTTGACCCGGCCTATACGGAAAACTTGCCCGGTCTCGATCTGGGCGAGCTGCGCGCTCGGCGTCAGGTTGCGGCCGACGTGGAGAGCGAGCTTTCCTACTACCGCCGGATCTTGCATGGGCGAATGGACCTGCTCAACTTCGAGTTAGCCCGCCGTCGGGGCGACGAAAAACGATCGCTTATCGAGGCATTGCCCGAAATCCTCGCCGCGGGCGAGCGTGCCGGTGGTCAGAGTGGCCGGGTGCGTGGCGAGTTCGACCTGGCGCTGGCGGGCGACGGCAATCGCCCGATCGACGCCGTGTTGCAGGATGATTTCCTCACCCACGTGTACGACCTTGAGGTCTCTGAACTCGAAGATATTCTCACGGCTTTGACCGAATCTGAACGGGAAGTGTCAGAGACCCGCAGGGCGATTCAGGCTGTCTTCGATCAGGTTCAGCAGGTCATCTCCGACCGGTATCGGGAGACAGTTGTTGGCGAACTCTCCGATTGATCCTGCTCGGCAAGGTTGTTCGCAACGGGGTCGTTGAAGCGGAGCATCACGGAGCCGTAGCGGTCGTTGACCCGGACGGAAACGTCGTCGCTTCGATGGGAGATATCGACCGCCAGTTTTATGGTCGCTCGTCGCTCAAACCTTTCCAGAGTCGAGCAGCCCTCGATCTGGGCGCCCGGGTTAGCGACACGGGTTTGGCCGTTGCCTGCGCCAGCCACGGCGGGCTGCCCGTCCATGTCGCGTACGTGCGCCAGATCCTCGAACGCGCCGGTCTGGGTGAAGCAGCGTTGCAAACCCCACCTGCCTGGCCGATGGCCGAAAACGAAGCGCGCCGTCGAGTCGCCGCCGGCATCACCGACCCACGGTCGATCTGGCACGGTTGTTCGGGCAAACATGCCGCGATGCTGCAAGCCTGTGTCGCCTCCGGATTCGCGGTCGAGACGTATCTGGAACCCGACCACCCGTTGCAGGCGCATATGCGGAGCCGTATGGCCGAGGCGTTAGGCCATGACCTGTCTGAACCAGCTGTCGATGGGTGCGGCGCTCCGGTCTACGAGGTTTCGGTGCGTTCGCTGGCGACCGGGTTCGCCCGGCTGGGTACCGACCCCGAGTACGCCAAAATTTGGACGGCGATGCATCGGTATCCGGCCCTGGTTGGCGAGAATCCGCGGATCGATCAGCTGGCGACGGCGATGTGCGAGGCTGCCGCCAAAGTGGGTGCCGAGGGCCTGATCGGGATTGCGGTCCGATCCAGGTTCGGCATAGCCGTCAAATCATGGGATGGTTCATACCGCGGTATGGAGGCAGGGGTAATCGGGACGATGGAACAACTCGGCTTGTTGAATGGTTTATCACGTCGTCTGTTGCGCGACCGTCTCGCTGTCTTCGGAGGCGGCACGGTGCAAGGTCACATTGAACCAACCGTGGAACTTGTGTGAACGAATTCGACAATCCCCACTTTGCTTTGCCGCCTGTTGCTTCCGGTCTCGGGCCGTTTCCTCATGGCCCTTATCTCGGGACGCTGTGGAAGCACACCGCGTCCGATCAGGACGAGCTGTGGATCGTTGGGGACGACCGGGGCGTCGTGCCGTTCACGGTTCACGGGCAAGTGATCCGGCTTGTCGGCGACGCAGATCTGGTGGACTATCGAAGTCCCCTTGGGGAAGGAACCGCCGACCTCATAACAAATGCGGTGTCCAGCTGTCCTCCGGGCATGCGCATCATCGCCGATTCGCTTCCACGAGTCGCGGCTGACGTCGTCGCCAAGGGTCTTGAGTCGGCCGGTTTACGCATGTCGGTAGGTGAGCATACCGTTGCCGCCGTTCTGCAACTCCCGGACGACTTCGAAGACTATCTGGCGATGATTGGCAAGAAAGAACGGCACGAAACGAGACGGAAACGGCGCCGCTACGAGGCGGCACTCGGCGAGGTTCGGTTTGTTCACACGCCGGCGGATGGCCGGCTTTTCGACGAGTTCGTCGCCTTGCATCGGTTGTCCCCCGGGGACAAGGGTTCGTTCATGACCAAGGAGATGGAGGCTTATTTTCGAGAGCTCCTGTCGCTCGAAGGGTGGGGTATCGACGCATTGGTCGACGAGCGTGACCGAATGGTCGCCGGGGGTTTCGCGTTCGAGAATGATGATGGTTACTTCCTGTACAACAGCGCCTTTGATCCCGTTCACTCCGATGTGTCGCCGGGCGTAGTGTTGATCGCAGGCCTCATCGAACTCGCCATCGATAGGGGGGCGCGCGTCTTTGACTTTCTCAAGGGTGATGAGAGCTACAAGTTTCGTCTGGGAGCCGAGCCTCGCCAGCTCTATGTCGTGACGGCCAAGACATGATCGAACAACTCGCCTATTTGAGCCTGCACACGTCCCCACTCATTCAGCCTGGTGGGGGCGATGCCGGCGGCATGAATGTCTATATCGACGAGTTGGCACGTTCGATGGCGGATCGGGAAATCAGCGTCGACGTGTTCACTCGCAGGACCCATCCTGACCAACCGGACGTGGTCGTCGTCAACGAGCACTATCGGGTGATTCACATCACCGCGGGGCCGCTGTACGACCTGCCGATCGCTCAGCTGACCGATCACGTTTTCGACTTCGCGGAGTCTGTGTGTGAGTGGGCGAGATCGACCGAAACTCGATATGACATCGTCCACTCGCATTACTGGCTGTCGGGCTGGGCGGGTCTGATGGTCAAGCGGATCCTCGGTATACCTCTGGCGAATTCGTTTCATACGCTTGCCCGGGTCAAGGATGCCACCCGGCGTCCCGATGAGCCTCCGAGCGCCCTGGTGCGGATTGCGGCAGAACACGACGTCATCGCCGGCTCTGATTGTGTCATCTCATCTACCCAGGCCGAATACGACGATCTGTTGCTGCATTACGGCGCCGACCCGACTCGTTTGTGTACCTCGCCGCCTGGGGTTGATCACGACCTGTTTCGGCCGGCCGATCAGACGCTCGCCCGCCAAGCTCTGGGAATCGCTCCCGGGATCCCGCTCGTTCTGTATGTAGGACGCATCCAGGCGTTGAAGGGTGTAGACGTCGCTCTCGACGCTTTCGAGAAGGTGCAGGCTGGGCTGCCTGAGGCGCAGATGCT
>JAOUMT010000182.1 GCA_029881355.1 Acidimicrobiia bacterium | reverse complement strand
CCTGCCTGATATTGAAGTTGATTCTACGATGAGCTCAAGTCCCACGCTTGCCGTGTAAAAGACCGACCCGAGGCCTGAGATGATGAGGATCACGGTCCACAATCGCCCCAGCATCGACATGGGAAAGACTTCGAGGAACCCAACGGTCGTGATCGTCATGACCACCATGTAGAACGAATCGAACCACGGCGCTCCCTCGATCAGCCGATAGCCGATCGTCCCGACCAGGGTGACCGCCAGCATGAACGACGCAGCACGGCGGAACCGCTGCCTCACGGCGATGGTACTTCGAAGTCACCCGGGTCTATGTCGTCAAGGAACTCCCGAAAACGATCGATCTCGTCTTCGGACAGATCGTCACCTTCTTCGCCTTCCAACTCGATCCCGGCATCGTCGAGCACTTCTGGCGTGGCGAAAATCGGCGATCCGGTGCGGGCGGCCAGGGCGAGCGCATCGGAAGGCCGCACGGACAAGGTGACATGGTCCGCGTCACGGGTAAGGTCAAGATCCGCATAGAACACGCTGTCACGAAGACCGGTTACGACCACCCGATCAACGTGGGATCCCAGCGCTTCGGTGACCATCTTGAGCAGGTCATGGGTGGTGGGACGCACCGATTCAACCCCTTCCAGGGCATACGCGATGGCGGTTGCCTCGACCGCCCCGATCCAGATGGGCAAGTAGCGGGTCCCCAGACGCTCCCGCAACAGCACGATCGGCTGGTTGGAGGGCAACTGGATTCTCACACCCACGAGGTCGACTGGTACTGGCTCGCTCATACCCCAAGGTTATCACTGTCTCACGTCCAAGGCGGCCCGTGCCAAGCATCCAGGATCGGATACGAACGCCGCGAAATCCATCACTGCCCACAGGCCGGGGAGATGGCGATACGCGTTCTCCCAATCCATTCCGTAGCCGAGCAGGAACTCGTCCCCCACCTCAAAGCCCCGATACTCAAGAGGTACATCGACCAGACGTCGGGCACTCTTGTCAATGAGGGTCACGGTGGTCAGCGACGCCGGCCGCCGGATCTCGATCATCCCTCGCAAGCTGCTGAGGGTAAGGCCAGTGTCCACGATGTCCTCCACCAGAACAACGTGCCGGTCGGTCAGGTCGGTCGCACAGTCGTATGCGATGTCGACCCGGCCGCCCTCGCCGAATCTCGTAAGTCCGAGGAAATCAACTTCCAGTTCCAGGTCGGATGAACGAGTCAGGTCAGCCAGGAACGGCACTGACCCATTCAAGATTCCCACGAATACGGGGACCTTCCCGGCATATTCGGACGCCAACTGGGCTCCCAGCTCGTCGATTCGAGACCGCAGGGTTGCCGGGTTCACGATCTCAACCACGGTGGAAGGTGCCGTCACTCTTCCAACCCCCACAACCAGTTCCAGTATCGACCCGCCCAAGCGAACGAGTCACGGAGGGCGGGAAGTGCATGCAGCTGGTCCGTGCGAATCCCGGTAGTCCCGATAACCTCGTTGTTCACGGTGGCTACGACAACGACTCCCCCATCACCCGAACGGGGCTCGGTGACGACCGCATTGCCCGTCGGACCAAACACCTCGACCGGATCTTCGGCCAGCGCCGGTTCAACGTCGTCTCCAGTCCGCACGATTCCCAGCTGCTGGGCGATATCGAATACGGAAAGCACCGTAAATGCCTCGAAACCAAAATTCAGGAGTTGGGCACTGTCAGCGAAATGATCATCGGAGTCCATCACCACGGCGTAGATGCGTCGGCCCTCGCGCTCAGCTCCGGCTACCAGCGTCAGGCCGGCCTCGTCGGTGTACCCGGTCTTGACACCAAACGCGCCCTCGTAGGTCCTGACAAGCTCGTTCGATAGCCGGGCCTCCCGGGCCGTTCCGTCCGGAGCGGGCGGAAGGGAATAGGTGGTGGTCTTAACGATCTCCGCGAATGCCGGAAGCGCCATTCCGTACCTGGCGATCGTCAGCAGATCACGGCTAGAGGAATAATGGCCCGGGGCGTCGAGTCCATGCGGGTTGGCGAAACGGGTGTTTTCGAGTCCTAGTTCGGCAGCTTTGTCGTTCATCATCCGCACGAAGCTGGCGACCGAGCCGCCGACGTGCTCCGCCAGGGCCACGGCACCATCATTGGCCGACTGAAGGAGCATCGCATACAGCAGATCGCCTACGGTCATCGTTTCACCGGCGTACAGGCCGATCTCGGACTCCCCTGCCTCGGCGGCGTTGGTTGAGATGGTCACGCGGTCCGTCAGCGCGACGTTCTCCAACACGACAATCGCGGTCATCATCTTCGTGGTTGAGGCCATAGGGCGTTGAACGTCGGGATCGAGCTCACCAAGTACCTGGTCAAACGTTTCGTCGTACAAGATCCACGACTGTGCCGACACCGAAGGCGGCTGGGGAATCGGCAAACCTTCCAGCGGGATGGGGATCTGTGCCACGGCGGCCGGGGCCACCGACGTCGCGCCGACAATCGGAGCCGACAGCAAAACCAGGATGACGGTGAGGACCGCTGATAACCGGGTCATCGGTCGAGAATGGCGGCAAGTTCCTCGCGCAGAAGATGCATCGTGGTAGTCGAGAAAGATCGGGCGAGAATCGCCATTCGGTCGGCGACATTCTGCTGCGCTTCCGGACTCGAGGTGCGCATGAGCGGGGCAACCAGCTGCTGCACAAGATCTGCCTGCCGATCTGCCGTGAGACGCAGCGTTCGAATGTGGCGTGGTTCCAGTCCGAGATCGAGCAACAGCCTCCCCTGCCTGGCGACCGCCAAAGCATCCGGACTGAATTTGTTGCTCTTGGTGCGCCTCAGCACGCCGTGGGCTTCCAGTTGCGCTATCTCGTCGGAGGCAAGCCCGGACCGGCGCGCCAACTCATCTTCGGTGACCGGCTCGTCTTCGCTGAAGAATTCGGCGGTCGATGGCTCATCATCGTCCCAGGAGGTGATCCCGTGCTCCCAGTCCGCCAACCGGGCTTTGATGACCTTGAGCGGAAGGAAGTGATCCCGTTGCTGACCGAGGATAAAACGCAGACGATCGAGGTCCTCGGTGAAAAACTGCCGATAGCCAGACTGGCTGCGCGTTGGAGAAACCAGACCCTGGTTCTCAAGAAAACGCACCTTCGACACCGAGATCTCCGGAAAATCGTCTTTGAGGAGGTTGATCACTTCGCCGATGGACAGCGGTTCGGTTTCAGGCATCACCGAGCGCCACAATGAGATGAAACTTCCCGATAATCACTTCATCTCCGGCTTGGAGAGGGGCTCGTTCGATCCCCACGTCGCGAACATAGGTTCCGTTCGTTGAGCCCGAGTCTTCGACGATGAGACCGGACTCGTCGAGGATAAAACGGCAGTGATGACGGCTCACCGTAATGTCGTCGAGAAAAATATCGCTACTCGGATGTCGCCCGGCGGTGGTGGTGCCGACGTTGAGCACATACGTCATGCCGGCGCGTGGTCCTCGTTCGACCACCAGCGCATATCCCGGTATGCCATCGACGTGAGCCGCCTCGTCCGGCGATAACGCCGGGTGCTGCCCGGCGGTGACGGGCACGAAGATAACCGTAGGTTCGACATCGCCCTCGGCCGCGCACACCGGACAATCCGAGGTGTCCTCGGGCAGTTCGTTGTGGCAGGTCGGGCACGTCATGCGGCTCATGGTAGTGGGCTAGAGATCCGCTACGAGCGTCCCATATGCAGCAGCATCAATGAGCACGCTGAAATCGGCATCGTCGGCCGGGGCCAGCTTGACGATCCACCCTTTGCCGTACGGATCCTGGTTCACCAGTTCCGGATTGTCGTCGAGGTCGGTGTTGACGGCCACGACCGACCCGGACACGGGCGCATAAACTTCTCCCACAGACTTGGTCGATTCGACTTCAGCCAGCGTTTCGGTGGCCGGCACGCTCGAACCAACGTCCGGCAAGTCCACATACACGATGTCTCCGAGCGCATCTTGCGCAAAATCGCTGATCCCCACGGTCAGAACACCCGCGCCGTCGCGGAGAACCCATTCATGGGCGGAGGTGTACTGGCGATCTTCAGGAATATTCATCAGGGCCCTTCTCGATGGGTAGCTTCCGAGCTTAACGAATTTTTAGCAGCTTGGCGGACGTCCGCGACGTAGGAAACCGCCACCGCCCAGTACAGAGCGAGTCCGATCAATCCAGAGGTGTTGGCCGCGACGTTCATGAATGACTCGGCGACTCCGGCGGCCGCCAGGTAGAACGCCGGTATGGAACCGTAAAGAAGGAACGTCGCCAGTTTCCCGATCCACCGCACATCGATCGTCTTGCGATGCTTGAGAAGCAGCCAGATCGCCAGGCCAGCCACGAGCGTCTCGCGAACCAACAGGCCAAACACCAACCAAATTGGCAGGATCTCGGCGAAGTACCCGCCGACCACTGCGGCGAGAATCGCGAGTCGATCGGCAATCGGGTCGAGCATCCGCCCGAGCTTGGAAACTTGACCAAGGCGTCTGGCGAGAAAGCCATCTATCCAGTCGGTGCTCCCGATCGCCAGAAGCAGGAGGCCCGCCGCCACAACTTCGTCGGCGCCAAGCAACAGCCAGACGAACAGCGGCACCGCCAGGATTCTTACAAACGAGATGGCATTCGGGAGCGTTAGGACCCGGTCCTCGCCTACTCGACGATCAGCCAGCAGCGGACTCCACGAGGTGACAGGCCACGAAGTGTTGGTTGCCCTTGTCTTCGATAGGTGGATGGTCATGGGTACGGCAGAAGTCCGTTGCCATCGGGCATCGATCCACGAACCGGCAGACCGGAGGCGGATTGATGGCCTTGGCGATTCCGCCCTTGATAAGCACGCCCGGGCGCTTATAGGCCGGGTCCGGAACCGGAACGGCCGACAGCAGAGCCTTGGTGTAAGGGTGCAGCGGATTCGACAACAACTCTTCGGTTGTGGTGATCTCGACGATCTTCCCGAGATACATGACGGCGATCCGGTCGCACATGTAGCGAGCGACAGCCAGGTCGTGGGTGATGTAGAGATAGGAGACCCCGAATTCCTCCGCCAACGACAGCATCAAGTCCATGATCGAGATCCGAATCGACACGTCGAGCATCGAGGTGGGCTCGTCGGCAACCACGAAGCTGGGGTCAAGGACCAGGGCACGAGCGATCGCCACTCTCTGTCGCTGACCGCCGGAAAGCTCGTGGGGATAGCGGAACATGAACGTGTCGGCCGGGGCCAAACCGACCAGGTCCAGCAGGCGAGCCACCCGCACCTCGCGCTCTTGAACCGTTCCGACCCTCTGGACGGTGAGCGGCTCTGCGACCGTGTCGTAAACGGTTCGGCGAGGGTTGAGCGACTCAAATGGGTCCTGGAAGATCATCTGCACCCGGCGACGGAAACGCAGCATGTCGCGCTTCCCAATCGCCGCAATGTCGAGCATTTCATCGCCGTCCTGGAGCAGGATCGAGCCCTCCGTCGGGTCCATGAGGCGCACCAGCATCCGGCCGGTTGTCGACTTTCCGCAACCAGACTCGCCCACCAGCCCCAACGACTCGCCAGGGGCGATTTCGAAGTTGATTCCGTCGACCGCATAAAGATGTGCCTCTGGAGCGCGGAATCGTCCCGACCCGATCGGAAACAGTTTACGAAGACCCTCTACCTTGACGAGCGGCCGAGCAGGAGCTTGAACGTCGGTCATTTGCGGAGCCCTTCGCTCAACGGGGGTACAGATTCCCAGTTCCAACAAGCCACCCGGTGACCGCCGCCGATGTCGACCAAGGTCGGCTCTTCGGTACGACACTGGTCGGTGACAAACGGACAACGGGGGTGAAAACGGCAGCCATCCGGCGGATCAAGCAGGTTGGGCGGTTCGCCTTCAAGCGGGGCGAGTTTGCGGCGGGGTCCGGTAATCGACGGCGTCGATGACAAGAGCAAGAAGGCATACGGGTGCTTCGGG
>JAOUMT010000181.1 GCA_029881355.1 Acidimicrobiia bacterium | reverse complement strand
CTTGATGCGACCGGCCACGTCAGCTTCGCTGCCGCCGCCATCGACCATGGTCGTGTTGTCCTTGGTGATGATGACCTTGCGGGCCGTGCCAAGCATGTCCAACGTCACACCGTCGAGCTTGAGGCCCACCTCTTCCGAGATGACCGTTCCGCCCGTCAGAATCGCGATGTCTTGCATCATCGCCTTACGACGCTCGCCGAATCCGGGAGCCTTGACAGCCGTTGAGGCGAACACGCCGCGGATCTTGTTGACAACGAGCACGGCCAGGGCCTCACCCTCGACGTCCTCGGCCAAAACCAACAACGGCTTACCGGACTGCTGCACCTTCTCAAGCACCGGAAGCAGATCGTTCACCGAGCTGATCTTCTGGTTGGCGATGAGAATGTATGGGTTTTCGAGAACCGACTCTTGCGTGTCGGCATCGGTGATGAAGTACGGCGAAATGTAGCCCTTGTCGAACTGCATTCCTTCGGTGAACTCAAGTTCGATTCCGAACGTCTGGCCGTCCTCGACTGTGATCACGCCGTCTTTGCCGACCTTATCCATTGCTTCGGCGATCTTCTTGCCGATTTCTTTGTCGGCGGCCGAAATGGATGCGACGTCGGCGATCTGTGCGTTGGTCTCGACCGGCTTGGAGAATTCGCCGAGGAACTCGACAACCTTCTCGACGGCCTGCTCGATGCCGCGGCGGACCCCCATGGGGTTGGCGCCGGCGGCAAGGTTACGGAGACCCTCACGGACCATGGCCTGAGCCAGAACCGTAGCGGTCGTCGTACCGTCGCCGGCAACGTCGTTGGTCTTGTTGGCGACCTCGTAGGCGAGCTTGGCGCCCATGTTTTCCCATGGGTCGTCGAGTTCTACCTCTTTGGCGATGGTGACGCCATCGTTCGTGATCGTGGGGGCTCCCCACTTCTTTTCAAGAACGACGTTGCGGCCTTTGGGCCCAAGCGTCACCTTTACGATATCTGCGAGCTTGTTGACGCCCGTCTCGAGGCCCTTGCGGGCGTCCTCACCGAAGCGAAGATCTTTGGCTGCCATCTATTCAATCCTCCTGATTACGAAACTACGGCGAGTAGGTCACGGCTTGAGATGACCAGGTATTCGGTCCCTTCAAGCTTGATTTCGGTGCCGCCGTACTTTGAGTACACGACGACGTCGCCTTCTTTGACGTCCATGGGAATGCGGTCACCGGTGTCGCTGATGGCACCTGGCCCAACCGCAATTACATCGCCCGTCTGGGGCTTTTCTTTGGCCGTATCGGGGATAACGAGGCCCGACGCTGTGCGGGAATCCTCATCGTCGCGGGCCTTGACGATCACTCGATCACCAAGCGGCTTGAGTTTCATAGCCACCTTCCTCCTACATGTTGATGGTTAGCACTCTCAGACCGAGAGTGCTAACGACTTTAGCACTCTCCCGGCATGAGTGCTAACCGTTCAATCGGGCATTTGGGCTTCCTCATGGGGCTTTCGATGCCGACTCACTATGCTGGCCCGATGGCGCGCGTCTTCCACTGTCGATCGACCGATTCGGCCCTTTCGGAGCATTCCTGGGCCGAACTCCAGGACGTACGCAGCCAACCTGGTTGGATCTGGATTGACCTGTCGGACCCTTCGAAAGACGAGTTGGCGTACATAGACGAGAACTATGGGCACCAGCCAGACCTCACCGAGATCGACCCCCAACGAGTAAGTGTCGATATCGAAGACGACGAGTTTGCCGCATCCATCCATGGAGCGGTTGCCAGCCCCGAACACCAGCTCGTTACCTCCGAGATCCGGATCATCGTGACGGAATCATCGGTCGTGACCATCCATGCCCACAACGTGGTCGACTCCGACGCCGTCATCAGACGGATCCAGGCCCTCGATCCGGACGAACAGACCCCTGGCGAGGTCGCCGCCACCATCACCCGCGACGGACTGAACGGTTACGAAGCCGCTATCGCCGACCTCGACGTGCGCGTCGAAGAAGCCGAGGACCTGGCCATCATCGGGGAGCCGACCACCCTGACTCTTACGCAAACGCTCCGCAGGGACGCGATCCTGCTGAGGCGAGTCATCGCCGCCCAACGCGATACCGCCCAGCGCCTCGCCGACCCGTTCACCCCAAACCTGGATGCTTCCGCCAGACGCGAGTTCGAGCAGATCAGCGACGAGCTGGCTCAAATGACCGAAACACTCGACGTGACAAGAACGGTTCTCAACTCGGCGCTCGAAACCTACCGGGGCGCCGTGGCCGAGCGAACCAACGAGACCATGAAAGTTCTGACGGTATTTTCGGCGATCTTGTTGCCGCTCGGCTTGCTGGCAGGGATCTGGGGAATGAATTTCGCCAACATCCCGCTGGCTGACCACGAGCATGGTTTCAAGACGATGATGATCGCCATGGCGATCGTCGCAGCCACCGTCTTCGTCTATTTCCGCCGACGCGGCTTCATTGGCGGCCCAACGTTGCGCGACATTCCAAGGTTCGTCGGAATGACTCTCGTGACGCTGGGATCCGCCCCCCTGCGGGCCGCCAGCAGCCTACTTGGCCGACCCGAGCCAACCCCAGGCGAGAAAACGGATTCGAGCTAGCGTACGCGCTGACCGGAGGATTACCCTCCTCCGAAGCGCGGGCCTCGGTTCGTTCCGGTCGGACTCCCTACACTTGCCTGTACGGCCGTTTCTAACGTCCGTGATCCCGGTGATCAGTGACGTTGCTTCTCTCGCTCGTAGATCTCTTCAGCTTTGCGCTCTTCCCAGGTGGTGCCGCTCGTAATCAACGAAACCGCATGTAGCGCGACAGCGATTCCCCAACCGAGCACGGGCCAATACGCCCAATTCAGCCCAAGGTATGTGGGTCCATCGCTGCCGGTGAACAGGTCAATCGCGACAAGAAACACGGAGACAACGACGTACATAGCGAGATGTCCGTAAAAACCTCTGAGCCGATGCGCTTGAGCGCGGGCTCGTTGCATGCCGGGGTCATCCAGATCCCTCATGATGATGTCCTTTCGCAGATGTCTACAGAACGATCCATAGAAGCATCGCGCTCATGGACGAACCAGCCAAGGGTCATACGTCACTGAGTGCGTCGCGAGCGCGAGCGTATGGGTCCTGTTGGTAGAAGTCTCGAAGCAGACTGTATAGATCCGGTTCGGCACCAGCGAGTTCTCGCGGCAAGACGAAGAATGCTTCGGTGACCACCGCCAGGAACTCAGCTGGATTGGTCGCCGCATACGCATCGAATGGCATCGGGGAACCCGCCCGGAGCTTGGCGAGCATCGCCGGCATGTGCTCGCCCCACCGCTCGGCGAGCGACGACGAGAGGGGAGGCACCCCATCGGCGGCGCCGTTGCGCATGTCGATCTTGTGGGCAAACTCGTGAAAGACCACGTTGTGGCCACGTTCGGGGTGACGAGCATCGTTGGCGACCCGGTCCCAAACCAGGAGGACCGGCCCGTGCAGCATCGCCTGACCGGCCAGGGCCGGGTGATCGTCGCTCACCACTCCCCCATCAAGGCGCCGCGATCCGCGCTGAACCACCAGACCCGGTGACACGACGATCGCAGACACATCGTCATAAAAACGGTAATCCAGGCCGAGAATCAGCAGGCAGGCCTGGGCGGCGATGAGGAGCCTCACCTCTTCGTCGGGCGTGTACCCGATCACCCCTTCCATGGTCTTTTCGGCCAGAAAGATCCGAATGAGGTCTTCCATGTGCCGCTGCTCGGCCTCGGACAGGTTTGACCACCAGTCCAATCGGGTGGACAACAAATCGCGCCATTGGTTGGAGAACGGTTCCCGAAGCGCTTTGGAAGCCCGCCGGCTGATCCGACCAACCGGTCGGCCGCCGGCCACGGACTCAGGTGGCTTCACGGGTTCTCCGAGCCATCGACCGTGCGATGCCAGTTCCGAAGCGGCCGGGACAATCGAATCCCCGAAGGGTTCACTCCGACGTATGACCAGCGTCAACGTAGCGCTGAAGCGCCGCTTTGATTTCCTTGACCGCCCCGTCGACGCCTTCCCAGTCACCGACATCAGACATCTTCGACGGTTCGAGCGCCTTGTAGACCTCGAAAAAGTGCTGGATCTCCTTGAGCAAATGGGCAGGCACGTCGGGGAGGTCGTTGACTTCCGCCCACCGCGCGTCGCCTCGGGGGACTGCCAGGATCTTGGCATCCGGTCCCGCTTCGTCGGTCATCCAACAAACCCCAATGGCCCTCGCCCGAACCCGGCATCCTGGAAAGGTCGGCTCGTCGACCAGGACCAGCACGTCGAGCGGATCGCCGTCTTCGGCCAGCGTGTTCGGGACGAACCCGTAGTCGGCCGGATATTGCGTTGCGGTGAACAACGTCCGATCCAGCCAGATCTCACCGGTTATATGATCGACTTCATACTTGTTTCGCGATCCGCGCGGGATCTCAACGATGACATCGATATCGGTTTCCATCGTGACCTTCCAGAACGGCGACGTTCCCGAGATTACCCCTTACTTACCGACAATCTCTTCTGCCTCGACTCCAGCGATGTCCTCGCTGGGATCGGTGGCAGAGGCAGGCGCCGGGGCGCCGGATTGGGAAACATCCGCTTGGGTCTCTGCGGCTGCGAGTGCAGCAGTGGCCTTCAGCTCTTCTGTCTTGGCACGCAATTCTTTCAGTTCGTGGCGTTCGGCGAGAACCTTGCGGCGCCGATGACGCCACACGAACCCGACCGCCTCGTCAAGGAATACCGTGCCCGCGATAGTGGCCAGCAGGATCGCCACGAGCGGATACTCAAGATCCCACACGAGGAAACTAAACGGGACAGCCACGGTGTTTTGAGCGGCCAGAATGACCAGGGCGGCCATCACGATCAGTACGGCGAGGAAACCCCAGTACAACCCGGTACCTGAATACACCTTCTTCTTGGGCGCCTTGGGAGCTTTAAGAGCCTTTGGGGTGGAGTTCTTGGTCATGATCCTTCTTTCACGTTGGAACTAAGACCCGTCCTCGACCGGAAAGTTCTCATCACTCGTACGTGGAAGATTTACGATGTTGCGGTACGTCGGATAGGCCAGATCCACCCGTTCCTCTTCTGCAAAACCATCGAGAATCACCGTCCACGCCGCCTCTTCGGCTCCCCGTCGTTTGCGGGGGTCCACCAGGAATCTGCCGGTCAGCAGGACACCCGAGTCCTTCACGGTCATGTAGACGATCGGCGAAAGGGAACCCACCTTGATGTTGTACTTGCGGGCGGTCTTCCGTAGCTCGGCGGCACTCGTTTCAAGGCTGCGGATGCCGTGGTCTTTGACTGCCTTCTCGACGATATCGCGGGCCCGTCGCCAATCCGACTCAAACGTCACCAGCACTTCGAGCTCATGCCACACATACTCGAACCCTTCGGTGTAGTTGGCGATCGGCTGAGTGAACACGACCCCATTCGGGATGTGCAGGAGACGCCCGGTCGACTGGTCGGCGGCGACCATGTGGCCGCCGACCTCCATCATGGTGAAGCGAAACAGCCGGACGTCGACGACATCACCTTTCTGGCCTCCCACTTCAATTCGGTCTCCGATCTTAAAAGGCCTTCGAATCAGGATGAATGCCCAGCCAACCACGTTCTTGAGCAGGTCGGAAAGGCTGATGGCAATACCCGCCGAAACGATGCCGATGTAAGTTGCAAGATTGTTGAACGCGTCAAGCCAGATCCAGGTGAGGGCTAGCCCGGCGATGACGACCGCGAAATATGCCAGGCCCTTGTCGGCACGATAGGAGAACTCGGGTTCCTGGGTCCGGTGGATCGCTCGCAACGCCAGCCAGCGGGCCAGCACCACGAGAATGATCACCACCACCGACGCGATACTCTTGCTGGCTATTACCGGATCTAATCCCATGTCCGTGAACCAGTTGGTCACCGGAGCCTCCACAATGCAAAAAAAAGGTGCAGGGCTCGCAA
>JAOUMT010000180.1 GCA_029881355.1 Acidimicrobiia bacterium | reverse complement strand
GTTGGCGCCTTTGACGAGACGGATTTTGATATCGGCCCCGCCAGAGGCCTTTCGTTCCGTGGCCCAATGCACCAGTTCCTTTAAGGCGTCGAATGAATCCGGGAGGTAGGCCTGAAGGACGATGCCGGCCTCGACGGTCGGGCGATCATTGAGAGCTTGTTGAAACGCCGCCATGGTGAGGTGGAGATCCAGGTATTCCTCCATGTCGAAGTTGACGAAGGTGGGCGGGGCGGTGGCGCTCGCCAGGTCCAAAAGGTCACTGAGGGCTGCCTTGATGCGGCTCAGGCTGCCGTCCCAATCCCAATGATTCAGCTGAGACACGATGGCTGAAAGCTTCACCGAAACGTAATCGACGGCGGGGTCGGCGATAAGCGCCAGGATCGATTCAAACCGGCTCTTGGCTTCACGATTGCCGAGCACTGCTTCGCCGAGCAGGTTGACGTTCTGGGCGAAGCCCTGGTCGCGGCGGACCTTAAGGTGCTCGACGAGTTTTGACTCTTCGCTGTCAACAATCAGGTGGCCGACCAGTTGACGCATCCGCCGGCGGGCCAGGGGCATCACGATTCCCGGGAGGAACGGCCCGACCTCGGCGCCGAGCTTGAGAAGGAGTTTGTCGAGCGGTGAAAGGAACTGCGGCAGCGGGCTGTTCTTGACCAAAGATCGGAGCTGAGTTGCCGAGACACGATTGTCGTCGGGCCGGGTGACCCGATCGATAAACCGCATCGTGAAGGGTACGCCCGTCGGGTTCTCGATCAGCTCCTGGAGTGGTCCGGTGGAAGCGCGGTCCGCTGGTGTCTCGATGTTCTTGGCAGTCCGCAACCATTGCGCCACCAATTCGGTCGTCTCTTCGAGCAGAAGTTCTGGATTATCCACGTCGCCGAGCCAGAGAAGTCACGCCCGCAGACTAGGCGGCGATGCGGTCACCCGATCACCGTTAGCCGGGGGTTTTCGACGGGTCGAGTACACGCAACGAAGACCAGCACGCCGGCCGCGAGTTGGGCGTCAAGGTTGCGATGAAAGGTGTGCCGCCGCGTGGCTCGAGACGTCGGGGTCACCGGCTGTGAGTTCGTAGTTGTCGCTGAGCGCCGAGCGGAGCCGTTTCCAGCGTCCCGCTTGATCCGGCAATCCAAGAGTGGCGAGTTCGCTTCCGCATGGCGCAAGGATGATGCGGTCCCGCGCGTTGAATGGGGACGTCACCAGCCTGCTCGTGAACGTGGTAACCGGATCACCACAGACCGTCGAGAGGATGTACCAGTTGGGTGCGATCCGTCGATTCCGCCGATTTGAATGACGGTTCGCTATCGACCTTGAACAACACCGCGGACTTCGTCAGATTCCTGCGTGGGGGTGGGCCTTCGAAGTGGCGGCCGTCCGGTGTAAAGGATGGTAAGGCGTGCCCGTTGTCGATCGGTCCAGAAGATGTCGGTCGGCGTTGCTTGGGGCGATTACGACGAGGGCGTCTGCATAGACTCGTATACCGCTTGGAACGCAGCTGACTGCGGTATTGCTGACTACGACCGGGCCATTCGCATGATTCGACAGTTATTGGCCACATATTCGGTCGGATCGCTCGTTGGCTCGGTAGGGTGGGGGTTTCTGACGAAAGCATCGATGCATGCCAGGGCAAATAGATCTGGATCCCACCGACAAAGCGATCATTGACCATCTTCAGGATGATGGGCGGATTCCTTATTCCCGGCTCGGTCCACTCGTTGGCTTGTCGCCGGCCGCGGCCAGGCAGCGGGTGCTCAGCCTGACCGAGCAAGGCGTCATGCAAGTCGTGGCTGTGACGGACCCCACGACACTGGGCTTCAGTTCACAGGCGTGGATGGGAATCAACGTTTCGGGCGACCTCGACACCGCGGCTGAAGCCATCGCAGAAATCGACGAGGTTGATTACGTGGTGATTACGGCCGGTCGGTTTGATGTGATGATCGAGTTGGTATGTGAAACGACCGAACACCTCATGAAGGTAATGAACCGTATTCGCCAGATCGAGAGTGTTGCTTCGTCTGAGGTTTTTACCTATCTACGCCTCGTCAAGCAGACCTACGACTGGGGAACCCGCTAGCTCACCGCGCCGCAGCGACCTCGGCAACCGCTTCTTCAAGGACGTCCATCGCCTCGTCGACTTGCTCGTGGGTTATCCCGAGCGGCGGCAGAAAGCGTACGCAGTTCGAATACAATCCGGCGCGAATGGTGATCAACCCCCGGACCAGCGTTGCGGCGCAGATCGCCGCGGTGGAAGCCATGTCTGGCTTCTTGGACTCAGAATCCATGACGATTTCGGCCACCAGCATCGGGCCGAGCCCGCGCACGTCGCCGATCAGGTCGGGGTGCACGGTCTGGAGTTCTTCGAGTCGCCGACGCAGATGATCACCGATGGCCGACGCGTGTTCCAAGAAGGCGACGTCGGAGATCAGCTTGATCGACTCGATGGCGGCGACACAAGCGAGAGGGTTGCCGCTGTAGGTACCGCCAAGTCCGCCTGGATGAGGAGCGTCCATCAATTCGGCCCGACCCGTGATGGCCGAGATGGGCATGCCAGATCCGAGCGATTTTGCCGTAGTCACGATGTCCGGGACAACCCCAGAATGTTCGATGGCGAAAAGTTTGCCGGTGCGCCCCATCCCGGATTGGATCTCGTCGGCGATCATGACCATCCCGTGCTCGTCGCAGAGTTCCCGAATCGCCTCCATGAACGCGGTCGGAACCGGGATGAACCCACCTTCGCCCTGGACCGGTTCAATCACAACCGCCGCCACAGCGGCTGGGTCGACCCGCGAGATGAACTGGTCGCGCAATCGGGCGACAGACCAATCGATGAACCCTTTTTCGGACATTTCCTCGGGGCGCCGGTAGACGTTGGGGAAGTCGAAGCGGTAGATCTCCGGGGCGAACGGTGCGTAGCCCTTCTTGAATAAGGCGTATTTCGAAGTCATGGCGGCAGTCAGGTTGGTGCGCCCGTGGTAGGCCCCTTCGAAAACCACAATCGCCTGGCGACCGGTAGCAGAGCGAGCCACGTTCACGGCGGTCTCCACCGCTTCGGCGCCGCTGTTCATAAGAACGGTCTTCTTGTCGAAGGTCCCGGGCGTGATTTCGTTGAGGAGTTCGGCGACCGCCACCAGCGGTTCATAGGTTGCCACGATCGCACACATATGTAGGAGGCTCTCGGCCTGGGAGCGAACCGCCTCGACTACCGACGGTGGACAATGGCCGGCAGCGAGGACGCCGATTCCCCCGGCGAAGTCGAGTAATTGGTTGCCGTCGACGTCGGTAACGACCGCGCCCTGGCCGGACGCGACGGCGATTTGAGTCAGTTTCGAAGCGCCATTCGCCATGGCTCGTTCGCGCCTGGCAACAATGGCGGCGCTTTGGGGGCCGGGCAGGAGAGTCACGAGGTTGATGGAACGATTCGTGGTGGACATTGGCGCGCCTCCGTGAACATAGCCGGCAATTGACAAACGGTTCGTGCTTGAACCTAGCTGATCGCGGCATTATGGCTTGCAGCGTTGGGGCAAACAAGCGAAACGTTTGTGGCTGATGAACTTCGCGATTGATCTGTGCAAGGCCTGCGGAGACGGACTACCCTGCGACCTGTCGATGAACGACATGTGCTGCATGCGCAAGGCGATGGAGGAATGATGGCTGAAATCAGAAAGACCTATCGGCGGACTGGATCTCGAGACGCAGTTTTGGCTCGACTGGCGAAGGACCCGATCGGCAGACGTGAATTCATCAAACGATTCGGTGTCGCCGGCATGTTTGCCCTGGCAGGTCCTGCCGTGCTGGCCGCTTGTGGCGATGGTGCGACTTCGACCACGGCCGGGCTTTCCGGTACGACGTTGTCGCCGTCGATGGAGCTGTTCGTTGACAACTGGATCCTTTACATCGACACAACTGAGGATTCACCGGACGGAACGTCGACGATTGACGAATTCGAAGCCGAAACGGGCATTTCGGTCACCTATACGGAGGGCGTCAACTCGAACGAGGAGTGGTTCGGCAAGTACCAGGCGCAACTCGCCGCCGGCCAGCCGACCGGATTCGATATCGTTGTGCTCACTGACTACATGGCCGCCCGCATGCTCCGCCTCGGATTTGCCGAAAAAATCGATAAGGCCAACGTCCCGAATATGGCCAACCTGGTCGATGCGCTCGCCTCCCCGAGCTTTGACCCAACCCGCGACTTCACACTTCCGTGGCAGTCGGGATTCACCGGGTTGGCGTATGACGTCGACCAGACCGGCGGAGCGGTTACCAGCCTTGAGGCGATTCGCGACCCGAAATACGCCGGCAAGATCGGTGTCTTGACCGGCTATCCGGACACTATCGGCCTGTTGTTGCTGGCCGAAGGTAAGGATCCGTCCACGGCATCATTGGACGAGATGCTGGCTGCTACCGACGACCTCGCCAAACTGATTTCCGACGGTCAGATCCGTCAGGTATACGGGAATGAATACATCGACGCACTCATCAATGGCGACCTAGCTGTTTGCTTCGGGTGGTCGGGGGACATCTTCGCCAACCAGGAAGACAGTCCTCAGATTCAGTTCTCGTTCCCTGATGAGGGCACGATGATCTGGACGGACAACATGATGATTCCGAAGGGGGCAGCCAACAAGGCCAACGCCGAGAAATTCATGGACTTCTACTACCGGCCCGAGGTTGCGGCTGAACTGGCCTATTGGGTCTGGTACGTCTCGCCGGTCGAGGGTGCCCAAACCGCCATGGAAGATATCGACCCCGAGTTCGTCGACCAGCCCTTGATCTTCCCGGATGAAGCCACGCTCGCCAAGTCGTACATCTTCCGTTCGCTGAGCGAAGAGGAAGAGACCCAACTCAACGAGGCCGTGGCGACCGCCACCGGCGTATGACGGATAGGCCGAACTCTGCGGCCGGGGGTGGTTCCCCGGCCGTAGAACTGGTCGATCTTACGAAGGCTTTTGGCGACTTTGTCGCGGTCGATGGACTGACGCTCGACATTGACGAGAATCGTTTTTTTGCGATTATCGGTCCGTCCGGTTGCGGCAAGACCACCACGCTGCGGATGATCGGGGGGTTTGAAGAGCCAACCGGCGGCACGATCCGGCTGCACGGCGAGGACGTGACCGGTACCAAGCCGTACCAGCGTCCTGTCAATACGGTCTTTCAAAGTTACGCTCTCTTCCCCCATCTTTCGATCTTTGAGAACGTGGCTTTCGGGTTGCGTCGACAAGGGGTGGAGAAGGGTGAAGTCAATCGGCGAGTCAACGAGATGCTCGATCTCGTCCACCTAGCCGAGACTGCCAAACGCAAGCCCCGTCAGCTATCTGGTGGTCAACGCCAGCGGGTGGCTTTGGCCAGGGCACTCGTGAACCATCCCCGGCTGCTCCTGCTCGATGAGCCTCTCGGGGCACTCGACCTCAAACTGCGCAAGGAGATGCAGCTTGAGCTCAAGCGGATCCAGCAGGAAGTCGGCATCACGTTCGTGCACGTAACCCACGACCAGGAAGAGGCCATGACGATGGCTGATTCGATCGCGGTGATGCGCGACGGACGAATCGAGCGAATGGGGGAGCCGGTCGAAATCTACGACGATCCCCGTACCCGATTCGTCGCGGGATTCCTGGGTGCGTCCAACCTTATGGAAGGTCAGGTCTCAGGTACTGATGGCGTGACGGTTGCCGGCGGCCATACGTTCTATGTCGGTGCGGACAAGCTCGGTGGCGTTACCGGGTCGATACACGTTGGAGTGCGGCCCGAGAAGATTCACTTAACTCACACGGACTCGGACCCCGGTCACGCCAACCAACTCAACGGCGCGGTCACAGACTCGTCGTTCATCGGAGTGAGCACACACTATTTGGTCCAGACCGACGCGGCTGGCGAGCTGACCGTCGTCGTACAGAATCTCGGCGCCGAGCGGTTCGCTCCTGGCGACCAGGTA
>JAOUMT010000179.1 GCA_029881355.1 Acidimicrobiia bacterium | reverse complement strand
TCAACAATGGTGAGGGGAACAGATTGGGCATCGGCGCAGCAAATCCAAGGTCGGTCCCGGCGAATACGCCGAGTACTCCGGGCATCGACCGGGCCTCTTCGGCGTCGACGGCAAGAATCCGGGCGTGAGCCTCGGGGGATCTTACGAACACCGCATGAGCAGCATCGTCGGGGCCGAGATCGCCGACATACTGGCCCTGTCCCTGGATCAGGCGGGGATCTTCGAAACGCCGCAGCGACTCACCGATCATCGGTAGATACCGGAACGCCTTTCGAGGAACCTACACAGCGCGGCCGCGTCGAGATCCCCCAGTCCTTCCTCACTTGATTTCCGATATACGTCAAGCGACGCGTCGAGTAATGGAGTGACGACACCCTTCGACTCGGCAAACGCTTTGATGATCGTGGCGTCCTTAAGGATGATGTCGAGACGAGCAGCGGGCGGTTCGTAATGGTCGGCGACCATCATCGGACCACGTATGTCGAATATCTTCGATGCGCCGACCCCGTCGGACATGACCGTCTGCACCAAAGCCGGATCCATCCCGGCGGCCATCCCGAGGGCGTGGGCTTCGGCAGTCGACAGATTGTGGATCGTGACCAAGAGATTGGCGATGTACTTCATGATCGAACCATTCCCGAACGCGCCCAGGTAGTGAGTGGATCGACCGATGACATCAAAGATCGGTTTGGCACGCTCGAACCCGGTTGGCGACCCGGAGGCGAACACCACGAGCGTTGCATCGGCCGCTTGCAGACCGGTACCCGACAGTGGCACATCCATGAGTTCGACCCCCGCAGCTGCCAGGACTTCAAAGGCGGACTGTTTGGCGTCGAGCGGGAAGGTCCCGGTCTCGACGCAGAGGAGATTGTCGTGAGCTGCGGCGGCCACTTCGGCGGCGACCGACTCAAGGATCGGAACCGTGGGAAGCGAAAACACCACGATCCCGCTTGCTCGGGCGACATCTCCGGCGGATGATTCGGCGATGCCTCCTTTGCCCGCAAAAGCCTCCATTCGAGCCGGGTCGACATCGAATCCGTGGACTTTCCGGCCGGCTTCCAGGAGGTGTGAGGTCATGGCCGAACCCATCACACCGAGCCCAACATACCCAATCGCCTCGGATGTTCTGCCCATGGAATCGTCTCCGCCCGATGACCGGATCTCTGCGATCTTGCATCCTATACGATTCGGCCGGGGCTCACCCAAGCCACGGAAGCTTCAAGTTTTTCTCAAGTCCGGCTTCGTACGGTTCATCCAAGATCTTGGAGACTCTGCGAGGAGCGGGAAATGTCGGTTGTGAGTCCAACCAGAGACGTGACGGCGTATGGTTCGAACATGAGGTTCCGGGTTCTCGGCCCTCTCGTTGCCGAGTCCGGTGGGACCGCAGTCGGACTAGGTGGGCCCAAGCAACGGGCGGTACTGGGAATGCTGCTCGCCGCGAAGGGCAAAACCGTTTCGGTTGACTCCCTGACGGATGGCATCTGGGGCCACGAGCCACCCGGCAACGTGTCCGGTTCAATACACTCGTATGTCTCTCACTTGCGGGCTGCGATAGGTGGCGGCATCGAACGAGTGGGGTCTGCTTACCGGATCGATCTTCAATCCAATGACCTCGACTCGGTCCAGTTCGAAACCATGCTCGACGAAGGCCGAGGACTGATCGCCACCAACCCATCCAAAGCCGCCGAGACGTTGCGGGTTGCCCTGTCGTTGTGGCACGGTCGTCCGTACGGTGACCTGGACAATGTCCCCGGCCTCGATCCGGAGATCAGGAGACTCGAAGATCTACGGCTTCAGGCAGTTGAGGCTCGCATCGATGCAGATCTGGCGATCGGGCGCCACGACAGCGTGATCGGCGAACTCGAAGCGCTGGCGACCGAGCATCCCCTCAGGGAGGGTTTTAGAGCCCGCCACATGCTGGCGCTGTACCGGGCCGGACGACAGGCCGAGGCTTTGCGTGCCTACCAGAAGACCCGCGACATCCTCGTCACCGAGTTGGGCGTCGACCCGTCTCCCGAACTGCAGAAGCTCGAGGAGAGAATCCTCGCCCACGACCCGGGCCTTTCGTCCGCCCAGGACGTCCTCACTCAAGAGGTCACGCTGCTCTTCACCGACCTGGAGGGTTCCACGGTTATGTGGGAAACCCGGCCCGAGCAAATGCGCGACGCTCTCGCCCGCCACGACGAGTTCCTGACCGAAGCGATCGCGGCGGCAGATGGACGCATCTTCAAACACACCGGGGATGGCATCCTGGCCGTGTTCCCCGACGTTCCGGCTGCCGCTCAGGCAGCCGTCGAGATCCAGCGCTCGATGCAGGGTTTTGACTGGGGCGTACTTGGCGAGTTGAAAGTCCGCATCGGCATCGACCGCGGCGAAGTAGAAGCCCGCGGCGGAGACTTCTTCGGACCACCAGTGAATCGGGTCGCCCGTCTCATGTCCGCTGCTCACGGTAGCCAGATCGTCCTCTCGGCCCCCGCCAACGAATCGCTTCGCAGCGAGGCCGGCATTCAGGTCCTGAATCTTGGCGAACATCGCTTCAAGGGTTTGGGTGCCCCCCAGCAAGTCTTCCAACTCGTCGCGGATGGACTGCCGTCGCAGTTCCCAACCCTCCGGGTCGACGCGGCATCGCCGGACACCAACCGGCAGTTCGGCGATGCGATCCGGGGCTACGAAATACGCGAGCGGGTTGGGGCGGGACGGTTCGGCATCGTATACCGGGCCTATCAACCATCGGTCGGCCGCGAGGTGGCCGTGAAGGTCGTTCGCCCCGAGTTCGCCAATCATCCGGAGTTCGTGCGGCGCTTCGAAGGCGAGGCCCGCCTCGTCGCCAAGCTCGAACACCCCCACATCGTTTCTCTCTACGACTTCTGGCGTGACCACGAAGGGGCCTATTTGGTCATGCCGTATCTGGCCGGAAAGAGTTTGGCCGGATCTCCGTTTGGTGCGCTCCCGATCGAACGGGTTCTCCCCATTCTCCGCCAGGTTGGATCCGCCCTCGCCTACGCCCACCGCCAGGGGGTCATCCACCGCGACATCAAGCCAGCCAACATCTTGCTCGACAGCGAGGGCAACGCCTATCTCGCCGACTTCGGCATGGCCATTCGAGCCGTAGAACGTGCCGCCGGCGTCCTACCAAGCTCGCAGGTTTATCGCGCTCCGGAAGATCGCGACGGTCAAGCCCTCGACGCTCGCACCGACGTGTATTCGCTTGGTTCGGTCGCCATTGAACTTCTCACCGGAGCCGAGCCATGCAGCGACTCGTTCCGCCAGATGTCCGAACCGCTCGCCGAGGTCCTCGAGTCGTCGATCGCCCATGAGCGCGAGCTTCGACCAGCTTCCGTTGATGACTTCCTCGCCCGCATCGAGGCAGCCGTTGGCGACAGAATCACCCTCGCCCCACCGCCGGTCCAGACGTCGCTCCGAAACCCCTACAAGGGTTTGGCCGCGTTCGACGTGACCGACGCCAGGGACTTCTTCGGCCGCGACGATGAGATCAACCAACTGATAACACTGACAGCGACCCACCGGCTCGTAACCGTGGTCGGTCCTTCCGGATCAGGCAAGTCTTCCCTGGTCCGTGCCGGACTCATTCCTGCCCTGGCCCGCGGAGCCATCGGCGGATCCGAAATGTGGCTGACGGCAACGACCGTTCCTGGCGGGCATCCCTTCGACGAACTGGCGACCGTGCTGGGCGAATTGGCGACGGAGCCGATGGGCGACTTGGCTGCCGAGCTTCGGGCCGACGACCACGGGTTGATGCGAATCGTCAAACGACTCCTCCAGGGCTTGGATGCTGACCTGGTGCTGGTTATCGACCAGTTCGAAGAGTTGTACACCCTCGTCGCGGAGGAGGCGACCCGCCGGGCATTCACGCATTCCCTGGTGGTCGCCGTCACCGATCCAAAGTCGCGACTGCGGGTTGTCACGACCATGCGGGCCGATTTCTTCGATCGGCCTCTTTCTGACGACCTGCTCGCCGAACATGTATCTAGTGCATTGATCGCCGTCGGTGTGCCGAGCGCCGCCGCACTGACCCAGGCGATCGAGCGCCCCGCGCTCGGTGCAGGGCTCCGACTCGATCCCGGTCTTGCTCCACGCATTGTCTCGGATGTTCAGGAGACGCCGGGTGCGTTGCCGCTCATGCAGTTCGTTCTCACCGACCTGGTTCACCGATCGACCGACGGACAGATCCGGTTGGGAGCCTACGAGGACAGTGGCGGCGTCATCGGGGCGATTGGTCGACGAGCGTCAGAAACCTACGACGAGCTGACCGCGCCAGAAAAGGTCGTCGCCGAACAGGTGTTTCTGCGCTTGGTGACCGTGTCCGACGAAGCCGACGACGTGCGACGCAGGGTTCGACGGCTGGAACTCGAGACGCTTGGACTCGACCGAGCCGATCTCGACGGGGTGCTGGATGCGTTCGGATCCGCGCGACTGCTTACCTTCGACCGCGATCCCATTACCCGCGGACCGACCGTGGAGGTCGCCCACGAAGCGCTGTTGAGGGAATGGCCGTTGTTCCGAGAATGGGTCGGCGAACGGCGCGATGCCCTCCTCATCCAACGTCGCTTCACTGCCGCCCTCGATGAGTGGATGGCGGGACAACAGAACGATGATCTGCTCCCAACTGGGGGCCGCCTCGCCCAATTCGAGGAATGGGCGTCCGATCCACTCGTTCGACTGTCGGAAGGCGAGCACCGCTTCCTCGAGTCTTCGATTGCCCTGCGCGATCGCGATACGGCCGAACGTCGCCGCCGCCGCAAGATGATCATGTCCGGTTTCGCCGCCGCAGCCGTGGTGGCCTCAGTGTTAGCGGTCGCCGCGTGGGTCCAGGGAAGTCAAGCCAGACAAGGTAGATCCTTGGCCGACGCCCGACGGATCGTTCTGGAAGCAGAAAAGGCGGTCGAATTCGACCCGGAACTCGGCCTACTCTTGGCCCTTGACGCCATCGATTCCTTCGATGCCGCCGGGGAACCAGTGACAGCAGCAGCCAAGGCAGTCGTGCATCGGGCGATCGCCGACGATCACATCGTCTTCCGGACGTCAGGCGGCAACTTTGTCGACGTTGACTCCACCGGGGAGTTCTTGGCGACATCTGACGGGCGGGGCGGAGTGAAGGTCGTGCGCATCTCCGACGGTGAGGAAGTCGAGGCCTATCCCGCCAGAGCAGAAGGCGCCTACGAGGTTGCCTTCAGTCCAGACGGCAACGCTCTCGCAATATCGTATCTAGGTGCATCGCCGCCCATCGATCTGTGGGATCGAGTACGAGGACAGGCGATCCCAATTAGTACCGCGCCCGTTAACCCACAGCAACACACGCCCATCGTTTTTAGCCCCGATGGGCAGTACGTCGCGTTCGACACCAAAACTGGCGTGGAAGTCTGGTCCATCGATGACGGAACCATCGCTCACAAGGGTGAGGCTCTTAGTGGATCTCCCGACTTCGGCGCAGACGGTCGACTCGCGTACGCTTTTTACTCAGAACAGAGCGAACAGGGTCAGCAATGGGGTTTCCACGTCGTCGACCCGACAAACTGGGAGGTGGTCTCTTCGTACCCGACGGAGTTCTCGCCGGGTTTCGTATCGTGGTCCCCGAATCAATCGACGATGGCGGTCGCGGATCAAGAATTCGTGGCGGTCGTTGATCTCTCAAACGGCCAGGAGGTCTCCCGTACGGTCGGCGATCGCAACTTTCGCGCCGAGTGGCTACCTTCGGGCGATAGATTCATCGTTGGTGGGGAGTCAGGCATACGGGTGATCGACGCCACCACCGGCAACGAGATCTCACAACTACTCGGATCAAGCTGGTCCTGGCATTACGGCATGATCAGGGGAACCGATTTGCTCGCCAGCGCCAACTTCGACGGCGAGACTGTGATCTTCGACCTGTCTAGCCTGGTGGGACATGAAGTGGGGGGATGGAATGCGAAGCTGCCCGGTGCATATTGGGCCAGGTTTGCTGGGGACCGTCTGATCGTTTCTGGTG
>JAOUMT010000178.1 GCA_029881355.1 Acidimicrobiia bacterium | reverse complement strand
CTTCTCCGGTACGCCTGTCCATGTGGTGGCCCGCAAGCGGGCTGCGCGCGAACGGTAGGGGTCGCGGTGAGTCTCGAAGACGGATTGCTGGATCCCGAACCGAACGGGTCGCCACCGGAGCCCGTTCCGTGGCACTTCAAAGTGATGGTCGTACTGGCAGCTTTGTATATCGGGTGGCGCCTGGTGCAGATGTTCGGATGGCTCATCGACTGGCTAGGGAACCGGTTCTAGCATGCCGCGGCGACACCGAACGCCGACAGACGACTTCGACATCGAGGCGCCATAGGCGTTTGTGAGTGGTCGGGCTGGCGGGATTTGAACCCGCGACCTCTTGTCCCCCAGACAAGCGCGCTACCAAGCTGCGCCACAGCCCGTTCGGAGCCAGACTAGCTGGCCGGTGGATCGGCCGATTCGCACGATAAGTGGTCGCTCCGGTTGCAGAGTTGGCAACAAAGTCTGTATTCTGTTTTTGCGCACGCGTTCGCGTGTGTGCGTACCTTCCCCACGATGGGCTGATTGTGGCTGTGGGCTGCGATCAAACCATTGTGAGGCAGGCAGGCGTCTTTCGCTTCTGCGGGAGACGTGCGCAAGATTGACGAAATATTGGAGGACATGACGGTGAGATCCTCATCGAAGTTTCCATGGCGATTCGTAGCACTCCTGGCGGTACTTGCCATGATTGCCGCGGCTTGCGGTGGTACGACTGCCGAAACAACGGCAGCCCCGGATGTAACAGATACGACTAGTGGAACTGACACCCCTGATACAACGGAGGGGACAGAGACAACGACTCCGCCATCGGTTGACGGGTTTGAATACAAGATCGCGGTGATCGAAGACTTCACCACGGACAACTTCTGGACGTACCTGGACACTGACAACTCCGTGTACAACGGATACTTGCTCGGTGGACAGGCTGCGGCCGTGTACACCCAGGTGGCTCCCAACTTCACGTTGGCACCATCTTTGGCTGTTGACGCAGTACCGCCAGTCGGCGCTGCCGACGGTGACAACTGGGTCATCTCGGTTCCGTTGCGTGAGAACCTGACGTGGAGCGATGGCGAAGCCATCGATGCCAACGACGTTGCGTTCACGTTCAACACGGTCAAGGACCTCGGTCTGGGCGGTAACTGGCTCGGCTCGATTCCTTTGGCTTCCGAGGACGATCCCGAGACCGCTGATGTTGATGAGTCGGCCGTTGGCCTCTTGTCGGTTGAAGCCGCCGACGATTACACGGTTGTCTACACCTTCAACGGTCCTCCTGGACTGCCGCTCTGGCAGTACGGTGCGGCACAGTTCTCTGTCCTGCCCGAGCACTTCTGGGGACCGATTGCTGCGTCTGCCGGCGATGCTGAGACCTTCGAAGCCGCATCTGGCGAGGGTGCTCCCTCGGCCGGTGGATTCACGTACACAACCCGTGAAGAGGGTGCGTTCGCTCGTTTGAGTGCCGCCCCGTATTACGACACAGGTGCCCGTACGGTGGTTTACGAAAACGGCGCGGTCGAATACACGAGCCCTGATGGTGCCACGGAAACATACGGTGGCACGCCTGAGGGTGAAGTTGTTTCCGACGATGTTGCCGGCCCATACGCCAGCGAAGTTGTGTTCACCGTCACCGGTGGGCAGGACCAGGCCGTGTTGGCGCTCACCGAAGGCGAAGTCGACTTCTGGTTGACGCCGCTTGGTGTGCAGCGTGGATTCCTGGATCGTATTCTTGCTGAGTCTGACCTTGAGGTCATCACGAACCCGAACTCGGGTTTCCGTTACCTCTCGTTCAACACACGCAAGTTCCCGATGTCCGACACCGGATTCCGTCAGGCCATGGCTTGCATGATCGATAAAGAGTTCATGGCGAACAACGTCCTCCAGGGCGTCGCCATTTCGCTCGATACGACCGTGCCTCCCGCCAACGCCTACTGGCACAATCCGGATATCGAGGCGATCTGTGCTGGTTTGAGCCAGGAAGAGCGCGTCGCCCAGGCCATCCAGATCCTCAAGGATGCTGGTTGGACATGGGACGTCGAGCCCGAGTGGAACGCTGACAACCTGGACGTGATCCCGAAGGGTGAAGGCCTCAAGTTGAACGGTGAATCCATCGGCGACTTGACCGTGCTGGCTCCTGGACCTGGTTACGACCCGCTCCGTGCGACCTACTCGTTGTTCATTGAAGACTGGGCTCAGGACCTCGGTATTCCGTTGTCTGCCGAGCCAACTGGCTTCAACGTCATCGTCGAGAAGGTGTTCGGTCCTGTGGACTGGGACATGTACATCCTCGGTTGGGGTACTGGTGTATTCCCGGACTATGTGGTTGATTTCTTCGAGTCCTCGCAGGACTCGGCTGAGGGTGGTTTCAACACCCCAGGGTTCAACAACGCTGAATTCGACGCTCTGGCGGCCGAGTTCAAGTCCGCCACCGACCTGGCTGATGCTCAGCAACTGGTTTTCCAGATGGAAGAGATCATCGCTGAAGAAGTACCGTACGTGGTGCTCTTCACGACGCCAGTTCTTGAGGCGTTCCGCAACAACCTGTCCTTCCCGTTCACCACGGGCTTGGGTGGTATCCAGCAATGGAATGGTTCGCAAGTGTCGGTCCAGTCTTCGCAGTAATTTTGCGTAGATAACGATTGAAACGACTGGGGAGGGCTTCGGCCCTCCCCAGTTGCATGTCCCGGGGCGAGTTTCTCAGGTGACTCTCTAAGGTCGTCCGTTCCGGCAATTGTCGGCTAGATGAGCGTACGGCTGTGCGGCTAGCAGGCTTAGGACTCAGCGGGTATCATGCGCAGGCCATCTCGAAAGGATCTCCGGTGGGTCGATACGTTCTGAAGCGGTTCATTCAGATGGTCCTGCTTTTTTTGGTGTTCTTCGCACTGTCGTGGATCGCCCTCCAGGCGATCCCCGGAAACAGCATCGAGCAGCAGCTGCGGCTGAATCCGAACCTTCCCCCCGAGGCGATCACGCAAGCCCTCGAACGCCGCGGCCTCGACAAGCCACCGCTCGAGCAGTTCTGGATCTATACCCAGAACTTCTTCACCGGGGATCTCGGGGTGAGCTGGTCTCGCTACCCACAGCCGGTCAGCAGTTTGATTGCCGAGCGCTTGCCGAGGACCGTGATGTTGTTCTCCGTAGCGCTGCTTTTCCAGTATCTCGTTGGGTTCCAGGCCGGCAAGTACCTTGCCTGGCGGCGCAACAAACGCGGCGAAATGGTGATCACCATCGCCGGCGTCTCGCTGTTCACCGTGTTCTATCCGTGGTTTGGCCTGATGATGATTCTCTTGTTTGCGGTCAAACTCGGCTGGGTGCCGACGAACGGGTTCATTGTTGAGTCGATATGGAGAGACGCCCCCCTGTCGGCCAACCGCATGATGGTGATGATGTTTACTTCCTTGCTGCTGGTAACGGCCTTCGTCGGAGTAACGGTCTGGGCAGCCGCCCGTTTGGACCGCCCGTCCCAGCGCCGAATGGTCAAAATCGGAGCCTGGATTGTCGGCGTTGGTGCCTTTTTCGCCTATTGGCTGACGAGCGAATATCTGGTCTATGCGAAGGACATTGCGATCCATCTGGTTCTGCCGGTCAGCGTTCTTACGATGGTCGGGTTCGCCGGAGTCATGCTTATCACCCGCACCTCGATGCTCGAGACGATGAAGGAGGATTTTGTCCTCACGGCCCGTGCCAAGGGCCTGACCGAAGCAATGGTGCGCGACCGGCATGCCGCCCGCACGGCTTTGTTGCCGGTTTCCACCTCGCTGGTTCTCGCCGTCGCCACGGTTATTGACGGTGGGATCATCACCGAGTCGATATTTGGTTGGCCAGGGATGGGTCAGCTGCTGCTGGCCTCCGTCATCGCCGAGGACATTCCCGTCGCCCTGGCAGCGTTCTCTTTCACGGGCATCCTGGCGTTGTTAGGACATTTCGCCGCCGATGTTCTTTACGGGGTGCTCGATCCCCGCATCCGAGTCACGAGTCAGGGGTAACGCCATGGACACACTGCAAGCTCCCGAAGAGTTCGAGATTCCTGGCGATGTTGAGTTACTCCTCCAGCACGAACCACTCTGGCGTATTCGGCTCAGGCTCATGCGCAAGAGCTTCAAGGCGAACTGGAAGCTCTTCAAGCGCAATAAGGTCGGTGTGGTCGGCCTGGTAATCATCATCATGTTCGCTCTGCTCGGAATCGCCCAGCCCATCCTGTTTGCCACCGGAGTGTGGGACAAGCGGGTCTATGACGTTCGTACCGGCAACGACACCCGTGAACGTATCGTCGAGATGACGGTCGTCGCCAACGTGGACGACGTAGTTGATCCGAATACCCAGATCGACCGCCGACGGTTGATCGCCGAAGGTCGTAACGTCGAGGTCGGCGACGTGATTCAGCGGGAACTGAAGCACCCCTGGCCGCCCGACCGGAACCATCTGCTCGGCACTGATCCAAACGGTTCGGACATCCTCTCGCAGCTGATGTTCGGGGCGCGGGCTGCCTTTGGGCTCGGCCTCCTGGCTGCTGCGGTAACGGTCTTCATTGCTACGACCGTGGGTTCGGTAGCCGCGTATTTTGGCGGATGGGTCGACTCGTTCTTTATGCGGTTCGCCGACCTCCTCCTGATGTTGCCAATCCTGGCCGTTTTGATCGTCGCCAGCAGCTTTGGCCGCTTCAAACTGTGGCATCTAGCCATCTTTCTTGGATTGCTCGGTGGGTTTGGCGGAACGGCGATCGTGCTGAAATCTCAGGCGCTTGCCGTCAAGGTGAAACCGTTCATCGACGCGGCCCGGGTCGCCGGCGGTAACAACTGGAGGATTGTCACCGCTCACCTGATCCCCAATGTCATGCCCCTGTCGTTCTTGTACGTCATGTTCTCCGTAACCGGAGCCATCTCGTCTGAAGCAGTGCTGTCCTTCCTGGGCCTACTCAACATTGATATGAGCTGGGGCCTGATGATCAACAAAACGCAATCAGCCGGATACTTGTTGAATCCATCGACCTGGTGGCTCATCGTTCCGGCCGGGTTGGCCGTCACCTTGTTGGCCGGGGCCTTTTATCTGGCCGGTCGGGGCATGGACGAGATCATCAATCCGCGTCTGCGGAATCGCTAGGAAGGCATGTAGTTGACCGATACACGAGATTTGTTGAACGACGCCCCGATTCTGGACGTACGAAACGTAGTGATGCACTACCGCACCGAGCAAGGTGACGTCTCGGCTATCGAGGATGTTTCGTTCTCGTTGAAAGCCGGTGAGTCGTTTGGCCTGGTCGGTGAATCCGGGTGTGGCAAGACCTCGATGGCGATGGCCCTACTTCAGCTGCAGGCAGAAAATGCCACCTTCAAAGGCGGAGAGATCGTGCTCAACGGCGAGGACTTGCTGTTGCTTTCGCCGTCGGAGATGCGCACGCACCGGTGGAATGACATCTCGATGGTATTCCAGGGCGCCATGAATGCTTGGAATCCAGTTCACAAGGTCGGCGCGCAAATCAAAGAGGCCATGGACCTGCACATCAAGCCGCAATTATCGCATTCAGAGAGCCGCGAGAGAATTGGCCAGTTGTTCGAAATGGTTGGACTCGATCCTAAGATGATGGATCGTTATCCCCACGAGTTCTCCGGCGGAATGCGACAGAGGGCGGTTATTGCCATGGCCCTCTCCTGTGATCCGCAGATCATCATTGCTGATGAGCCAACTACCGCGCTCGACGTCATCGTCCAGGACCAGATTCTCAATGAGCTCAAGAAGATCCAGCGTGAACTGGGCATGAGCATCCTGTATATCTCACATGACATTGCCGTCATCGCCGAGGTTACCGACCGCATGGGGGTCATGTACGCCGGCAAGATGGTCGAAACCGGACCAACGATCGACATTTTTCATAACCCGAAGCACCCGTATGCCTTCTTGCTCTTGTCATCGACGCCGTCGATTACCGGACCCCGCCGCAAACTCGCCCCGCTTGAAGGCGAACCGCCCAACCTGCTTGATCCGCCGGATGGCTGCCGTTTATGAAAAATGT
>JAOUMT010000029.1 GCA_029881355.1 Acidimicrobiia bacterium | reverse complement strand
ACGCAAGAAAGGTTTCTCCTCCCGAAAGCGTCGAAGACTTCCGCACCTGTTCGGCGGCGTTTAGATCGAGGATGTTGAAATCACCGTCGTCAGAGAAGCGGTAACGGCCGCCGGAAAGCTGTTCAAATTGCTCCGACGACACCCGGCCCAGTTCGGCTCGCTCCTCTTCGAGGAGATAACCGAGGAATGCCGCCGGGCGAAGATCCTTGGCGAGATCATCGTATAAGTCGGCGACCGTCTGCCTGGCAATGATCTGCTCATCGAGATCGGCCGCTTGGGCGAGGCGTTCATTGCGCACATCGACTTCGCGCTGGGCTGCCGCCACTGCCGCGACCGCATTCGACAGGGCCTTACCGAAGTCGTCGTCTGGCGAGAAGCCGACGGCTTCCATGGCCTCAGCTCGAAGCTGGGTGGCTTCGGCAAGGCGGGCCACAGCCGCTTCCCGGGTGTCCAACGCCTGCTTCTGTTTTTCCACCCAGACTTCTCGGACCGAAGCCAAAAGTTGCTCGGTGTCGGTCGCTTCCAGCAAATCCTCGTGCTGCACCGCCAGCTGGGACGCCAGCCTCGACACCGTCAACGTCAGGTTCCTGAGCGCCGCTTCGGCCTCGTCCACCTGTTTTTGCCCAATCTCGACTGCCGCATCCGCTTCCTTCTTGTCGGTCTCGAGGCTCTGCAACCGGACGTCAACCCCCGAAAGGCGTTCCTCGATTTCGGCTAGTCGCTCAACCGGCTTCTTGCCGAGGATTGCGATCAGCGTCTTGTCGATCTCCTCCACCAGGCCAGAGGCCGTTTCGGAGGCTTGCTTGGCTTCAGCGGCCACCACGACAATATCGGCCAAAGATTTTTCGGCACTGTTCACGCCTTCGGTCGCGGCGGCCGACGCGGCGAGGGCAGCTTTCTCGGCTGCCGTAACTTCCGCTAGCTCGCTTCTTGCTTTGTCCCTGGCTTTTTCAAGCTTCGCCAGCGCCGTTCCTGCCTTGCTCGGCGCTGGCACTGCGGCGACCGGTTGGGCACACACCGGACAGTTGTCGTCGACAACGAGTCCCGCCCGCAACGTCGCAGCCATCTCGGCGTGGCGAGCCCCGTGGAGAGCATCTTCGGCGGCCTGCAGCGAAGCGGCCGCGGCGGTTGACTTCTCCACCAGGGCGGTCGCTTGGGCGACGAGCTTCTCGGCCTCTTTGACGGTCTTCTTGACGAGCGCGCCTGCTGCTTCGACCTTGGCGACTGCGTCGGCGGACCTCAGCGATTCACGTTCGGCACCGGTCCGTGCGTCGGCCAACCGGGCCACCTGCTGGCGAGCCATGGCAAGCTCAGATTCGCCCCCGACCGATTCGAGAACCTCAAGCCGCTCTTGACGAACCGCGTTGATCGCCGCGCCAACCTCTCGAACCCGCGCCTTGGCGGCGACCAACTCGGAAATCTTCGCCCCATGATCCTTGAGGATCTTCTGACTTTCGTCGCTGTCGGGCATCCGCTCGGCCAGCTCCATCAACGACGCGGTCTGTTTGCCGGCCGAGTCGATCTCGGCCTGAGCAGCCTTGCGGATGGTTTCGGCCGATTCGATGATCGGTTCACGTTCCGCCAGCGCGTTGAGGCGTTCGGTCGATGTGACGAGAACTTCGCCAGCCCGTACTGCAAGGGCTTTCACATTGTCCAAATCGGCCTTGCGGCGACCGAACTCTTCGAGGTCCCGTTTCGCCTCGTCGCGAATTCGTTTGGCTACGGACTCCATGACGTCGACCTTGTCCAGGCCGAATACGCCCTTCAGAACCTTGTCGCGCTCGGTGCTCGTTGCCTTGAGGAAATCCGAGAAACGACCTTGCGCCAGCATGACCGACCGGTTGAAACCGTCAAAGTCGACCCCGAGAATCTCCTCGATCCGGTCGTCGACAGGCCCTTTCTGAAGCACAGTCTCGAGCGGTTCTCCGGCCGGATCATCCGGGTCGATCCGGTACAAAGCGTGAGCGCTCTGTCCGGTTCGGCGCAACGCTCGAACCGATTTCCACCGCTCGCCTTCGACGTCGAAGACGAACTCGACTTTGCCAACGTCCGCCCGTTGATGAATGAGCGACTTCTGATTCGCCTTCTCGGTCGGTGTTTTTCCGTAGAGCGACAGGCAGATCGCGTCAAGGATCGAGGATTTTCCGGACCCGATCGGACCGACAATTCCCACGAGGTTGCGGCCGGTCCAGTCGATCTCGATTTCGCTGGCGTATGACCGGAACCCGTCGAGGCGCAAGGTAACCGGTCTCACTCCTGGCGTCCGGCTTCGTCGAGGACCGTGCGGAAAGCGCCCAACAGTTCGTCGCGCGGTTCGGACCCGGTGCGTTCGATCACGTAATCCCGATACAGCTCATCCCATGCCAGCCCGGCACGAGAGGGCCGGTCGACCTCGGCGCGTGCATAGCTGGCCGATACTTTTACGAGGAACGGAAAATGCTGGCGCGCTCGATCGGCCAATCCCGGATCCGGTCCGTCGGTTTCGACGGTGAGATCAACAAAGGCATCAACCAGATCGATACGTTCGGCTAGGTCTTCCCAGCGGCCCGTTGCTCGGATGAGTCGACGACCACCTGACAAATCAACCGATCTCGTCGAGGCCGGCAGACCGGCGGACGCTTCCACGATCACGACTCGTTTCTGTTCGCCAGCCTCACCGAAATCCAGCTCCAACAGCGATCCGGCGTACTCGGCCGGCACCTGGGCACCGGGCACGGGCTGGGGAGCATGGATATGGCCCATCGCCACGTAACTCAAGGAGGTCGGCACAGCTTGGGAAGTCGCCGAGTAGGCCTCGCCCATGTGTAGCGCCCGTTCGCCCCTGGGGCGGCCATGCCCGCCGACTTTGGCACCAGTCACCATGAAGTGTGCGGCCAACAGCGCTACCCCATCGGGTCCTGCCAGCTCCGACGCCCGGGCCGCGTAGGCGGTGGTGATCTGTCGAACCCGGTCCGCATAGGACCCGTACCACGTGCCCATTTCTTCCATGAAGTCGACCACCCGACCTTCGCGCAAGAAAGGAAAGCAACCAATCGCCGCTTCACCATTTCGAGTGGCGACCGTCAAGACCCCGCCCTCCTCGGGTCGTTTGACGTCGCCAACCAATCGAACCCCGCGCGGCGCCATCAGCGGATCGAGGACTTCGAACAATGCAGCCGAATCGTGGTTACCGGCGACCGCCACCACGGGTCGGGTCCCGTCGGCTGAGAGAGCCGTCAGGGTTTCCACGACGAGCGACAACGCTTCCATCGGTGGTGCGGCCCGATCGAAGAGGTCACCAGATACGACCACCAGATCCACGTCTTCGGATTCCGAGATCTGGACAACTTCGTCAAGAACCTCATGGTATTCGTCCATGCGGTCGTACCGACCCAGTTTCTTGCCGACGTGCCAGTCGGAGGTATGCAGGATCTTCACCAGCTACAGACCCGAGAAAGGATCGACGTCCTCGCTCACTTCCTCGCGGCGAGTCGCCCAGGGCGGGAATGGAAAGTTGACGACCAGTGGCACCGGTATCGCCGGTTGGGAAATCACCATGGTGCCGGGCTTGAGCAGACGAGCTCTCGCCCGGGTCGAAGGAAGCATCCAGCCATATTCGGATCGCTCGGCTTCTGCGGCATCCAAACGGCCGGCCACCCGGATCGCCGCGTTCTCCATGACCTCCTGAGCAATACGAGAAGCTGTCTGTTGGGCACCGACGAGCAGGACTCCGAGGGATCGCCCACGCTGGGCGATGTCGATGAGCATATCCTTAAGCGGAGAGTTGCCTTCGCGGGGCGCATACTTGTTGAGCTCATCGAGCACCACGACCGACAGCGGAAGTCGCTGGCCGGTCTGTTCCTTTTCGGCGAAGGTTTCCTGAAGCAGCGCACCGACGACGAACCGCTGGGCAAGGTCATGCAACGACTGGATCGCCACGACCGTGACCTGGGCCTTGCCTCGATCGATCCGGTTCGAGTCCCCCGCCCGAATCAGTTCACCGAGACGCGACTGAGCCGCATACAAACGCCGCATGAACGCCGAGACCGTACCGCCCTGTACCCGACCAGACCAGGCCCGGTCGGGTTCCTCCCCATCGGGCGGGTCAAGGTATTCCTCCAACGCGGCGACCAGACTGGGCAGATCTTCGATGACTCGCTCCCCTGGCTCGAGTTTCACTTCGGCGCCGCGTTTCCATCCTCCGATCGGCGGTTGGCGAATGACGACTGCTCCTGGCCGCCCCACGATATCGACCGCCCACCGCTGGAGCTGAGACCGCACTCGCTCCTCAACGAAGGAGAGTTGATTACGGCTATCCCCGGCGTCGGTGAATAGAAATCGCAGGAGACCCTCGTCGATAAATTCACGCGGGGTCCAAGCAAACGGCTGCACACCTTCCTGGCGACCCGCCACATCGGGCAGGAGGACATCTCCGGATTTCCTCCTGGGTGGCGCCCAGAAAGCCACCGAAGGGAACGGGGTTGGTTCAACGCCCAGTGCTTCCCATTTCTGGCGGGCTTCGTCATCAAAAAGCGCGTTCGGCTTGTCGAGCCATAGCAAATCTTCGCCTTTGACGTTGAAGACCAGGACCCGCATGTTGACGCCCGACTCACCGACAATGTCGCGGCGACCGGTCAGCATGCGAAGAAAAAACAGGGCAAACGAGGTTTTGGTGGCTACGCCCGAGATCCCGGAAATCGACATGTGCCCGCCCTTGCGGCCGTCAAAGAAGTCAAGATCCACATAGAGCGGTTGATTGTCACGGCCAATGCCAACCGGGAGCGGGCGACCCATCTCGTCGGCGTACAGTGCCTTGTCTCTCGCTTCGCCACTTGCTCGCTCGACGAGCTCGCCGGGGTCGGGCGATACCCACACCTCAGGATCAACCCGGGTGACCTGAATCTGAGCGGACCGTACCTTCTGGGCCGGCAGGATCCCGTGTTCGGCGATACGGAACGTATCTGATTCGTAGGAAGCGCCTTCGTAGACAGCTTCGGACTCGGTCACGATGCCATATGTGGCGATCTCACCGGCTTGCGGCACCTGGGTACGAACTACCACGAGGTCGTCGAGTTGCAGGTATTCGGCCTCATCGAGGACGACGCGAAACACCTGAGTTGATGTCTTTTCGGTTCCAACAACCCGCCCGACGCTCATGCAGCTCCGTTTGTCGACTGACCAATACTCTCCCGGAGGGCACGATAGACCAATCCCGGGTCTCCCAAGTTGCGGCGCAGCTCCCGTTCCAAGGCACCGATCGGTACCAGGTTCTGAGGTGCCCGCGGGTCTACGTGCAACGGCGGGGCGGTCTGGGGCAACAGCAGGGCAGCGACGTCGGCGTAGAAAGTCGCCTGTTCAATCCCAAGCGAGGCAGCCACTTCGCACCTGACGACGCCCGACCAGGTGTGACCGCCCGGAATGTCGGCCAGTTTCAAGTACCAAGAGTACTTTTGGAACATAACGCCATCCATGAGAAAAAGCGGCGTCCGGGTTCCGGCCGTCAGTTGCCGAACGGTTTCGGTCTCCTCCAACGGGAGATAGTTCACGCGGTGGGTTTTGATAAACCCGATGACCGTCTGGGGCTTGGTTTCGTAAACCGGTCCATCAGCAATGACGAGATGGCCTTCGGCGGCCAGCTGCGATGACAGTTCTGCTTCCGCCTTGCGCATCCGGCCATGGAAGTAGCGAATCAGTTCGGCGGGATCCTCGCCGGCGACCGATACAGGCTCATACCGCAGGTTGCCCGCCGCGGGAACCTCGACGACACGGCCCGACCCGACTACCGCCAGTCGCTCGATCAACACATTGCCGAAGGTCGCCCTCGGTATCGTGCGATCCCAATGGGTCGCCCCGACGCCCAGCGATCCGCACAGTCCCGAAATGGGACCTTCCGGCTCGTCAAGCGTGAGGCGGGCGTCGACTCTCCGCACACCGTCGACAAAACACATCGCCTCTATCGAGTCAGCAGCCGACGCGTCAGGTCGGCGCGGTTCCCAGGTGGCGGTTTCGATGCTGACGTCGATAATCGACTCGCTCGGCGCGAGCGCCGGATCGTGTTCGATCGGTGCTCCATATTCGGGTGCCCAGTTCTCTACGTACAGCATGGCGCCGATCGTAACGTTCCGGTGTGACAGATTCGGGTTTCAAGGGCACAGGTGGCCGATGCGGACCGTCTGAACCCGTGGCCGGCGGCTAGCGCTCCGGAACGAGGCGATAGACCCCCTGCGAAGTTGCCAGATAGAGCTCCCCGTCGGCACCTTGCCCAAACGACGACACTTGCCCAACCGGCCCGCCAAGTTGAGATGTGTAGTCAGTCACCCGATCGGGGTTCGTCAGGTCAAAGCCCCGCAGATAGCCTCCGCAGTAGTCGGAAAAGAAATAGGTGCCGGCCAACTCTGGGATGGCCGTGCCCCGGTAGACGATCCCGCCGGTGATCGAACACGAACCGGCGTCGGCATGTGAGACCTCCACGACCGGCAGGGTCAGCCCAGAGCTGTCACATCCCGACGACGGACTGAAGCAATGTAAGCCTTCGGTGATCGGCCAACCCAGATTTGCTCCCGCATCGGCCATCGACACGATGCTTACTTCTTCATATTGGTTTTGACCAACATCTCCAATGAATACCGAATCGGTGACTTCATCGATCCAGAAGCGCCAAGGATTCCGGAGCCCCCACAGCCAGATTTCGGGTGCCACGTCGGCCCGGCCGACAAACGGATTGTCGGGAGGTATCGAATAGCCCGCCTGATCGGAAACCTCCAGGCGCACGATCGAACCCAATAGCGAGCTGAGATTCTGGCCGTTCCCGTACCGGTCGCCACTCCCGCCTCCGTCCCCAAGACCCACGTAGAGGTGACCGGCTGAATCGAACTGAACCATGCCTCCGTTGTGGTTTCCGGCGGGTTGCTCGATCGCCAGAATGGTCCGCTCAGTCTGCGGATCGGCGACGTTTTCGGAGACTGCAAAACTCGAGACCTGCGTATTGCCGACCAGGTCCGAATAGTGGACGATCAGCAAACTTCCGTCGGCATAGGACGGATGAAACGCAGCCCCCAGCAGACCTCGTTCGCCGCCATCGAGCACTTTCTCGCGAATATCCAAAACAATCTCGCCGGTATCCATCGAGACGACCAGCCCGGACTTGTCGGCCACATAGGTCTGAGATCCCGACGAGAAGACCAGGATCGGGAAGCCAAGGTCGACGTCGATCCATTCGAGTGCCAGCCCGGTCAACGGCGCCAAGGGTTCCATCGTCGTAACCGAGGAGGGAACGGTACTGGTGGTTGTCGACTTTTCAGCGGGCGCGACCGTCGGTGGGCCCGGGGGCGAAGGAGTGCTGGGAACCGGGGCAAGTTCACTCGTCGAACAGGCACCAAGTAGCACGATCGAAACCGCGACTGTCAACCATCGCAAGCGCTTGTGCGCGGCGTCCACGGCTACCAACCGCTCGAACCGCCTCCGCCACCGCCGCCGCCCCCGAAGCCTCCGCCTCCACCAAAACCACCGAATCCGCCGGACGAACCGCCCCAGGAAGATCCCCAGGAGGACGACCCCGATGAGCTTCCTCCTCCTCCGAATCCCCCACCACCACCAAAACCACCGAACCACGAATTGGTGTCCTGCGACCAGGAACGGTCCTGATAGATCGGTTCCCAACCGTGTCCATGGCCGGTGCCACCGGTGATGATCCACCGGTAATACAAAAGTGTGAACGGATCAAAGCTTCGCAAAGATCCGGGAATGACGTCCCCGGTCCAACTATCGCGACCTCGGCGGGTGCCACTGTGGGCTAGCTCAGGTGCATACCGATCTGCGTCTTCGATGCCGCCCCGGGCCAGGGCTTGACGCTGGGCGGCGTAGGCAACTGCGAAGGCGCGTGGACCGCGGGGGTCCGACGCACCGAAGGCGGCTGCCACATCGGCGTACGCCCCGGCCAGACCAAGTTTGGCGAGCGCCTCACGGGCCTCGGTCCATTTGCGCAACGCAACGCTCGACTCGAGTGAGATGGCGAGAAGCGCTGCGACGGTCTTGCGAGTATCCGTATCAAGACCCTGGGCGGCGAGGCCATCTGTGAGTTCGTGGAACGCTGCGATGGCGCGATCCCCCCTGTCCAGCAGCGCGGCAGCGATGGCTACCGGAAGATTGAGCGAGTCGGCTTGCGCTCGAACCTCGGCAATCTCCGACTCGGTACGGAGTCCAGCCATTGCGAACTCGACGCTCATCTCCGCATCATTGCCAAGACGTTTGGCCTCGCCGTAGGCAGCCAGGAATTCGTCGACCGAGTCATTGTTCATCAGGAGGAACGCAGCTACCGCTGGGACAGAAAGACCGTCTTGCTTAAGCTGCGACTTTTCCAACGTGTCGAGGACTCCCTCGTATCGGGCCAGCGCCGCCTCGGCGTCGTCTTCGAGGTCGACCAGAGCCGCAGACACGGCGGGGCGAGCTTCGTTCTCATCGAGCCGATCCCGGATCAGCTTCAGTCGAGTGGCCTTGTCGGCTGCGGTCACGTAGGCGGAGTCCACCTCGTTGACGGAATCAAGAATGGGTGCTCCCGGGACGAGCACCGGACCGGCTTGGACGACGCGCTCGCCCAGGTCGTTGACAATCACCGGTCCGATCGGCGTGGTGACGGCGCGATGAATCAGCCGGCGAGCCGTCCTGGTTCGCTCGTGGGCCACCCGATACGGACGCAGCGAGGCAACTAACTGCTTGAGTTCTTCGGACTTCAAACTGAACTGATCGTCGTGGGTGGTGGCGATCGTTTCGGCAACGGACGCCTGGAGGGCATCTTCCAACAGTTGCTGCTCACCGGTGATGGCGAGTTCGAGCGGCATCTCCCGCTCGGCAGCCACCCGGTCGGCACGGAGCACTTCCAGCAGACCAGCCGACCAGGCGGCGGCCAACGCATCGTGGTCGCCAGCCTGCCCGTCCATGACCGCCTCAAGGGCTGATACCACCGGTAGCGTTTCGGCGTTAGGAGCTTCGACAGGACGAAGCTCAAACAGTTCGTCGCGCAGTGCCAGCTCGTGTCCATAGGGCGTGAGACCTTCGAGAATCGTGTCGACCTCGGCTTCTTGGCGACGTTTTCGAGCCGACGAGACGAGGAGGTTCTTCTTGCGAAACTCACTCGAAACGAAAAAGCCACCGGCGATCAACATAAGACCCAGAATGGGACTCAGTGAACCGAGACCCGAGCCAGGATTAGGCAGACTCGGTGGTGGGTTGAAATCGGGAATCTCTATTGGAGTATCAGTGTCCTGACCGGTGTCCGTACCACCGCTTGACGGGAACCCGCCAGTGTCACTGAAGGTGGCGACCAGCCCGGCCACGATCGCCGATACTCCCCCGTCAAAATCGCCTGCTGCGAATGAGCTATTGCCTAGGCCGGCGATGAAATCCGGGTCAGAGAGGCTGATTCCGGGTCCGGTCTCAACCGCGGTGATGCGTTGATCGAGTGCCACAAGGACCACGATCCCATCGTCGGCACCGGAACTTCCTACTCCCCAGGTGTTGCCGATCTCCTGGGCCAAACCATTGGGATCATCGGCCGACTGCACGATCACAACCGCAATCTCGTGGCCGTAGTTGTTGATCACGCCGTCGATGAGACGTTCCAGATTGGCATCGTCGCGGATGATTCCGGCCGTGTCGGTGACCCAACCGTCGCAGGTGATCCCGTCGACGGCCGGACATTCGGCGGTCTGCGCTCCGGCCACACCACCGAACGGGAGCGAGGCAATGAGAAGAAACAGTACGGGGATGAAACGTCGAACCCTGGTCATGGCTGGAAGACTACCGGTGAAACCCGCCTATCTGGCCATGGGAAAACCACCTATCTTCCGCTGTTCGACGAGGTGGGTCCTCTACGCTGGCCGCCGAACAAGGAGCGGTGTTGAGCACTATCGTGAAGAACGACAAGAAGACCATCTTCGGATGGGCCATGTACGACTGGGCGAATTCGGCGTACGCGACCACCTCTGGGGCCATCGTGGCTCCGTTCTTCACTGGTTCAATCGTCCCGGAGGCCGGCTACTGGGGTATGACCGGCGGCGCGATCTGGTCGTTCCTGGTTGCCGGGGGAGCCTTCGTCCTCTTTCTCATCATGCCAGTCCTGGGCGCCATGGCCGACTTCTCGTCAGCCAAACGTGCCTATCTCCGAGTCTTCGCGTTTCTTGGAGCCGGGTTCACTTTCGCCATCTTCTTTGTCCCATCGGGTTCCGTACCGTTGTTCCTGCTGGTATTCATCGTCTCCCAGGTCGGCTTTGTCGCAGCCAACGTCTTCTACGACGGCTATCTCCCGATCATCGCCACCGATGACACCATCGACCGAGTGTCGTCGAAAGGGTTCGCTCTTGGGTACATCGGCGGCGGAATCTACGTGCTGTTCGCATTCGTTCTCATCGTCCTCGCCGACCAGGAGGTGATCGGCCTGAGTCTCGACATGGCGACCCGGATCTCCATCGCCGGCGCCGGCGTGTGGTGGGTGCTCTTCACGATCTATGCCCTCAAACGATTTCCCAGCGACGGCATATCCCAGCCGATACCGGCCGAATATGCCGGACAACCCGACCTTGTGGCCTATGCCAGAATCGGCCTGGCGCGGACTATCAAAACCGGACTCCGATTGCGCCAGTTCCCGCAACTCCTGCTTTTCATCCTGGCTTTCATGTTCTATAACGACGGCACCCAAACCGTGATCAACATTTCCGGGGCCTACGCCGAAGACACCCTCAATCTCTCGCTTCAGGAAGTCATCATTGCCTTCCTCATCGTTCAGTTCATCGCCTTTGGCGGCGCCTACGCTTTCGGGTGGATCGCCGGGAAGATAAATCCAAAGCGGGCAATCCTCGTCAATCTGGTCATTTGGGTCGGACTGGCAGTCAGCGCCTTCTTCCTGCCCGAAGGTGCAGCCGTCCCATTCTTCATGCTCGCTGCGGTGGTCGGTTTTGTGCTCGGCGGGGTCCAGGCGCTGTCCCGAAGTCTGTACGGCACGATGATTCCCGAAGAAGCCGCCGCTGAGTTCTACGGGTTCTTCTCGGTTTTCTCGAAGTTCTCGGCGATCTGGGGACCGTTGCTGTTCGGCATCGTTACCGCCCAAACCGGAAGTGGTCGGAACGGCATTATCTCCGTGGCGGCTTTCTTTGTCATCGGCGGTTTCCTGCTCACCCGGGTCGACGTCGACGCGGCCAGAGCCAGCAAAGAACGCTGGCACTTCGAAGGTGCAGACGTCGACGCCTAAACCATGCGGCCGCCCAATTCGAGGGTAAGAGCCTCGTAGTCGAAGCATCGAGCGACGTCACCTCGTCGACCGGGAGGATCTACTGGGGATCGTCTGCGGCCGTCACTAGCCGGCAGGATCGAGCGGCGGGAATTCCGTCGGGACGGAGCAGCCGTCTGGGGCGATCAGATCGGCGATTGTGTAGCTGGCGCCGTACGTTATGGCGTCCCCAGCCATGGCAACGCAATAGTGACGTCCGTCGGCCATGGCTGCAACCAGCAGCGCTGAGTCCTGTTCGATCAGGACGCCGACTGTTCCTGGCCGGAGATCGTCGAGAGTTGGTTGCCAGCCGTCGATCAATCCGAGACGAACCATCCCGTCAAGTTCTTCGGTTCCGAAGAGCCCGTCATTCACCCGGGACCGGGCAACCGCGGCCTGGACGCTGCGGAGGTCCTCCTGGAGTCGGGTGGGATCATTGGGGTCCTGACCTTCGAGGAAAGCGAAGTACTCCTCCTGGGATATCGTGTTCGTGGGACGCACGATCGGATCCGATACCTCCGACCACCGATACCGAAAGGAGAGGTCGGCACCATCAGAATCGGTGCCGACTACGCCGGCTCCGCCCAGGATCAGGCCGTCGCCGTCAACCCACCACGAAAACCGTCGTGGCTCAGGAGCGGCATATTCAAATGCTGCCTCCCCTTCGAAGTCTCCCGGGCCAACGAGCACGAAATCACCGATACGAAAGTCAAAGGGCTCCAGGTTCTGGGCTGCAATCGCACCTGGTTCGAAAAAGCCGTCAGCCAGTGCCGCAAACGTTGTGCTGGCCTCGACCAGTGCTCCATCGGGCGTTGGACCAAATCTGGCCCACACTTCGTCGCCGACGAGGACTACCTCGATCTCATCGCCGTCGGCAATCCCGACGATATGCCCGGCCAGAGGATCGCGCTGGTAGGTGTACACCGCTTCCTGGTCTATCCCAGCGCCGACCATGCGGTAGTTGACCTCATACTGTTCGACGGCCAGGCGGCCGAAAATGTCAAACGCTGCCAAATCGAGAATCTCGGGAAGGTCAACGGTCGGCGGCGGCTCAACCACCGTCGTGCTTGAAGACCCATTCGGCGGAACCGTCGCCGCAATCGGAATCTCAAGCGGCGGAAGGGTCGGTGCCGTGTTTTCCACCGCGACCTCTGCGCCGCAGGCCGACGCAACAATCGTCAGCACCAGACCTACCACCCTCCCCCAACGCAACATCCGGGCAGTGTAAATGATCACGTGCTACATCGGATCGGGGGGGCTACGATGCTGAGCATGAACGAGGAAGAACCGACCCCCACCGGCGACGAAATAGACCTCAGCCCATCTGACGGCATCGACCTCACGGACACTGAGGTCATGCCCCTCGGATCCGGTGAGTTACCTACGGCAGACGCCCCGGTTGAAGAAACCGTCGTGGCGCCGGTCACTCCAACGACGGTCTACAAAGGCTCTGGCTTCCGCTGGTCGATGCTGTTTGGTGCGCTGCTGCTGGCCGTCGTAATCATCCTGGTCTTCCAGAACACGCAAACCACGAGATTCGATTTTCTGCAGTGGAGCATCGAAGCCCCCCTAGCCGCATTACTGCTGGGCACCACCCTGATCGCCGTCCTCATCGACGAAATAGTGGGTTACGTGATCCGGATTCGGCGGCGACGCATCAAGCGCCAACTGGCCGAACTCAAAGAACTCAAGGCGCAGCTCGAACCACCCAAGGAACGCCGCTTCGGCAAGAAAACCTCATGAGCGAACGCCTCGTCGTGATCGGCGGCGACGCCGCCGGCATGTCGGCCGCGTCGCAGGCGCGACGCCGACGCGACGTCAACGATCTAGTCATCGACGTGTTCGAGATGACGCAACGGGTCAGTTACTCGGCCTGCGGGGAACCGTATTACGTGTCGGGCGACGTGCCCCGAATCGACCAGCTGATCGCCAGAACCCCGGCTCAATTCGCCCAGCAAGACATAACCGTCCATCTCGGCCACGAGGTCATCGAAATCGACATTGACGACCGAATTGTCATCGTCCGAAGTGACGGCGAGACCCGGAACGTCCCCTTCGACCAGCTGGTTTACGCGACCGGCGCGCGCCCAATACGGCCTCCGATGGAAGGCATCGATCTCAACGGCGTGTTCCATGTGAAAACGCTCGACGACGCCGAAGCAATTCGAACTGCGGCAGAACAAGCCGAAACCGCCGTGGTTGTCGGAGGCGGATACATCGGACTGGAGATGGCCGAAGCCTTCCATGTCCGGGGCATCACCACCCATCTCATCACCTCGGGAGCAGTCGTCATGAACCGAAGCCTCGACGAGGACCTCGGTGCCAGAATCACGGTGGGCATGCGCGAGCGCGGAATCCAGGTATATCCGGGGCACCGGGTGAAATGCCTGGCGGACCACGAGGGACATGTTCGGGGCGTCGAAGTTGGAGAAGCGGTCCTGGATGCCGACCTGGTCGTACTGGCGCTCGGTACTCGTCCGATTTCGGAGCTGGCCGCCGAAGCGGGAATTCGGATCGGCCCGACCGGGGCCGTCCAGGTCAACAACCGACAGCAAACGTCCGTCGAAGGAATCTGGGCAGCCGGAGACTGTGCGGAGGCACTCCACCGACTCACTGGCCGGCCAGCCAACGTGCACCTCGGGACAGTCGCCAACAAGCAAGGGCGGGTGGCCGGCATCAACATCGGCGGTGAAGATGCGACGTTCCCGGGCATCCTGGGTACGGCGATCACCAAAGTTCTCGACATAGAAATCGCTCGTACAGGTCTCACCCAGCAAGAGGCCGAAGAGGCCGGGATCGACGCCGTTAGTGCCACGACGGAGTCGACGACCATGGCCGGCTACTGGCCGGCATCCACCGACATGACGTTGAAAGTAACCGCCGAGCGAGGGACCGGTCGCCTGCTCGGAGCTCAGATCGTCGGAGGCGGGACCGCCGGAAAACGTATCGATCCGTTGGCGACCGGGATCTGGAACAACATGGACGGCCTCTCGTTCTCCATGATGGACCTGTCCTACGCACCACCGTTCTCGGGTACCTGGGATCCGGTTCTCGTGGCGGCCCGACGCGCCTACGAAAAAGCGGTATGAGAGCAGCCCGCCTGGCGCTGGTAGGGCTGGTGATAATCGGAGGTTGCGCCGGACCGCTCGACCAATCAGCCACTGAGACCAGCCCGGCCACCATACGAGCCTCGTCAACATCAGTGGAGTTCGTCGCTCCACAGCCACCCGGAAACCTTCAAACGGCCCGGGTGCTCTTCGTGCAGGATGGCGATTCGATCCGGGTGGAGATTGACGGGCAGCAAGAGCATATTCGGCTGATCGGCATCAACACCCCTGAGCAAGGTGAGTGTTACGACGACGAGGCCCGGACCCTCCTGATGGACCTGGTCGCCAATCGGGATGTACTAATCAGCACTGACGTCGACGCCTACGACCAGTACGGGCGCATCCTCGGATATGTGTGGATCGACGATCTGTTCGTCAACTCCGAGTTGGTGCTTCGAGGCGCGGCCCTGGCCAGGGCTTACGAACCAAATACGTCTCTCCAGTCGTTTCTCGATGAGGCCGAGCGGATCGCTCAGGACCGCGGGAGTGGCATGTGGTCGGCGACGGCTTGTGGATCGACCGAACACTTCGACATAGCGATCACAGCCATCAACGCCGATGCCACAGGACGCGACGACGAGAACCGCAACGGTGAGTGGATCACGATTACATCGTCGAGTTCGGCCGACATCGACCTGACCGGGTGGACGATCAAGGACGAGTCGTCCGTACATCGGTACACGTTTGGCGACGGCGTCCGCCTGGCTCCAGGCGCATCACTTGTGCTCTTCACGGGGTGTGGCGAGGACCAACCACCGGAGTTCTACTGGTGCGATGACACTCCGGTCTGGGACAACTCGGGCGACACCGGATTCCTGCTCGATCCCAACGGGACGATCGTGAGCCAGTACGGTTACTCGCGCTGATCTACTCCGAGGACTCAATACCGGACATCGGGTACGAATGAGCTGGTATATATACCAACCACCACCAATGAAGGGAAGATCGACTAATGGCGATCATGGACACGATCAAGAATATGTTCGGAAAGGCGAAGAATGTCGCCGCCGAAGCAGCCGAGAGCGCCGGCGATGCTGTCGAGAAGGCAAAAGACATGGCAGAAAACCTTGGCGACGGTGTCGGAGACATGGTTGAAGGCGCCATGGAGAAGGCGGAAGGTGCCCTTGGAAAAGCCAAGGAAGTCGCCGGGGACATGGTCGACAAGGTCAAGGGCGGAGCGGGCGATGCTGTCGATGCGGCCACGAATGCCACGGGCGAAGCAACGGAAGCGGTTAGCGACGCAGCTGGCGATGCGACTGAAGCGGCCAGCGACGCAGCCGAGGCCGTATCTGACGTAGCCGACGAGGCAGCTGAGAAGCTCGACGAGGGATAGTTCTCCCATCTCAACGGGACAATGGGGACGGCGATGCCGTCCCCATCTCGCGTGGAGCCGAACGCTCCGACTGGACACGATGTGAAACCCCACGACATCCTCAACGATTTAGCTCGCGAAGAATGGGCCGACCCGGTGACGACCGCTGCCAAGGCTGCCAATGCTCTGCTGGCGCTCACCGCTCAATCGTGGCCGGAGGAAGGTGTAGCGGCAGCCCAGAGCCTCCGAAAACGGCGCCCGGACCAAGCGTTGCTGTTGGCGGTTACCGAAGTGGCCATGGACTTGAACGCAGCCAGGACCGCCGCCGCACTCGAAGTGATCATCACCCGCCTTGAAGATCAACGCTGGTCGATGGACCTGGCATACGAAGCCGCCCGGTATGGGCGCCTGGGCGTCTTGTCTCTCGGAGCGGGCACTCGCACGGTTCTACGAGACGTCACCGAGGCGGCCAGTCCCGAACTCCTCACCTCAAGTCGAGCCATCCGTCGGGGGCTTCTAGAATTCCTTACCCCCGTCACGCTGATGCCGGCCGAGACGGCCGACTGCTTGCTCCTACCTGTCGTCGCACGCCACACCGATCGTTTGTGGACGACCGGACCATTTGCTCGGATCGCGCTTGCCGCACTGGCAAGCGGCAAGGCCGTTCTTCCGATCAATCATCCCTTGGCCGAACTCTCACCGCTTAGCCGACAGGCATTTCGGCCGGCCACCTACGTGACCGACCTTGTCGTTGAAGGTCAAGATCCAACCAGCTGAGTGCGTGGGCGGCCACCACTAGGGTGTCGGAAACAGTCACACGAAGAAGGAACCATGGGCCGCATTTCCCAGCGAATCGCCGCTATCGAACCATCGGCGACAGTTTCCATCACCGCTACCGCCAAGGCGATGAAAGCGGCGGGCATTCCCGTAATCGGATTCGGGGCAGGCGAACCGGATTTCCCGACCCCCGACTACATCGTCGAGGCGGCCATAGCCGCGTGTCGTGACCCAAAAAACCACAAGTACACAGCCACTCCCGGTCTGCCAGAACTGCGCCAAGCCATCGCCGACAAGACTCTCCGCCACTCCGGCTTGGAACTCGAGTCGAGCCAGGTCCTCGTTACCAATGGCGGGAAGATGGCGGTCTTCGAAGCGTTCGCGACGCTCCTGGACCCGGGCGACGAAGTGCTCATGCCGACGCCCTATTGGGTTACCTACCCTGAAGCCATCCGGATGGCAGGTGGCGTCCCTGTCAACGTACCCACCGACGTTTCGACCGGCTTCAAAGTGACAACCGACATGCTCGAAAAGCAGCTCACGCCACAAACAAAAATATTCCTGTTCGTTTCGCCATCGAACCCCACCGGGGCTGTCTATCAACCACAAGAGGTGGAGGCGCTCGGCAGGTGGGCGGCCGAACGAGGGCTCTGGGTTCTCACCGACGAAATCTATGAACACCTCGTTTACGGCGACGCGACGTTCTCCTCGATGCCAACGCTGGTTCCGGAGATCCGCGATCGGTGTGTCATTGTCAATGGTGTGGCTAAGACCTATGCCATGACGGGATGGCGGGTTGGCTGGATGGCCGGCCCCAATGACGTCATCAAGGCCGCCTCCAACCTGCAGTCGCACGCGACGAGCAACGTCGACAACATCGCCCAGCGAGCCGCGTTGGCAGCGGTCAGCGGACCGCTCGACGCCGTCGCGAAGATGCGTTCGGCCTTTGACCAACGGCGACGCACGATGGTCCGAATGCTCAATGAGATTGAGGGCGTTACGTGCCTGGAACCGGAAGGAGCGTTCTATGCGTTTCCCAACTTCGAGGGCGTCATGGGCCGCACCATCGGCGGCAAACCCGTGAAGACAACCCTTGATCTGGCGGCGGCGATCCTGGATATAGGCCAGGTCGCCATCGTGCCCGGTGAAGCATTCGGCGCTCCCGGCTATGTGCGGATGTCATACGCGCTTGGGGATAGTGACCTCGTAGAAGGCGTCGAACGGATAGCCCGGGCACTGGCCTGACCTCCGACTGACACGTCCGCCACCGCCACTACAATCCGCGTGCGCTAGGCGAGGTCGCAACGGTGTCGGTATCAGGGAACAGTGCACGGGCCATGATCCTGGTTGAGCCGCGCCGTTTTACTCCCACCCGACTCAATGTCGCCGAGATGGAAGTGGGCGGATGGCTGGCAGTCGAGGCCACCGGCCTTTCGGGAGTTGACGTTCAGGCGTGGGAAGGCACCAGTCGATTCATCAAGTATCCACTCATTCCCGGCCACGAGGTCGTAGGCCGAATCGCCGACACCATAACCGACTTCGGGATTCCGGTAGGGACCCGGGTGGTCGTCGAAAGCTCGATCAGATGCGGTGCCTGCCGCCGCTGTACGAACAATGTCTCCTCTTGCAGTTTTCGCCGACCGATCAACGCCTACGGACAACTTCCGTCGACAGAAAGCCCGGCCCTGTGGGGCGGGTTCGCCGAATTGATGTATCTCGATCCGGGCTCCCGGCTCCACGTGGTCTCCGACGACGTCCCGGCTGTTGTGTCTGCGTTCGCCCACCCCCTGGCTGCCGGTTTCACCTGGGCGGTCGAGGTACCTGAGCTGGAAGCGGGCGAGAACCTCCTCATCATGGGTCCCGGCCCACGTGGACTCTCTGCCCTCGTGGCTGCGAAGGCCGCAGGCGCTGGCTGGGTCGGGATCACCGGCTTGTCGCACGACGCTGATCGCCTCCGTCTCGCCAAGGAACTTGGCGCCGACATGGTCGTATTCTCCGATGTCGACGACCCGGCGAGTGCCGTTGCTGACAGTCTCGGCACCCGCCCCGACATCGTTCTGGACGTGACCTCCAATGACACCGAAGCGATCCTGGTTGGCCTGGATCTGGTGCGGGTCGGAGGTCGCCTTGTACTCGCCTCCACCAAGGGCACTACCCCCGTAAACCAGCTGTTTTCAGACATCATCGTTGTGAAAGAGCTCAGTATCCGCGGAGCGTTTGGCGCTTCATCGGCCGGATACCATTGGGCGACCCGCCAGCTGGCGGCCGACGATCGGCTCGACCACATGGTTTCTCACGAATTCCCTCTTGAGGAAGCCGACAAGGCCATACAAGCCTCGGCGGGCCATTTCGGCAGAGAGGATCTCATCTCGGTCGCTTTGGCTGTTTCGTAATGCCTGCCCGTCGTCGCCTGGTGCTGATTGCGAACCCGGCAGCTTCTCAGTTCACCGGCGGGATGCATCGGGAGGTGCTTGCTCGCCTCCGAGCCGAATTCGAGGTCGACGCACAATGGCCCGAAACGGCCGAAGCGGTCACCCGGGTCGCGGCCGACTCGGCCCAAGCGGGCATCGACGTGGTAGTCGCCATGGGCGGGGACGGAGTTGTAAATCGGGTCGTAAACGGGATCGCGCTGACGCAGACAGCACTGGGCATCATCCCGGTCGGGACCACCAACGTGCTCGCAGCGATCCTCGGAGTCGATCCGGACCCCATCAAAGCAACCGCCCAGATCGTCGCTCAACCACCGGTCCAATCAATCGATCTGGCCCGAATATCGCTCGACGGCGCTCCTCCGATCTATGCCACGTTCGCGGCCGGGGCCGGTTTTGACGCCGAGGTAGTTCACCATGCCGAGCGGACCCCCCACAAAAAGCTGTTTATGGGCGGCGTGCACTATGCCAAGACCGCAGCAACGGTGTTGTGGTCGGAGTTTCGACACCGTCTCCCCACCCTGCGCGTCACGGTCGGCGACGACAGCTATGACGCCGTCGTCGCCCTTGTCGAAATCCACTGGCCGTACACGTATTTCGGACGAGTCCCCCTTTCCCTCGCCAAGGAAGCCCCAACGAATGGATTCCACGTCGCGGGTGTGGATCGGCTCCCCATGCGAAGGATCCCGGCGATCGGGATCGCCGCCGCCAGGGGGGCGTCATGGTCAGACATCAAAGGCGGCTTTCAGGCGCTCAATCAGCAGGAGGTGCGTATCGAAGCCGACCCTCCAGCCCTGGTTCAAGCCGACGGAGATGTTCTGGGGTCAGCGAACCTGATCGAGATACGTTCTGTACCCAACGGCGTCCTGGTAGTCGTCTAGTCGTCTCCGATCCGGCGCACCGGATCCGAGACGATCAACGGAGTTCCGGGGCAACCCGTCGTTCGGTGGCGAGGCGAGACACATCTCCCGGAGTAAGCGGACCCCGCTCCGAAATGACTGCCGAGAACCACGACAGCGGGACGAGATCCATGTCCATCGCCTCAGCTCGGCTAGCGGCGGTCACGAATAGTTCCTCGGCGAGAATTTTGTCAGTGGCAGCGATCACGTACCGGGGAACGTCGGCATCAACACCCGCTCGAGCGATTTGACTCGTGCCCTCCTTGTTGATGACCCTCCCCGGACCGATGGCGTCAGCGCCAACGAGAATCAAGTCGACGCCTGCCACGTACGTCGCCGCATGGCTTACCGACAACATCTCGATCGAATAACCCGCTCCGGCCAGTTCAGCCGCCATCTGGCGCCCTTCACCCGAGACCTCTTCCACCGTGCACGTCACCGAGAATGAGCAGGTCTGGCGGGCCCGATCAAGCACGGCGCGCACCGACGACGACAACGAGTGAACGAGAACGCTCTCCCCATCATGGATGAGGGCTGCCCCATGCTCGGCAAGTCGGGCCGGCACTTTCCCAAGGCGTTCGATTTCGGCATCGAGTGTCTTGAGGAGGAGTGGAAGGTCGGGAGCGTCGTAGATCAGATTCCGGAGGTTGGCAATGGGAGCCGCGGTGGGGTGAGCCTGCAGAACGACCTCGATACCCTCACGCACCGGGACACAGGGATCGTCAACCTGAGCACTTCGGGCCGCGTCACCAAGCGATCGCAGCTCCATGGCCGTCTGAATGGCCATGGTCGTAGAGCTCGACACTTGATCGACGGCGATTCCGGCCAGTCGACGCCATACCGGCCAACCCATCCATATCGTCACTTGTGGTTCCTCGCCTCTGCCGGCCATCCAAATCGCCCCATAAACAAAGGCTCCGGTAAGGGGGGTAACCGGAGCCTTTGTTGCGGGACGTAAGAGGCACATGCAGAATCGATGCCAGGGAAAGTCTCGAGACGCGACCTCTTACCCGCAGAACTATTCCCAGTATATGCACGCTCGACAATACTCACCCGATAGTACTGGCCTACCCGATGCCAGGTATCTCTCACTATTCTTCCAGATACTGATGGATTCATGAACCAGAATCACCCATTTTGATGACATTGACCGTTTGAAAAGGGATCACGATATTTTCGGACCGAAAACGATTTGCGATCCGCTCCAGGGCGATTCGTTTGACCTGCCAGCGGGCATCGGCCTGGGTCACGAGGATCGCCCGGACCACGATGGCCGACCCGGCCAGTTCGTTGACACCCTGGACTTCTCCCGGTTCGGCGAACAGATCCGGGAACTCTGCCTCGATAGCCCGAATCTCATCCTCGAGTAGAGCTTTAACCTTGGGAATATCCGAGTCGTAGGCCACGCCGACATCCACCACCGCCCGCGAGAACTCCTTGGTGAGGTTGGATGCGACGCTGATCTGACCATTCGGAACAAAATGTACGGCGCCGTTGAGGTCGCGCAACACGGTAACCCGGAGGCGAATGTCCGTGACCGTGCCGGATACCCCGGCAACAGTAACGGTGTCCCCAATGTCGAACTGACCCTCCGCCAAGATCAGGAAGCCGGCGATGAGATCCTTTACCGAGTCCTGGGCTCCGAACCCAACAGCGAGACCCACGGCGGACCCAACGGCGAGGAGCGGCGTAATGGGGACATCCCAGATACTCATGAGCATCAAAAGGACGATGACCCCGAGCAGAATCGTGATGACCCGCCGTCCGGCCTGCCATAGGGTGGCGACCCGTTGCTGACGTTCCGGCTCGAGAGGGTCAACCCGGGCGGCGGCTCGCCGGCCAATCCGGACAATGACCCACCAGGCGAGCAGGGTGGTGGCGACGACACCAATACTTTTCGCCAGTTGGGGACTGATATTCGACCAGAAGTCAGACATGCGGGACGATCTTAGGCAGATTGCCTGGCGCGCTCGGTCTCGATGGAAATCTCCGCGAGCAATGCACCGAGCTGGGCTCGTCGCCGTATGGCTGAACGCAGTGGCGCGCCGAGACTCCGCTCAAGCTGGGCATCGAGATCTGCGGCTATGTGCTCACGAAACCTGTCGATCCGAATCCTGCCGAGACGGCGACCTGAGATGTCGAGCAGTCGGCTCAAGCCAAGGCCGACGACCACTCCACCAGCGACGAGCACCACTGGCCAGGGAACTGATCCGCGGGTGGGCGGACTTGCGTACCACCATACGGCTCCCGTGAGTACGGCAATGCTGAGCAGCCACTTCACAATGGCGACTGTCGTCCACCACGATCGGCGATCGACTTTGGCATCGGCGTTTCGGTGCAACGCAACATCAACCGTCTTGTCGACGGCCGCGGTGAGGCGGCCAGTGTCGAACTCCGCCCGCAGCATCCGCGAATACGGGCCTCCCGCCGAGAATGCCAGGTCAGAGACCAACGCCTCCATCGTCCCGAGGGCCTTGTCACGACCCGGCCGGGACGCCCACTGGTTGGCGGCTTCGGAGGCGAGGTTGCCGGGGGGCGCCAGGCCCAGCGCTCTGGCGACGCGTGTGTCGCGAAGGCGGGTAATGAACAGGCCGAGCGGCCCGAGTCCCGCTCGTAGAGCAGCCGCGGCACCCTCAGCTTCGGCTTTCTCGACGACGTCGTCAGCCACCACCATCCCGACAAGGCCCGAGACGACCTCCGATCTCGCCTGCTCCCACTGCCCGTCGAACCCGAGTCCCTCCCCCGTCACTCCGGTAACCTGAGCCAGGGTCATGCCCGCCTGTCGGATGTCAACAAGCGTCTTGGCGATGACGGCCGACTTGGCGTCATCGAGTTCCGCCAGCGAATCCATGAGAGCATCCATGCCGAACGCGCCGCCTCCGCCAACGGGATTGGCGGCAACCGGGATGATGACTGGATCATCGATGCCAATTTCTCGCAGACGCCCGACAAAATCGTCCACCACCGCGGCGAGCTGAGCCGGATCCAGCCGG
>JAOUMT010000177.1 GCA_029881355.1 Acidimicrobiia bacterium | reverse complement strand
GGAAATTACCTTCACGGTCGAAACACGGCGAGATGAGGACAAAACGCGGATACGAGCCGGGACTGCCGATCTGCCCGCTGCTGAAGTAGGTCCCGAACAGCTATCGACCTGGTGAGCGCCCTGGCCACCGGGCAGGGCAATCGCCGCTTTAGGTTCCCTTGTAATTGAGCACCGCCACGAGTCGGTGTTTGACGGTCACGAGATCCGAAGACATTTCGATGACTTCGTCGATGTCCTTGTACGCGGCGGGATGCTCATCGACGAGCTTGCCGGCCCGTTTGGCCAGCCAGACCCGCTCGGCCATGGCCAGGCGTAACGATTCTGGTGTCAGTTCCTTCCTGGCTTGCGTACGAGACATCGTGCGACCGGCCCCATGCGCGCTTGACCTGTAGGCGTCTTCATTGCCGAGTCCCTCAACGATGAACGTGTCGGTTCCCATCGATCCGGGGATGATGCCTCGCTCGCCGTTTCGAGCGCTGATGGCCCCCTTGCGGGTAATCCACACGTCCTTGCCGAAATGGTGTTCTCGCTCGGTGTAATTGTGGTGGGCGTTGACCCGGTCGACTTCTCGGCCTTTGCCGGCAAAGACGAAGAGTTCGTGCAGGACGGCATCGAGCATCATCTTGCGGTTCTGGGCGGCATACGCCTGCGCGAACTGGAGGTCTGCAATGTAATGGTCGAACTCGCTGGTTCCTTCGATCAGATACGCCAGGTTGGCGTCGGGGAGTTTCAGCTTCAGACGCTTCGCCACGGCTTTGGCAATGGCGATGTGCGAGGTGGCGAGGAAGTGGCCGATGCCTCGCGAACCCGAATGCAGAACAACCCACACCCGTCCGGTTTCGTCAACGCTTACTTCAACAAAATGGTTGCCTGAACCGAGCGTGCCGAGCTGGTCGAAAGCTTTGGCCCGCAAATGCTCGTTCAGTGCAGTGTGCGGATGATTGTCATGCAGCCACTCGGCGGCTTCGGCGTCGCCTCCCGCCGGGCGGACCGCCGCCGCCCATGATTCGACCCCGGCCGGAACGACCACGGTCACCCGTTCCAGCAGCGGTGCCAGATCATCTGGCAGATCGTCGATCGTCAGGTCGGTGAGGACCGCCGCCATACCGCACCCGATGTCGACGCCGACGCACGCCGGGATGATGCCACCTTCGGTGGGTACCACCGAGCCGATCGTGGCTCCGAGGCCGGGATGGGCGTCGGGCATCAACGCCACATGGCCGACCACGATGGGCAGCTCGGCCGTGCGCTCGGCTTGCGCGAGCGTTTCCTCATCAAGATCCTTCGCCCAGATCTTGAGCTTGTCAGTTGCCGATTCCATGGCGCCTCCCTCTCATTCTCGCTTATTCAGCTGCCGGGCGGGGAAGCTTGGCGGACGCCAAGTTGGCTGTGACCGAAGGGTCCCTCCGCCCCGGCGGCGGGTCGATGTGCCGACCGGGAACAGACGACCGAGACCACGCGATCGCCAACCAAGTCGATCGCTCGCCGGTCTGGCGTCGCCACGGACCGCATCTCGCCGCAGCCCCATTGTGTTCGATCGGTTACAAACAAGCCCGGCGATCAGCCAGAGACGGAGGTTGATGAACCCGTGAGTACGATCGGTTACATTTTACTGGACGGTGCCACCATGCTGGCGTAGAATGTCAATATGGAACCGATCAGTTACATGGACGGAATAGGCGGTGCGGTCCGGGCCCGCCGCAAACAGCTGCGGGTCGATCAGCAGACCATTGCCGATCTCGCCGGCGTGTCGCGCAAGGCCGTGTCGGACATCGAACGGGGCAAGCCAACCATTCGCTTCGACGTGCTCGCCAGAGTGCTGACGGCCGTCGGGCTTCGAATCGATGTGTCGTGAACGCCGACGTCTACAAGGGCGATCACCACGCGGGTGTCATCACGCGGTACGCCGACCATGTCGAATTCGCCTATGACCAGCACTATCGGGGCGACCCCGTCGCCTCGACCCTGGCGGTCAGGCCCGAACCGTTTAGCGCTCCGGCCGGACAATTGCCTGCTTTCTTCGTGGGCTTGCTTCCCGAAGGTCGCCGACTCACGGCCCTGCGTCAGCTACTCAAGATCGCCCCCGACGACGATCTATCCCAGCTACTCGCCGTCGGCGGCGACACGATAGGAGACGTGCGCATCATCGCCTCGGGTGCCGAACCCCACGACCCCCCGCACATCATGGAACATCGCACCTGGACCGACGTTGATCTTGCCGATCTGTTCACCCGATCGATCAGCTCCAGCCACGACGCCGTCGCCATCCCGGGCGTTCAGCCCAAGATCTCGGGGCGGATGATCAGTTTCCCGGCGGCCGGCACGACCGGCCCGGCCATCATCAAACTCGACCCGCCCGAATACCGCCACCTCGTGGCCAACGAGTCGGCCATGCTCGGAGTGGCCGCCCGCCTCGGATACCCGGCCCCGACCCATCAGCTCGTCGAGGACCATGTTGGATCCACCGGGCTCGTCATCGACCGGTTCGACCGGGGAATCGCGGACGGCCATCTGGTTCGCTACCCCGTCGAGGACGGCTGCCAGGCGCTCGGTCGCTATCCGGCCGACAAATACAACCTTGACACCCTCGAAGCGATCGAGGGCCTGGCCGCGCTGTGCACGGCTCCGGCTGTCGCTGCCCTGCAGCTCGTCGAGAGGTTCGTGTTTTCGTATTTGGTAGGCGACGGTGACCTTCATGCTCGCAACTTGTCGGTGTGGCGGCGGCCCGACGGTGTCTGGGAGCCATCGCCCTGGTATGACATCGTATGCACGGCCATGTACGGCGACATGACGCTGGCCGCCCCGCTCCACGGCGACACCAACGTCCGCGAGATCGGGCGCCGGCGACTGGTGGAAGCCACCCGGGTTCTCGGGATACCCGACCGAGCGGCGGAACGGATGCTCGACCTCCAGGTCCCACGGATCGCGACCGCCCTGGCCTCCGCTCTCGCTCAGCCTCCGTTCACCGACGTCCCCGACCTACCCAAGATTTCCCGAACGCTGGCGCGACGGGCCGACCTGCTCATTGCGTGACCCCGGTATCAAACGACGCAGCTCTCAATTGATGGTCGGTCCGAACGCCTCAGATGACCCCGCAATCGTGGCGCTCGCACATCTCGCCCTCGTGCTGAGCGAGCCAAGCCGGAATCGTGTCAGTCTGAGACTTGGCTGGTGCCTTCCGGACGTCGGGCGAACAGCCCACCGATCATCAACAACACGCCGGATCCAACAATGAGGCCCGGCAGGGTGTAGGTACGTCCCGCCGCTTCGTAGTCGGCGATGTAGGCATCGACTTCCGCTTCCGTTCCTCGGAGAATCAGGCTCGTTCCGGGATGCCCTTCAGCGTCAGGGGCCTGTTCGTCGACGGCGTAGAGATTGCTGATTCCGTCGACCGATTCGATCGCCCAGTTCGAACCGGAGCCGTATTCGGCTTCAAAGCTCCAGGCGGCAAGTCCGACCAAGACGGTGATCAGACCGATCACCACCAAAACAACCCGCCACCTCATGGGGAGGTGCCACATGGTCTCCTCGAAATACAGTGCATCAATGATCATCTACCTGCGAGCGGCATCTGTCCAGCGCGAATTGACGGCCTGGTGAAGCGTCTCCGGTAACCGACCGTTGCGGGCTTGCCTGGCGCGGAGCGATGCGTCTTTGCGAGCGGGCCAGTGCCCGTGCTATTTCGGGGGTGACCGCACATTCATCGGCGTTCGAAGCTTGCTCAGACAGAGCGGATTCCGCCGTTTTGGGCTGCTTTGCACCGGACTTGGCAGCTATTAGGGCCAAAAGTCCCTAAATGAATTCGGCCCCGGTATCCCCCATCTGGACACCATTTCGAGACATATGATGACCCGGCTGACGGCTTGACAAAGGGCCGCTGGTGAGTTCGATCAACAGGAGGAGCTGTCGTGCCGCCGACCAATCCGAGGTCATGGCTACAGGCATATGGCAAGGCCGTGCTCATCTTCGCCTACTTCGTGATCGCCACCGTATGGCTTCCGTCGCGGATCCTGGGCGTCTCGTTCATCAGCACCGCCCCGGCCGCCCTCCGTGACCTGGTCGGATCCGGCGTCTGGTTCGGTTTCCTCGTCGCAGGCATGTGGACCTTGCGGAGCCTCCAGGCCAAAGGATGGATCTGATCGAGCCACTCCAGTTCTTCGATGAGAATATTCCCTGCCTGGCCGCCTGCCCGGTCCATACCAACGCCGGCCTCTACGTCGCCGCCATCGCCGACGGCGAAGACCACCACTCGTATCTGACGGCACGGTTGCCAAACCCTTTTGCCTCGGTGTGCGGCCGGGTGTGTGCCGCTCCGTGCGAGGACGCCTGTCGAAGAGGCGAAATCGACCGACCTATCGCCATTCGAGCCCTTAAACGATTTGTCACCGAGAAATACGGGGTAGAAGCCGGAGCCGCATCTCAATGGGACGACCCGCGCTCGGCGCCGCCGCCTCAACGGACCGAGCGGGTAGCCATCGTCGGCGGTGGCCCGGCAGGACTCGCCGCCGCCCACGATCTGCGGCGTTTCGGATACGGCGTGACGGTCATCGAGTCGACCGGCGTGCTGGGCGGAATGATGAAACTCGGTATTCCCGAGTATCGACTCGACCGGCAACTCCTCGACGCCGAAATCGGAGCGATCATCGACCTGGGGGTGGAGGTTCAATTGAACACCCGCCTCGGTACCGATGTGAGCCTCGACGAACTCCGGTCTGACCACGACGCCGTGTTCCTGGCGATCGGAGCGACCCAAGGTCGCGACCTCGACATAGAAGGCCACGAAGCCGACGGCGTGCTGCGGGCGATCGAATACCTCATCAACGTCAACCAGGGATTTCAGGTCGAAGTCGGGGCGAGAGTCGTCGTCATCGGGGGTGGCAACGTCGCCATGGACGCCGCCCGAACCGCCCTACGAACCGCCGCCTACGACCAAGCGTCGACAAGCCAAGACCAGTACGAGGAACGAGAGGTCCGTGAGGCGATCACCCAGGCCATGGACGCGGCCAGAACCGCCGTCCGAGCCGGAGCCCAACACGTCACCGTCGTATCACTCGAGTCCGAAGACGAAATGCCCGCCGACGAGTTCGAACTGATCGAAGCCGCCATCGAAGGCATCGAATTCAGGCACCGGCGGGGACCGGCCAGGATCGCCACCAAAGACGGCCGTGCGGTAGGTCTTGAAACGATTGGCGTGACATCCGTGTTCAACGCGGAGGGGCGGTTCGCCCCCGAGTTCGACCACGACGACCGCGACATCATCGACTGCGACACGGTGATCCTCGCCATCGGCCAGGCCATCGACCTGGAGGCGCTTGGCGAGGACGGGCCGTCCATCTCCCCCCGGCGCACCATTGCCACCGATGATGATCTGGCGACGACGATCCCCGGAGTATGGGCGGGAGGCGACGCTGCCTCCGGCCCCCGCAACCTCATCGACGCCATCGCCGATGGGCGCCGGGTCGCCTCGGCCATTCACCAGTCCCTATCGGGAGAAGAGCCTGCCGAACGATCGGGCGGCCAAATGGTGATGCTCGAACAGTTCCATCGCAGCGTCGATCTCTACGATCGGCAGGCTCGCCTCGAAATCCCCTCCCTGCCGAGTGGCCGTCGGATTGGCCTCAGCCAGGTCGAACTGGGGTTCACTGAACAGCAAGCCCGCTGCGAAGCGGCGCGCTGCCTCCGCTGTTTCGCCAACGTGCTGCTCGACACAGCCAAATGCGTGTTGTGCGCCCTGTGCGTGGATGTGTGTCCGGTCGACGTTCTGTCGATGGTCCCGGCTGTCGAAGTTTCCGCCCAACTGGGGGCCGGTACCGCACTGATGTTGGACGAGCGTGCCTGCATTCGGTGCGCTCTCTGTGTTGATCGATGTCCGACCGATGCTCTCGCCATGGGCACGTGGTCGGGGTTTGGAGTTCCAGCATGACACTTGGCAAAAGGTTCCGGGCAAGCGCCCTTGGAAGGTCGATGATTCGCAACCCGAACCGGGTCACCACCCGCGACCGCGCGGCCGGCCATTGGTCGAACTTCTTCCTCCATATATATCCGGTCAAG
>JAOUMT010000176.1 GCA_029881355.1 Acidimicrobiia bacterium | reverse complement strand
ATGTATTTCAACACGACCGCAAAGTGGAACAACGAACCTGCCACCACGAGCACATGAAATACCTCGTGATAGGAGAAGATCCGCGGGAAAAGCCGGGGACGTTTGGTGGCGAAGGCGATCATTCCGATCAGATAGGCGACCCCACCGGCGAGGAGCAGAACGATTCCGACTGGAGCGAGCCGATCGGCCATTACGGGTAGCGGAACAACGGCGAAGCATCCCATCGTGGTCGCCAGGGCCACGGGTAACCAGACTCGTGCCCGATGAAAGACGATCCGTTCTACGGTCCCAGCCACGAAGGCAGACCACACGATGGCAAGTGTGGCGATTCGCCAGCCGCCCTCAAGAAGGTTGGAGGCGAATGGTGTGAACGAACCAGCGACAAGCAACAAGATCATGGAATGGTCGATCCGCTGCATTCGAGCCTTCCATCGTTCACCCCACGGGATCGAGTGGTAGAGGGCGCTGGTCGTGTACAGGGCCACGAGCGAAACCCCGAAGACGATCATGGACAACATCCGGGGCCGGTCGTTGAGCGTTGAAATGATCAGAACGATGAGTCCGCCCACGGAGGCGACTGCGGCGGTTCCGTGAAGGAGTCCCCGGATCGGGTTCTGCATGTTTCCTAGCGTGATGCGCTGCACCCTGACAGCGTAACGGTTAAAGCTTCCTAGCATGACCCATCTATGAAACAGATCGCCCGAGGCGTCAGAAAACGCTGCCCGAACTGCGGAGGGTCTGGCCTTTTCACTCGCTGGTGGACCATGCGGTGGAACTGTCCGACCTGTGGCATGAAGTTCGAACGCGACGCCGGCTACGGAACCGGTGCCATGATCATCAACACCGCTGCCACCATCGGCACGTTTCTCATCGTTTTCGTCGGCATCATGGTCGCCACCTGGCCCGACGTTCCGTGGACGGCCGCTCTCGTCATCACCATCGGCGTCAACACCATCGTTCCGATCGTGTTCTACCCGTGGTCCAAGACGATTTTCCTCGGCTTGGATCTGGCGGTTCGCCCGCTATCTTCCGAAGAAGCAAATGCCGCCAACGACTGGCTACGGCAGAACGGGTCTACCGCCGACGCCGCTTCCGCAAGGGATTGACAACGACGTGCTCGTAAGGAGGCGGTTCGAACGACTTGAGGTCCTTGAGACGGGGATCGTTCGAGAACATTTTCACCACGGTCGCAAGTACCTCGGCCTCCTTCTGAAGCGTCCGGACTTCGACCATCTGGTTCCACTCGACAAACGTGACGACCAGACCTGAGCCGCCGGCTCGGGCGGTGCGACCCGATCGGTGCAGATAGGTCTTGTAGTCCTTCGGGAGGTCGTAGTGGATCACGATATCGATCCCCTCGACATGCAAACCCCGCGCCGCCACGTTTGTAGCCACGAGAACTTTGGTCTTGCCCTCGGCGAAAGAAGCCAGAACCCGCTCGCGCTTGGACTGGGGGAGGTCGCCGTGCAGGGCCATCGCCGAGACACCTTCGGCGCTGATCTGCTCGGCAGCCTTGTCACATCCACGCTTGGTGTGCACGAATACCAGAATCCGTTCGGCAGTTTCGGCAATCGCCGCCACGGCTTTCGGTTTGTCAAGGTAATGAATCTCAAGGAACCGGTGTTCCATCGTGTCAACGGTCACGCTGTCCGATTCAACCTCGTGATAGACGGGCTCGCGGAGATGACGCTTTACGAGTCGATCGACCGCTCCGTCGAGCGTGGCCGAGAACAACAACGATTGATGTTCATGCTCGATCTGTCGGATGATGACGTCGACTTGCGGCAAGAAACCCATATCGGCCATTTGGTCGGCCTCGTCAAGGCAGACCATCTGAACATCAGCAACCGAAACGTCGCCCCGCTCGAGAAAGTCGATCAATCGTCCGGGAGTAGCGACGACGATGTCGGCGCTACCCAGTTCGGTGCGTTGGTCACTCATCGACGCTCCACCGTAGACGGCCACCACATTGAGTCCGTAGGGCCGCCCAAGGAACCGCAGTTCATCGGCCACCTGGAGGCACAGCTCTCGGGTTGGGACCAGCACAACGCCGTGGGGGCGCCGTTTGGTTGCCGTTGTCAGCTTCATAACCATCGGCAAGCCGAAAGCCAGGGTCTTCCCCGAACCGGTTTGGGCCTTGCCACATACGTCGACACCCGAGAGGGCATCCGGGATCGTCATGGTCTGGACGGGAAAGGGAGTGGTGATACCCCGCTGTGCCAATTCGGCAACCAGGGTATCCGAGACGCCGAGATCGGCGAAGGATGTTTGAGTCATTGGCGTTAAACGATAGCGCTATTCTTGCACCCTCCCGCCGTACCATGGTGCATCCATGTCCCTAGACGAAACTCTCGACGCCCTTGAAACGGTCGTGGCTGCCAAGAAGGGCGGCATACACCGCGAAGGGCAAGCTCAAATGGCCCAGGCAGTCGCTGACGCGATTTCTGGCCAACGCCATCTCGTGGTCGAAGCCGGAACCGGTACTGGCAAGTCGTTTGCCTACATCGTGCCGGCGATCGTATCCGGCGAACGCGTGGTCATTTCAACCGCGACCAAAAGCCTGCAGGATCAGCTCGACCGCCGGGACCTTCCATTCATCGCCGAGGCGCTCGAAGCCGGTTTCCCGGTGACCTGGCAAACGGTCAAAGGCCGGGCCTCGTATGTCTGCAAAGCTCGCTTGATCGAACACACCGATATCGCCGCCCCCGATCTGTTCAGCGAACCCAATATCGAGGACCGGTACAGTCAGATCGCCGACTGGGCCGTCGACCACCCAACCGGAGACCGCGACGATCTGCCATTCAGTGTCGATGACGAAACGTGGTCGACCGTGTCGGTGTCCGGCATAGAATGCCCTGGCCGGGACGACTGCCCGATGGGGACTACTTGCTTTGCCATGCAAGCGCTCGATCGGGCCGCCGAGGCAGACATCGTAATCGTCAACCATCACCTCTACGGAACCCATCTCATGTCCGAACGAGGCGTGCTTCCTGAACACGGCGTAGTCATCTTCGACGAGGGCCACCGACTCGAAGATACGTTCGCTTCTGCCTTCGGCTTCGAGATCGCCCCCTGGCGCTTCCGACAGCTGGACAGGGCCGCCCGCTACCTGAGGGGAGTCGCCGGATCCCGGACCACCGATGGGCTGCTGGACGACCTGACCAGGGCTGCCCAAGGAGTCGAAGATGCCCTTGAGACGTACGACGGAACCCGGGTGACCGTTCCATCCGACCTCAAGATGCCATTCGAGAATGCGGCGCGGGTCGTCGCCAAGGTCCGCAAGCTGGCCGACAAGACACCGGCCCCAAGCCAGGCTCAAGAAGGCGCCAAGGCACGACTGATGAGACTGGCAGGCCACCTGGAGGCTGATCTAACCCTTGGACATCAAGTTCCGGACGGCTATGTCGCCTGGGTTGACCGCAAATCCTTCAACGTCGCCTCTATCCATGTCGGTGAGAAGCTCGCCGATCTCTTGCTCCACGACACCACCGTCATCGTGACGAGCGCAACCCTGTCGGCTGGTGGCTCATTGCTTCCTCTCGCCAACGCACTGGGCTTCGAGCCTGACCAAACCACCGGCCTAAGAGCCCCCTCACCGTTCGACTACCAGCGGCAAGGTCGCATTTACGTTGCGAGTCATCTGCCCGAACCAAATGCTGCGGACTTCGCAGACGAGGCTGCCGACGAAATCGTTCGCCTGGTCACCGCCGCAGGCGGTCGATCGCTCATCCTCACGACGTCATACCGGAACCTTGAGCGATTCTCCGAAGCCCTGCTCGGCCTTGACGAATTCGCCATCTTCACTCAGGGCGATCTGCCCAAACGTCAACTGCTCGAGAAGTTCGAAGCCGACGAAACTTCCGTGCTGGTGGCGACCATGGGATTCTGGGAAGGTGTCGACGTCGTTGGGCGATCACTCGAACTGGTGGTTCTCGATCGTCTGCCGTTCCCGCGTCCCAACGATCCTTTGTGGGTGGCCCGCCGCGAAACTGCCGAGCTGAGCAGGCACAACCCGTTCATGACGGTCGATTTGCCGAGGGCAGCCATGCTGACTGCCCAGGGAGCGGGACGCCTGATTCGCAGTACCGCCGACCGGGGGGTGGTTGCCTTGCTCGACTCCCGGGTGGCGAGTCGCCGTTACGGCCGGACGATTCTCAACACGCTTCCCCCGATGCCGGTTCTGCACGATCTACGACTTGTCGAGGAATTCCTAGCCGGCGACTGACGCTACGCTCTCGGCCCATGGCCGAAAAATTCATCTACACCATGATGCGGGTTTCCCGCCACTACCCGCCTGACCGTACGGTTCTCAAGGATGTCACCCTGGCCTTTTTCCCCGGCGCCAAGATCGGAGTGATCGGACACAACGGCTCAGGTAAGTCATCGCTTCTGCGGATCATGGCCGGTCAAGACGATGGGTACACTGGCGACGCCAGGCTCACTGAAGGGTTCACGGTCGGTTACCTTCCCCAGGAGCCGCAGCTCGACGCGGCCAAGACCGTTCTGGAAAACATCATGGACGGAGTCGCCGAAACCCAGGCGCTCATCGATCGCTACAACGAGGTGCTGGCCGGATGGGCCGATCCGGACGCCGATTACGAGGCACTCGGTAAAAAGCAAGCCAACCTCGAAGGCAAGATCGAAGCGGCGAACGCCTGGGACCTCGATCGGCAAGTCGCGATCGCCATGGACGCGCTACGGGTGGCACCCGCCGACTCGGACGTCACCACCCTGTCCGGGGGTGAGCGACGCAGGGTGGCTTTGTGCCAACTGCTCTTGTCGCATCCGGACCTGCTGCTCCTCGACGAGCCAACCAACCACCTTGACGCAGAATCTGTCGCATGGCTGGAGCGGTTTCTGGCCGATTACACAGGAACCGTGATGGCCGTCACCCATGATCGTTACTTCCTCGACAACGTGGCCGGCTGGATCCTGGAAGTCGACAACGGCAACACCTATCCATTTGAGGGCAACTATTCGGGTTGGCTCGAGCAGAAACAGGCCCGACTCGCCCAGGAGGAGAAACAGGCTTCGTCCCGGCAGGCCACCCTGGCCAGGGAGTTGGCCTGGGTCCGGCTGTCACCACGAGCCCGACAGGCCAAATCGAAGGCTCGGCTCAGCGCGTACGAGGATCTTCTCGCCGAATCAAAAGCCAATCAAGCCGCCAAGAGGGGCCTCGAACTCACCGTGCCGATGACGAAGCGACTCGGCAATACCGTGATCGAGGCACGCAATCTTCGCAAAGCATACGGCGACCTGCTTCTTATTGAGGACCTCACCTTCACGCTCCCCCCCGCCGGCATCGTGGGCGTGATCGGAGCCAACGGCGCCGGGAAAACCACCCTGTTTCGCATGATCACCGGGCAGGAACAACCTGACTCCGGCGAACTTACCGTGGGTGAGACCGTCGACCTGGCCTACGTTGATCAGTCCAGAGACACCCTTGATCCCAATCTGACCGTCTATGAGCAGATAACCGACGGCAAGGACATCATCACGATTGGCGGTCGCGAAATGAATGGCCGAGCTTACGTGGCCTCGTTCAACTTCAAAGGGGCGGACCAGCAACAGAAAGTCAGTGAGTTGTCAGGTGGCGAACGCAACCGTGTCCACCTGGCCCGGATGCTCAAAACGGGCGGCAATGTCCTGCTGTTGGACGAACCGACCAATGACCTCGACGTTGACACGCTGCGAGCCCTTGAGGATGCGCTCGAAGCCTTCCCCGGGTGCGCGGTCGTCATCACCCACGACCGCTGGTTCCTTGACCGCATCGCCACTCATGTTCTCGCCTTCGAAGGCGACTCTCAGGTGCGATGGTTCGAAGGTGGCTTCACCGAATACGAGGAATGGCGTCACCGAGAACTCGGCGCGGCGGCGGACCAACCGCACCGGATCAAGTACAAGCCGCTCTCTCGTTAGCAGGCGCTAGCTCTCCTTGACGTCTTCTCGTCGAATCCCCAGCACGAACAATATGGCATCGAGATACGGGACGCTGACTTTCGTGTCGGCGGCTTCCTGCACGATCGGCTTGGCGTTGAAAGCCACGCCGAGGCCGGCGGTCGC
>JAOUMT010000175.1 GCA_029881355.1 Acidimicrobiia bacterium | reverse complement strand
GGCGACGGCGGACCACCCGAGCGCCACACATACCCGAAGCCGACGATCCCGACGACCGCCAGAGCGACCAGAGCGACCAGCCGCTCCATAGGTTCCCTTCCCAGCCGCCCGGTATTCGTAACACGCCGACCGATACTGAGGAAGGGGTATGGTGAACATTCAGCAAGCCGAGAAAGAGGAAACGTCTTGGACCGCTATCGAGTAGAACCCGGAACGACCGTAGACCTGTCCCAATGGGAAACGTCGAGTTCAGCGACGTTCGACGGCGACAAGCGGGCGGGCAAGAAAGCCCTTCTGGCGCTCAACGATGAGCTGGAAGCCCTCCAGGAGTTGCTCTACGCCGAAGGCAAACACAAGATCCTGATTGTGCTCCAGGCCACCGACACCGGGGGCAAAGACGGGACCATTCGCCACGTGTTCGACGGCGTCAATCCGCAGGGCGTGCGTGTCGCGTCGTTCAAGAAGCCCACTGAGATCGAACTCGATCACGACTACCTGTGGCGGGTTCACGCCAGGACGCCCGGATCAGGTGAAATCGTGATCTTCAATCGATCCCATTACGAGGACGTTCTCGTCGTTCGGGTCCATGACCTGGTCCCACCAGCCCGATGGGAAAAACGGTATGAGCACATCAATAACTTCGAACAACTGCTTGCCGATGAAGGAACCACCATCATTAAGTTCTTCCTGCACATCTCAAAAGACGAACAGAAGGAGCGCCTCGAGGAGCGGCTGGCTGACCCCAAGAAGCATTGGAAATTCTCCAAGGGCGATCTGGGTGAACGGGAACGCTGGGACGACTACCAGGCGGCATTCGAAGCTGCCCTCAGCCGAACGTCAACCGAACACGCCCCGTGGTACATCATCCCGGCTGACCGCAAGTGGTACCGGAACCTGGTGATTTCCAAGGTTGTTATCGATACCCTGAAAGGGCTCAACATGGCCTATCCGGCGGCCGAGGACGGCCTCGAAGACGTGATTGTGGTCTAGGAATCGGCCCTTAGCCGCGGGTCGCACTCAAGCTCGATCGCCGCATAGGCCCCAAGATGTCCGAGGCCTGACCGGCGACCGGCCACGTAGTCGCCAACGTACGATCCGATGAAGCGACGGACACCTAACTCCCTCCACTGGGCGATATGGACCAGCTCGTGCTCAAGGATCTGCCGCAGATGGGCTTTGTCCAGCGCATCGGGGGCTACCCGCAGGTAGACCGACCAGGGCAAGGCGATCCCAACGAAGGGCGGCCTCCAGACGAGCCGGAGCCACCAGGGTGCTTCGCGGACCCAGACCGTTTGCGGGTCAACGGGAGGGCGCTCGAATTCGAGGAGGTCTCCGGCTCGCACCGGCGGCATCAGTTGGCGACGATGTTGACGAGATTCGGTTCGCGAACGATCACCTTGCGAACGTTTAGCCCGCTCAGACGTTCCTCAATCCTCTCGGAACCACGCGCCAGCTGCTCGGCATCGGCGGCGTTGATGTCTGCGTCTACTTCGATCCGGTCACGGACCTTGCCGTTGATCTGAACGATCATCGTCACTTGCAGATCCTTGGCGACCGCCGCGTCGGATACCGGGAACTGCTGTACATGGACCGACTCATCGTTTCCCAGCTGATTCCGCCAGATCTCCTCGGTCACGTGTGGGGCGATCGGCGCCAGGAGCTTGACGAGCGATTCGAGCGCTTCAGCCCAGGACTCGGCCGCAACCGCTCGCTTCTTCTGCACGTCGAGCATCACGTTCCGAAGACTCATCAAGGTGGCGATAGCGGTGTTCCACTTGAATTCGGCCAGATCAGAATCCACTTTGGCGATCGCCTGATGGACGGTACGACGAAGATCGGCTGTTGCCGAGTCATCAACCGTATCCGGCTCATACGCGACTTGAGCAAGTCTCCACACATCCTCGATGAGCCGATGGGCACCCAATATCCCTCGACTGTCCCACGGTCCGCCGTTCTGCCACTCATAGGCGAACATCAGATAGGTCCGGACGGTGTCGGCTCCGTAGGCTTCGACGAGTTCGTCCGGGTTCACAACGTTGCCCTTGGATTTCGACATACGTTGAATTTCAAGATGATGTCTCAGCTGAGACACGTCGTTGGAGCCGGCGATGGCCGGTATCGAAACGGCGGCTTCGTCGGGAACCTCCACTGTGACCAAGCCGTCGCCGGTCTGGACCTGGAGGACGTTTTCGGTTCTCCGCATCACTTCACCGACAACATCGCCGGCAGTCTCCCCTGAATCGACGACTGTCACACTCGAAGCAAGCCACCTGGCCCCGTCGAATTCACCCCGAACCGAAACGATGTCGCCCGCCTGTTCGGCACCGAGCACCTGTCCTTGGTTGCGCAACACCATAAACGGCTCGTCGAAAGCGGCTTCAGGAGATCGACCATGGGCCTGCATGACCGCTTCGGTGTCGGCGAATACGCCGATGTCTCGCATCGCCTTTACAAAAAAGCGCGCATACAAGAGGTGCATCACTGCGTGCTCAGCGCCGCCGGTATAGACATCCACCGGCAGCCAGTACGCCGCTTCCTCAGGATCGAAGGGTGCATTTTGGTTGTGCGGCGACAGGTATCGAAACCAGTACCAGGATGAACACATGAACGTATCCATCGTGTCGGTTTCACGCCGGGCCGGATTCCCATCCGAATCGGTCGCAGTAAAAAACTCGGCGGTCTCCGCCAGCGGGCTACGCCCTTCGAAGATCACGTCGCGGGGAAGTACCACCGGGAGGTCGGCATCGGGAACCGTTTCGATGCCGCCATCGGCCCGATGAATCATCGGGATTGGCGATCCCCAGTAACGCTGCCGTGAAATCAGCCAGTCGCGCAGCCGGTAATTGACCGCTTCTTCGCCGCGAGCGTTGGCCTCCAACCAGTCGATTGCTGCGGCGACCGACGGATTCTTGCGGCCCTTGGCATCGGTCGTCGGCAGCCCGGTGATGGGGCCGCTGTTGTGCATGGTCCCCGGACCGACATAGCCGTCGTCCATCTCGTTCGGGTCGAGCGGACCGGCACCGTCCGGAACGATGACGGGGATGATCGGAAGTCCGAAGGATCGGGCAAACGCGAAGTCCCGACCATCGTGGGCTGGCACAGCCATGATGGCTCCTGTCCCGTACGAGATCAGCACGTAGTCGGCCACCCAAACAGGGATACGTGCCTCGTTGACCGGATTGATCGCGTAACCACCAGTAAAGACGCCGGTCTTCTCGCGATCTTCTTCCATACGCTCAAGCTCTGAGCGAGCGGCGGTTCGTATGCGGTACTGCTCGACCTCTGCCGCTTGTTCCGGGGTGGTCAGCGCGTCGACGAGCGGGTGTTCGGGTGCGAGCACCATGAACGATGCCCCCCACAACGTGTCGGGGCGGGTGGTGAAGACCTCGATGTCGGTTCCGACGTCGGTACCGAACCGCACCCGGGCACCTTCGGAACGACCGATCCAGTTGGTCTGCATCGCCCGGATCGGATCTGGCCAGTCAAGTCCATCGAAAGACAGCAACTCGTCGGCATACTTGGTGATCGCAAAGAACCACTGTTCCATGAGACGCTGGACCACGGGTTGGCCGGTCCGCTCATCACGCCCATCTATGACCTGTTCATTGGCCAGTACGGTCTGAAGCGTCGGTGACCAGTTGACCATGGCTTCGCCCCGATAGGCAATCGCTTGCTCGAACATCTTCTTGAAGAACCATTCGGTCCACTTGTAATACGAAGGGTCGCTACTGATTACCTCCCGATCCCAGTCGAACATGGTGCCCATCGACTTGATCTGGTCTCGCATACGTTCGATGTTGGCGTACGTCCATTTGGCGGGGTGGATGTTGCGCTGGACCGCGGCGTTTTCGGCCGGCAGACCAAACGCGTCGAAGCCGATCGGGAACAGGACGTTGAAGCCTTTCATGCGCATGTAACGCGCCCGGGCGTCCGAAGGGGTCATGGCATACCAGTGACCGATATGGATGTCGCCGGACGGATATGGGAGCATCGTGAGGGCGTAATGCTTGGGACGAGACCAGTCGACTTCTGCTCGATAGAGTCCATCGGCTTCCCATCGGGCCTGCCATCTCGTCTCTAATTCTGCAAAGTCGTACGCGGACACAACTAGCTCCGGCATTGGGGATTCATCAGGCTACCAGGGCCTTCTTGGCCCTGAATCCGTATTATCCGTGGCCTGGGTCAGCCGACCGGACCCGACTGAGGAGGAGTTCCTCCGTCGGCTTCGTCGCGGAGAAAACGTTCGATTTCGAATCCGATTTCTTCCGCAGATGGGACCGCGTCGTCCTGGTTGGCCAGCGACTCAAGGCGTTCGATGTGGGCTGCTATGTCAGGCTGCTGGGTGGCCATTTCGTCGAGTTGTATCCGTTGCTGGTCGGCCCGGGCGGCGAGGTCATTGAGCGGAAACATAAGGTCAAGATGGCGTCCCACTCGTTCGACCAGGGTGATGATGGCCTGAGTGAAGGGCTGGTTCATGTAGTGAGGTACCTGTGCCCAGAACCCGGCGGTCGGTAGGCCGAGCTGGCCGAGATGCCACTCGGTGGCGGTGACCGCGGCGGCGGGAACTTGCAGGAGGCCCTCGGCAACCCGCTCTCCTTCCGCGGCAAAGTCGCGCTGCATCGAGGTGTTCAGCACCGGGGTCGGCAGCGTATGCGGGACCGGGCCGGGTACCGAACCAATGGCTACGAACTGCGACACCGCGAACCGTTCGACGAGATCTTGGACCGACGCCACGAACGCCTGCCAGCGAAATTCTGGTTCGGTTCCTGAGATAATCAGCAGATCGGTGTCGTCGAGAGAGCGAGCCGTGATGGTTATTTCGGGATATTCGAGGCGGGCAAGTTTGCCGTCGATGAAGTCTGCGGTCGGGCGATTCACCCGATAATCGAAAAGGGCGTCGGCATCGAAGTGACCGATCACCTCTCCCGCCGATGCAATCAGACCGGCGGCGGCCGTCCCGACCCCACCGGCGTCGACCCACCCGGTGAAGCTCATCAACAACACCGGCTCGTGCAAGTCGACCGATCGATCAATCGTGTACATACCTACAGCTTGGCGCATCTCACCAGCAAAACCAACCTGCGTAGGGTGGTGCCATGCAGATCGATCACGTTCAACTCTCAGGACCTCCCGGGTGTGAGGACGCCATGCGGACGTTTTGGGAATCGATAGGCTTCTTCGAGATTCCCAAACCCGAGCCTCTCATCTCGCGAGGCGGCTGCTGGTTGCGGTCAGATCGCGCCGAGATCCACATCGGTATCGAAGACCCGTTCGCTCCCGCCCGCCGGGCACATCCGGGCTTTGTAGTGCCCAACCTCGACCAGATTGCTGACATGCTCGTGGGCCAAGACTGTGAGCTTTTGTGGGATGAAGCTTGGCCGGGCAGACGGCGGTTCTACACGACAGACCCGTACGGCAACCGGCTCGAGTTCTTGAGTGAACGACCATGATCGGCGACGGCAGACCGTGCCTCACTTAAGGTCTCCGGCTCGATGCCGATTGGTTTAGATGCCCTCGTTTGTCGCGCTGTTTTTGACAATGGTGTTGGCGGTGTTGCCGCCGGGTGGTTCGTTTGTCGATGACGATGGCAACGTCCACGAAGGGTCCATCGAAGCGATCGCCGCCGCCGGTATCACCAAAGGCTGCAACCCACCCACCAACAACCGCTACTGCCCCACCCAAACCGTCAACCGCCAACAAATGGCCGCCTTCCTCACCCGCGCCCTCGACCTGCCGGCCACCACCACCGACTACTTCACCGACGACAACGGCACCCTGTTCGAGAACGACATCAACCGGCTCGCCGAAGCCGGCATCACCACCGGATGCAACCCACCCGACTCGGACCGTTTCTGCCCACAACGCAACATGACCCGCGGCCAAATGGCCGCCATGCTCGCCCGAGCCTTCGACTACCCCACCTCCACCGAGGACCGGTTCACCGACGACAACGGCCACCTCTTCGAAGCCGACATCCAACGCATCGCCGCCCAAGGGGTCACCCTCGGCTGCAACCCGCCCACCAATGACAAGTTCTGCCCCGACGGACCCGTCACCCGCGACGCCATGGCCTCC
>JAOUMT010000174.1 GCA_029881355.1 Acidimicrobiia bacterium | reverse complement strand
AGGCCCAAGGTCGGTTCGTCCAGAAACACGACCTGAGGGTCGCCCAGGAGAGTTCGGGCGATGCCGAGCCGTTGACGCATGCCGCGGCTATAGGATCCGATGAGCGAGTTCTGGCGTCCGGCCAGGCCGACTTCGGCCAAAAGCCCGCGCGCTCGGTCTCGGCTCGCCGGGCGCGACCGACCGTAGTGCTCGCCGAAGTAGGTCAAATACTCGAGGGCGGTGTTCCGTTTTGGGAAGCCGAGGCTTTCAGGAAGGACCCCGATTCGTTGTCGGATGCCGTGCGGGTCGCTCGAATCGATACCAGCGACGGTGAAACTGCCTGTCGTCGGTTCGATAATCGTTGTGAGAATCCGGATTGCGGTCGTTTTCCCGGCACCGTTTGGTCCCAGGAAACCGAGGATTCGACCGGCTCCCAACGTGAAGGACAGGCCTCGTAGTGCCTGCCTCTCGCCGTAGCTCATACCCAGATGGCAGGCAGTCAGAACGTTCTCTCCGGCCTGCATGGATCCCCTTCCTACACTTTGGTGAACGGGAAGCTAGCCCACCATGCTGAACGCCACCTGACAGATACGGGCTTTCCTGGATGACACCGTCAGAGCCGTGAGCGTGGGATGTGCGATGGCGAAGAAAAGCCGATGTACGGGAAGGAAGAGAACCACCGCCTCCCACACCAGCTGAACCATTCCTGACGTATCCCAGGCGGCCTCGTCGGTCCGAAGGATATCCACGAGCGCCTACACGATGAAAAAGATCCTCAGAAGACCAATCTCGGTGGATATGGCCCGCCGGGCGTTTACCGAATGCCAATGTCTAGCGTGTTATCGGTGGTGGCGGGGACGGAGTCATGTGGCAGACGCTGAAGTTTGGGCTGGGCTTTGCGGCGACGTTTGGCAGGAACCAGGTCGCGCATCGACTCGAGCTTGCCAAAGCACAACAGGCGATCATGCTCCTCCAACACCCGGGAGCTTTTTGGATTCGGTATGACCGTCGTGCCCCGAGTGAGGGTAAGAACCGCGATATCGCGCTCGCGTAGTCCTGATTCGTCGATCGACTTGCCAAGGATGTCGGCACCCTGCCGAACGTGCAGTTCAGCCACACCGTATCCGGTTGAAACAGTCAGGCGCTGCCGAACATCGAGTTCGGGAAAGTCCACCTGGCTGGCGATGTAGTCGATGATCGCGCCGGCGATGTCGAGGTCGGTGGCACCTTCGATCCCTTCCAGACCTGGCGAGCTGTTGACTTCCATGACGAGTGGACCGTGGTCGCTCTCGAGCATATCGACGCCGGCCACCCGGAGACCCATGATCTGGGCCGCCTGAACGGCGACACGTTCATATTCTGCGTCGAGTTCAACCACTTGCGTGGTTCCGCCTCGATGCAGGTTGGATCGGAATTCATCGCCGACCGCACTTCGGCGCATGGCCGCCACGACCCGATCGCCGATGACGAAGGCCCGGATGTCTTTCCCTTTGCTTTCTGCGATGAATTTCTGGATGAGGACGTTCTGTTTGGTGCTCTGAAGCGTCTCGATGACGGCCTCAGCCACGCGTTTGTCGGGAGCCAGAATGACGCCGATCCCCTGGGTGCCTTCGAGCAACTTGATGACCACTGCGTCACTACCAACTTGTTCAATCGCCGGAAGCACATCGGCTCGATCTCGCACGAACATCGTGGCCGGAATACCGATGTCATGACGCGAGAGGATTTGAATCGACCGAAGTTTGTCCCGAGAGTTGGCGATCCCCGCAGCCGTATTCGGCGTATAGACGTCCATCTGCTCGAACTGGCGAACCACGGCCATCCCGTAAAAGGTGATGGAAGTGCCGATTCTTGGCAGGATTGCATCAAAGTCGCTGAGTGGCTTGCCCCGATATTGCATGTCGGGAACGTCGCCGGACAGATCAATCGCGAACCGAAGCGTGTTGAGAACCCGAACCTGATGGCCCCGTTCGAGCGCGGCCGTTTTGAGACGCTGGGTGCTGTAAGCGTGCGGGGCTCGCGAAAGTACGGCAAGTTTCATTTGGGCGGTTCCTTCCTTGGTTTGGATGACAACAAGTATGAGCGGCTGGGATGGACGAGGAATTGCTTACGAATGGCTGATCGACCGAGCAACATACGGAAGCCCATGTCATCGCGCCTGGTGAGCGTGATTTCAATTGGCCACTCGACCTTACCGATTCTGGCAACAGTCTCGATAACGGGCCGCAGTTCAGACTTGCCGTTCGAGGAGCGCACTTTTCGGAAGCCGGCAACTTCGCACGTAACCGAGCGGGCATAGCGAGCGGACCGTTGTTCAGGATGGATCTCAAAGGCGGCGGTGGTCACCCCATCGATCTCGGAAACGTCCAGGGCGAACGCATGCAGGGCCGACGTGCGCGCCCCCGTATCGATCTTGGCTTTGATCGGTCGATCGATCAGATCGGTGAGTTCGACGAACTCCCGCCAGCCGATCACGGGTCTCGGCTTCTTACGGGTAGCCATCGAGGATGAGTATCACACGCGCGCACCCACCCGGCAAACCGCTTCCTATGGAAACTGCCGCGTATTGCCCCTTCTGGTTCGCACCCGGGTCAGGACGGCCTTGGCGACACATTCACCCTGATCCAAGCCCGCCGCGATCCCCATTGGATAGTGAATGCCGCCGAGCAGGCGGGAGTTGGCCGCCTCGTAGGCAGCCTCCCAGGGAGACGAGAATGAACGAGGCGAGTAGCCAGTAATGGACGTGTCGATGAACCCGATCGGACCAAGAACCGCGGTAAGCGTCGTCGCTGCTGCGGCCGAGCCGACCGAGTGACCCGACGTGTACTCAGGGAACGCCGGACTGTTCACGAATGAGTTCCACGAAGGATCGATGTTCGCCTGAATGTAGGTGACCGGTCGTAGAAGGTTGGTCCGATATTTTTCCGTCCAGCACGACGTGAATCCATCGGCAACGGCGATCCCGTGCAGAGCCAGCACCTCTACGGCGCGCGCCAGATCCAGACCGAGGTCTCTGATCAGAATGTTGGTGATCAGTGTCCAGTGGCCCGATGGGAGGCCGGTTGAACCATCGGGGTTGTCGCGCCAGATCAAAGCAGTCTCGCGTTGGGCGTCGGTTAGGTTCACGACCGCGTCGTGCGTGGCCTGGGCCTGAGCGTAGAAGGCAGAGCCGGGATCGGTTGAGTAAGCCACAGGACGCACCGGCGTACAGGAGGTTACCGGGTCGAGTGCGAATGGGCGCACCCGCTCCCAATACGGCTCAATCGAGGCGCCAAAGTTCGGCGGGGTGCGGACCCACAAGGACGGGCCAGTTGGCGGGGTGAATGCCAGGCCCTGGATATCTGCCCAACCATCGCGCTCGATCCACGCGGTGAGTTGCTGCGCGACGGCGCGGCCGTGCGCCGCGGACCTCGCCATGACTTGTGCATCATTCACGATGGCGGACCGTTCTTCGTGGATGGCCGCTGACCGATCGGCCAGAGCCTGTTGGGATACGATCCTGCCCACAAACAGCGCCTGGACCACCGCCCCCATTGCCGCATTGACCGCGGTGGGCCAGTCGTAGCGCAGACTCGGCTTGACTGCCGGCAACATCGCGAGATCATTCAGTTGCATTCCCAGTGACCGATGTTGTGGCATCCCCCCTACGGCTGCTTCATATGCTGCCACGCCGAAATATGCGTAGACGCGGGCCGCGTTGGGTGGTGAGAGACGCTCAAATCTGACCGCCTCGTAGAGGGCCGGGATCCATGCGTTCAGTACGTCTGGTGAATGGTCCTTCGTCAATGGATGGCCGGGCCCCGCCAGGGCGACCGCCGGGCCAAGGATGGGGCTAACCGCCGCCCCGGCGCCGGCTACGAGTGATCCCTTGATAAACGATCGACGGGAGATTTGGGAATACATGGCTATCCCTGTCCTTGTTGATCGGGCACGCATGCATGCCCTGGTGATGTCGCGCGGTGGAATGTACCGACGCGACTACCTCTTGTCCTGCGTTTTTGCGGATTTCTCGGGATCGCCAAAGATTGGTCTGGCAGGGCAGGTTCGGCCACCTTTGTGAACTCTGGGGTTCTTGGCCGACTACGAGTCTTCGAGCTGGACTTCCACCAGTCGTCCGGTGTCGACGTCGTACACGAAGCCGCTGATGTGGTCCTTGTTCGGTAAAAAAGTCGTCTGGTGGAGCCGGCGCATCGACTGCCGGGTGTCGGCGTAGGGATCTGTGAACGCCTCGACCGCCCACTGAGGGCGCACACCGAGCTCGGCTTCCAGAGCGGATTTGAAACTGTCGTCCGTGACCTTTTGGAGGCCGCAATCCGTGTGATGCATAAGGACGATTTCAGCAGTCCCCAGGACGCGCTGAGATAGGCACAGCGACCGGATGACATCATCGGTGATCACGCCACCGGCGTTACGGATCACGTGCGCCTCGCCGTTTCTCAAGCCGAGGATTTCGAAGACGTCCATCCGTGAGTCCATGCAGGTGACGACCGCAAGCTTTCGGCTTGGTGATACATCCAGATGAACGCGCCCATGTTGTTCTGCGTGGGCGCGGTTGTTGAGGAGGAGCTCATCGATACTCGGTGAAAACATGGCGATACCGTAGCCGAGTTGCGGTCGATGCAAGCCCCATAACGAAGTGAGACGCGCCCGAATCGTGGGTTCGGGCGCGTCCACTTCGCTCGTGGGGGTCTGTAGAGCTCGTCGGCTAGAAGGAGCGTTCTCCCTTAACCAGCGCCAACGGAGTCATTACCATCAAATAGAGATCGAGCCAGAAGCTGCGGCAGCCAACGTACGTGAGATCGAGACGCATGCGCTCCTCGAATGAGGTCTCCGACTTGCGGAACACCTGCCAGAGACCAGTGACTCCGGGGGCCACCGAGTTGCGGTGCTTGAACGCCTCGACGCTCAGTTCGGCGATCTCCTCGTCCACGAGCGGTCGAGGACCGACCAACGACATCGAACTGCCGATCACGTTGAACAGTTGCGGAAGTTCGTCGAGCCCGGTCCTGCGAATAATCCGACCGACCGGCGTCACCCGCGGGTCATTTGGTGACTTGTACACCGGCGAACTGGTCTTGAACTCGTCGAGGGCAATCTGGTCGGCAATGTCCTCCGTGGAAATATCGCTGCGCATCGACCGAAACTTCCAGACCTTGAACCGCTCGCCGTGCCGGCCAACCCGCTCGTGACGGTAGAACACAGGTCCAGGCGACGTCGCCTTGATGGCGATCGCGACCGGAATCATGATGGGTGTTGCCAGCATCAGTATCACGAGCGCACCGACGACGTCGAGGGTGCGCTTGGCCAAAAGACCCAAACGTTCGGCCGCCGGCGAAATCTGCGTCCGCACTCGTAGCTCTACGGTGCGTGGACCGATCGCAGCAAATGGTAATTGAAGCTTGACTGAATGGATCGCCGACGAATCGGTTAGATCTATCTCAGTTGTTTCCCCCTGTGTGGCGAATCTCGCCCACGTTCGGGCATACGGCGATGCCCAGTTTCCCCCCGCCACATTGCCTCCCAGCGGTAGTGACCCTGACTGGCCAACCCCATATCGAAAGTCTGGTCCCCCGACCGCATTTCAGCGTTCAAACCATAAGTCTCGACAGTTGGCCACTTACATGTTGCCACTCCACTCTAACATCACACTCTGCGTGGTGGGTGGATTATGTCGGACCCTATAATGTCCACCTGCAAGGGCTTTGTCCAGAAGGGGGCTTTTCGATGGCCGTGCTGTGTTATCACTCTGTGTGCGATGCCTGGAAGAGCCCGTTGGCAATGCATTCGGCCACGTTTTCCGAGCAATGTACCTGGCTTGCGCAGCGGACAGACACCGTGGATCTCGCTCGTGCCGTGGCGCTCATGGACCGCCGTGGTCGACTTCCCCGCGGTATTTCCACCATCACTTTCGATGACGGCTTCGCGGACAATTTCGACATCGCCCTACCGACCCTCAAGCGTTCCGGACTGACCGCTGCGGTTTTTGTTGTCGCGGCGACGCTCGACCGTGGCCAGGAGGTCGACTGGGTCGACGATCCCCCGGATTTCACATTGGAAACGCTGACTCGGAATCAGATTCAAGCGTTAGACGCGGAGGGCATC
>JAOUMT010000028.1 GCA_029881355.1 Acidimicrobiia bacterium | reverse complement strand
GGCGCTGGCCATCCTGACCAGCCTCGAACCAATCCCGACCTACTCGGAAGGCTAGAAGGCCTCATCGGGCAGCGACATGAGTTCGCCGTTTTCGGCCTCGGCGGCTGCTCGCCGAATCGCCACCTTGGGCAACGCATCCCTGACAAAGAACCGGGCGCTGGCGATCTTGCCTTGATAAAAGAACACATCGTCGCCGGTGGCGGTAGGCAGTTTGGCTGCGGCGATCTCCGCGTGCCGGAGAAGCAGCCACCCAATGACAACCTCCGAGAGCGACTCCAATAACCCGTCCAACTGCAGCCCCGCCTTGTAGATCTCAGAACGGTCCTGGACGGACGCCATCAAGTGACTCACGAGAACTCCGAGCTGACCTTGCACATCGTCGAGCGCTTTGCCGAGCAACTCGCGTTCAGACGAGAGAACGTCGTCGTCGCCCCCAGCCTTGACGAACTCCACGATCTGGCTGGCCATTCGCGTAAGCGTCGCCCCCTGATCGCGAGCGATCTTGCGGAAGAACAGATCCATCGCCTGGATCCCGGTCGTGCCTTCGTAGACCGTGTCGATCTTGGCATCACGGATGTACTGTTCGATGGGATAGTCCATCGTGAAGCCGGACCCACCAAACACCTGCAGCGAAGTCGAAAGAAGCTCGTACGCCTTCTCGGACGAATACCCCTTGACCATGGGAAGCAGGAGATCGTTGAGGGCGTCCAGGTACTCATCTTCTGGGTGGAGGACAATCTGGTCCTGGACCCAGGCGGTATACATGACCAATGCTCGGAGGCCTTCGGCGTAAGCTTTCTGGAGCATCAGCATTCTGCGTACGTTTGGATGCCGAATGATTTCGACCCGGGGAGCCGTCTTGTCGGTCGCCTTGGTCAAGTCGGGTCCCTGCACCCGCTCTTTGGCGTAGGCCAGCGAGTTGAGATACCCGGTCGATAGCGTGGCGGTGGACTTTGTACCGATGAGCATCCTGGCGTGTTCTATGACCCTGAACATCTGACGGATCCCGTCGTGTTTCGAGCCGACGAGCCACCCGAAGGCGGGGGCCCCGACCCCAAAGCTCAGTTCGCAGGTTGCCGAGCCCTTGATACCCATCTTCTTTTCGATGTTGGTGGCGTAAACACCGTTTCGCTCGCCGAGTGATCCGTCCTCGTTGATGAGGAACTTCGGGACCATAAAGAGGGACAGACCCTTGGTACCGGGACCAGCGCCCTCCGGGCGGGCCAAAACCAGATGAATGATGTTCTCGGCGTGATCGAATTCCCCGGAGGTGATAAACCGCTTCACGCCTTCGATGGCGTACATATCGCCGTCCAGTTGCACGGCCTTGGTCGTGCCGGCCCCCACGTCGGATCCAGCGTCGGGTTCGGTAAGAACCATCGTGCCGCCCCAATTGCGGTCCATCATGTAACCGGCGACCTTGCGCTGGTCCTCGGTGCCCTCGTCAAAGAGCACGCGAGCCATCAGCTCTCCGGATGCGTAGAAATAGGCGGTCGGCTGGGCGCCGGTCATGAGTTCCAGTGTGGCAATCACGAGTGACGGCGGGGCTCCCGCTCCGTCGAGTTCGGCCGGCATGGAGAGGCGAGCCCATCCGGCATCGCGATAAGCGTCGATCGACTTTTTCATCTCGTCGGGAAGGGCCACTTCGCCGTCGATCAGCTTCAGCTCATGACGATCCGCCGCCACGAATGAGTCACTCCACGGTCCCACCGCGAACCGTTCGACCTCGCGCAGAATCATCCGAGCGGTGTCTTCGTCCATACCCCCGAAGGATTCAAGGTACTCGGTGATCGGGTTCGCTTCGAAGAGGTTGAATTCTTGATCTCGCAAGTTGGCTTTGTAGTGGCTCATGGCTGGCCTTCACTCGGCGTACGGTCAATGTTTATTATACACTCAATTTTGAGACAAGATTCAAATTTATGGGAGTGATCAAATTCACTTAGCCATCTATCGGCACCAGCAGCAGCGGGCTTAACCCCCTACGATGCAATTCTTATGGCGCGCTATAAGGTCGGACTCGAAACCCAGGGCAAGATCCTTGAGGCCACTCGCCGCCTCCTCAGCGAAGTGGGCTTTGAGGCCATAACCGTCAAGGCCATCTGTGCCCAGGCGGGCATCCAGGCCGGGTCGTTTTACAACCTTTTCGCCACAAAAGACGAAGCGGTCCTCACGGTGGTTCGGGACGCCATCAGCGCCTTTGACCCCGACCCAGAGGGTGCCGGCAACGACACGGTCGAGAGCCTGGTGAACGCGTACACGGGGTTCGTCACGAAAGACCCGGAACTCGGTCGGGTGTATGCCCAGATGGCAGTGACGGCAGCCCTCACTCAGGATCACCTCGCGGGAAGAATCCAGCGGCACCACGAACAGCGCGTGGAGCGTTTCACGGCCGCCTATGTGCGGGAGCACCCCGCAGTGTCTGCGAGCCTGGCGGGTTATCGGATGGAGATCCTGCTCGGCGCGCTCAACGGACTGAGCATTCGTTGGTCCATCGACCCTACGTTCGACATCTGCGCACACGCCAGCCTGATGGTCGATGAGTTGTCCACCACGGCGTAATTCGCCCGGCTAAGTTCGTGGAATGGACTACACAACGCTCCTGTTCGACGTCTCTCACGGCCTCGCCACCATCACTCTCAACCGCCCCGATGACGCCAACGCCCTGAATCTGACCATGAGTCGGGAGCTCATGACTGCCGCCATCGACTGCGACGAGAACCCGGAGATTCGGGCGGTCATGCTCACCGGTACCGGCAAGATGTTCTCGGCCGGCGGTGACATCAAGGCGTTCATGGCCGCAGAGAGCATGCCGCACTTGCTCAAGGAGATGACGCTCCACCTCCATGGTGCGATCTCACGCTTCTCTCGAATGGACGCCCCGTTGGTGGTGGCGGTCAACGGAACCGCCGCCGGAGGCGGGTTCAGCCTGGCGATGGCTGGAGACCTGGTGATCAGTGCCGAGTCGGCCAAGTTCGTTTCGGCATACACCCGGTCAGCCCTGTCGCCGGATGGCAGCTCGACGTATTTCTTGCCGAGGGCGATCGGCCTCCGGCGCGCCGCAGAGTTGATGTTGACCAACCGGGTACTGAGCGCCCAAGAAGCCCTTGATTGGCAACTCATTACCAGAGTCGTACCCGACGAGGACCTGGTCACCGAAGCCACGACATTGGGGCGTGAATTGGCCAGCGGCCCGACATTGGCATACGGACGAGTCAAGCGGATGCTTCTCACGACGTTTGGCGAGTCTCTCGAAACGCAGATGGAAACCGAGGCCCGCAACATCACCGACATGGCCCGCAGCAGCGACACCGCAGAAGGCATCGCCGCCTTTGTCGAGAAACGGCCGCCAAACTATTCGGGGCAGTAGGCCTACAGCGGAGGGGCGATCTCGAATTCGGCATCGAAATCGAACAGTTCGAAAGCTGCCCGGTAATACTCCGTAGCCGACGAGTTCAAGCGGGTCCCCCCGAACACATAGACCGCCTTGGTAACGAACCCGGCCTCGTCGATCCAGACATCGATGGAGCCAATGTCGAGCGTCGAGAACTGATCGAGTTCAGGGGATCCCCCGAGCCAGGTTTGGATGTCGGCTGTCCCACCCTGATAGTGAACCGCCGATCGCCCGTTGACATCCTCGACGCCAACATTCGTGAGCTGATCGAGAATTGGCGCCAGCGTCTCGGGGGTAAGCGCAGTGACACTCGTCAGGCTGAGTAGTTGGGCGGCGGCGGGAGTCTCCTGCCAACCCGTCCCGTCGTCAATCCAGAACGTATCCTCGATACCAATAACGTGGGCCACCCGTTCACCCGAAGTGATGGTGGCCTCGATGCTCTCCGGGCTTCGCACATAGGCCGCCTCGACGCTCGAAGAGATGATTACGTCAACGCCCGCTTCGTCCCGGCTGAGCAGGATGTCCGTCGATGAACGGAAACGCTCAAGGTCGGTTTTGACGAATACGTCGCCGGTTGGTCTGGCAGACTCGGGACCATCCCCCGAGGTCGGTTGTACCGGTGGGGTCGTTGAGGCGCTATCCGGGACCGTCGTTGACGCAGCCATCGTTGGTGGAACGACGATCGTTGTGTCGACTACCGGCGTGGTGGTCGTTGCGGGGGACGTACAGGCGCCGAGCATGACAAAACAAAGAACCAGAGTCGTGCGCATAGGTGCCAAGCTACTCAGACGTTGAAACGAAAGTGCATCACGTCGCCATCTGCGACCGTGTAATCCTTGCCCTCCACCCGAAGTTTACCCGCGGCTTTCAGTGCTACTTCGGACCCGAGCGCCAGCATGTCGTCGATACGATAGACCTCGGCTCGAATGAACCCGCGCTCGAAGTCGGAGTGGATGACTCCGGCCGCCTGGGGAGCCTTGGTTTTCGCTTTGACCGTCCACGCCCGGATTTCTTTCTCACCGGCCGTGAAGTACGTCTCAAGGCCCAGCAGCGAATACGCTGCTCGGGCGAGGACTGCCAGGCCCGGCTCCTCGAGTCCCAACTCGGCCAGGAACTCCGATCGTTCTTCCTCGGGTAGCTCCGCGATATCAGCTTCGGCCTGGGCGCACAAAATGATGCAACCGGCGCCTTGCTCGGCAGCGATCGCCTCTACGACGGCCGTATGTTCGTTACCGCCCAATCCGGCTTCGTCAACATTGCAGACGTAGAGGACAGGTTTCATGGTGATGAGTTGTGAGTCCCACAGCGTGGCTCGCTCTTCGGCGGTGAACGTAACTGCTCGAGCCGGGATGCCCTCGTTGAGCGACGCGATCAGTCGATCCGTCACGTCCAGCCCGAGGGCTGCTTCCTTGTCACCGACGCGAACCGCCTTTGCCAACCGATCCCTTCTCCGATCCGCCACGGCGAGGTCGGCCAGAATCAATTCGGTCTCGATCGTCTCGATATCGCGTCGAGGATCGACGTCGCCTTCGACATGGGTGATGTCATCGGAGTCGAAACATCTCACGACATGAAGCACGGCATCAACTGATCTGATGTGACCGAGGAACTGATTTCCCAGCCCTTCTCCTTCCGATGCCCCTCTCACCAATCCGGCGATGTCGACGATTTCGACAGCAGCCGGGATGACCTTCTTGGTGTCGATCACCAATTGCAGCTGTTCGAGGCGCTCATCGGGAACCGAGACAATCCCCACATTGGGTTCGATGGTGGCAAACGGATAGTTGGCAGCTTCGGCCCCTGCGGCAGTAAGCGCGTTGAAGAGGGTCGACTTACCCACGTTCGGGAGTCCCACGATTCCGGCCTGCATCACGAATCCTTGCTGATTGAGTCCGAAACGTTAGCGCTCCACCGGATGTGTACCGCCGCCAGATACGATACGGTAGGGGCGACACGGAGGAAGTTATGACCGGACTGGCCGGCAGCATCATCAAGCCCGAGGGCGCTTCACGCATTCAGCCCACTTCGACCGAAGAACTTGATGGACTCGTCAATGTTTTGAGCGAGTTCCGCCAAGCCTGGATCGATGTCAACATCGACGAGCGGATCGATCTTCTGCAATCAGTAATCGAAAACGCCCGGACCGTCGGGGCGGCGTGGGTGGCGGCTGCCTGTGAAGCGAAGGGAATTTCTCTGGATGACCCCGTCGCCGGCGAGGAGTGGCACGCCGGGCCAGTGCTGACCATACGAAACGCTCGCTTGCTCATCGCGTCGCTCGAATCGATCCGTCAAACCGGTCACCCCACGATCCCCGGACCGGTAACGACCCGGCCCAATGGACAGACCGTCGCTCAGGTCTTTCCGGCCGACAACTGGGATAGAGTCTTGTGGCAGGGGTACTCAGGTGAGGTGTGGATGCAGCCCGGAGTGACGCCGGGCAATCTCAGCTCGACCATGGCCACCATCTATCAGCCTCACGCAAAGCGGACGCCCGAACTGGCATTGGTTCTCGGTGCAGGCAACATCGCCTCGATCGCTCCAACCGACACGCTCTACAAAATGTTCGTCGAAGATGCCGTAGTCATTTTGAAAATGAACCCGGTCAACGAGTACATCGGACCGTACCTGGAACAGGTATTCGCTGGACTGATCGGACGCGACTTCATGGGAGTCGTCTACGGCGGAGCGGACGTGGGGAGTCATCTGGTCAACCATCCCAAAGTCGACTCCATCCACATCACCGGATCGGACAAGACCCATGACGCGATCGTCTTCGGTTCTGGCCCCGAAGGGGCGGCCAGGAAGGCGGCCAATGAACCGCTACTCACCAAGCCAATCTCGTCTGAGCTCGGCAATGTAAGTCCGGTGATCGTCGTCCCCGGACCGTGGTCCGAGAAGGATCTCGCCTATCACGGCGAGAACATCGCCGGCATGCTCACCCACAACGCCGGCTTCAATTGCATCGCCACCCGGATCGTGATCACCCACGAGCAGTGGAACCAACGCGAGGCGCTACTCGACGCAATATCGAGCGCGCTCCAGGCGACCCCAGAACGCGACCCGTATTACCCGGGCGCCCGAGAACGTTGGGAACACTTCACCGCCTCGCACCCGACCACTCGTACCCACGGGAGCGATGGAGGCGGCGCCGTACCGTGGACCCTTATTCACGACCTTGATGCTGAGGACCCAGAACACACCTGCTTTGCCGTCGAAGCCTTCTCAGGAGTGTTCGGCGAGGCGCCCCTCAAAAGCGAACGTTCGGTAGTTGCCTTCATACAGGATGCGGTCCGTTTCGCCAATGAGACCGCCTGGGGAACGCTCGGTGCGTCGTTGATCGTTCACCCGACCTCGCTCAAGGACCCCGAAGTGGCTGCGGCCGTCGACCAGGCGGTGGCTGACCTCCGCTACGGGACTGTCGGAGTGAACGTGTGGACCGGGCTTGGCTTCGCGTTCATGAGTACCAGCTGGGGTGCGTTTCCCGGTCACCCGCTCAACGATATCCGGTCCGGCCGCGGGGTCGTCCACAACACGCTCATGTTCGGCGAACCCCAGAAATCCGTAATCCGTGGGCCGTTCCGACAGCCGCTCAAACCCCTGTGGTTCGCTTCCAACAAACAAGCACACAAGATCGCCAAGGGTCTGGTGGCGATGGAAGCACAACCGTCCGCGCTAGCTCTGGCGCCGATTCTTGGTGCGGCCGTTCGTGGCTGAGCATTAGACAACCTCAAGAACCCCAAGGTCAGACAATGCCAGGCTCGCCAACCCGGGACGCCTTCGAAGCTCACCCCAGACCCGGCGCATCTGGGCCGAATGGTTGATGTCGTCGAGTACCAACACCGACCCTACGACGGCATACGAAAGCAGTCTATCCACCAACCACCACGTGGCATCGTAGGTATGGTCTCCGTCGATAAAAGCGATGCCAAAACCGTGGGCGGCCGCATCGTCCAAAGAATCGACGAAGGAACCTGTGATGACTTCGATCCGATCCTCGACGCCGGCAGCCCGAAAAAGCTGCTTGGCCAGCACTTGTCGATCTGCCGACTGATCGATTGTTTTCAACAGTCCACGACCTGACAAGGCACTCGCCATGTAGGTGCCACTCAGGCCAACGTTGGTGCCCAGCTCAATGACAAGACTCGGCTCCCTGATACGAACGAGAGCCGCGAGCAGTCGATCGGCATGGAGGTCCTTGCTGGCACGCTCGGTGAGCGTGCTGATCGAGTGTTTCCCGACCACGCCATCGGCCTTGAGCCACGCGGCGCGTTGGGCTTCGGCGACGTGGTTGGGTTGCTCGCGCAATGCCGCGATCCCCCATTTGCGAAAATGGCGACTCATGAGCAAGCGCCCGATCCTCGTGACGCGCCGGACTTGTCCGCGAACCCGGCGGCCGAGGACGAGCAGCCCTCGCCGGGTTCGATCAGTCACTAAGGATCAGGTCAGCGGCCTTCTCAGCGATCATGATCGTGGGAGCATTGGTGTTGCCACGTACGACGGTCGGCATGATCGACGCGTCGACGACTCGCAGGGCCTCGACGCCAAACACCCGCAGCTTCGGATCGACGACGGCAGAAGAAGGGTCGGTCCCCATACGGGCCGTGCCCGAGGGGTGATAGAGCAACTCGGCTTTGCGCCGGATGTACTCGACCAACTCATCGTCCGTTTTCGCATCGTCGCCCGGGTGCAGTTCCCCACCCTGGTACTCATCGAAGACCTTCGAGTGGGCGATGTCTCTCGTCACTTTGAGGCCGTCGACGAGCGATCTTATGTCATCTGGATGGCTCAGCGCCCGGGTGAGGATGTCAGGATGCACGTCAGGGTTGGGGCTGCGCAATCGAATGTGGCCACGGCTCTTCGGCGCAACGAGGGTCGGGCCCACCGTCATGGCGTCACCATCGATCACCTCAAAACCGTGCCGGTTGAAATAGCCCGGTGCGAAGTGGAACTGAATATCGGGGCCGGCCAGCCCGCCACGAGTGTGAATAAAACCGCCCGCTTCACCGACGTTCGACGACAACAAGCCTTTTTTGAACAGGAGGTACTCGGCTAGACGAGCCGGTTTTTCGGCGTGGGCCAGGCTCACCTTCTTGTGAACGTGGAACGTGTTCATGATGACGGGGTGGTCTTGCAGATGGTCACCGACATTGGGATTGTCAACCGCTACCTCGACGCCGAACTCGGACAGATGCCCGGCTGGCCCGATGCCCGACAACATAAGCAAATGTGGCGAGTTGTAGGCGCCGCCAGAAACGATGACCTCGGCGTTCGCTCGGTCGGTCTTCATTTCCTTGTTGTGCCGGTACTCAACTCCCACGGCTCGTCCCCGCTCGATGACGATCCGGTGAGCGTGGGCGTCGGTGTGGATGGTCAAGTTCGGACGACTCATCGCCGGTACGAGGTAGGCGTTGGCGGTACTCCACCGGGCGCCTTTTTTCTGGGTGACCTGGTACGGACCTACGCCGACCTGGTCGGATCCGTTGAAGTCTCGGTTACGCGGATACCCACGCTCGACCGCCGCTTCGACGAACGCCAGCGATAGCTCATTGATTGAGCGTTGATCGGCGACGTTGAGCGGCCCGTCCACCCCGTGGAAGGTGTCGGCGCCACGCTCGTTATGCTCGGACTTCTTGAAATATGGGAGGACCTCCTCGTACGACCATCCCTTGCACCCGTCAGCTGCCCATCCGTCGTAGTCGACCCGGTTGCCCCGGATGTAGATCATCGCGTTCATGGACGAACTTCCCCCGAGCATCTTGCCGCGCGGCAGGTAGAGCTGGCGATCGTCGGCGTCCGGCTCAGGTTGGGTGAAGTAGTTCCAGTCCCGCTTGGTTTGGAAGAGCTTGGAGAAGGCGGCCGGCGTATCGACGTTCATATGCTTGTTCGAGCCACCCGCCTCGAGCAGAAGCACCCGGGTAGCTGGATCAGCCGAAAGGCGATTAGCGAGCACCGAACCGGCCGAGCCAGCTCCAACAATTATGAAGTCATACGTCGCCACGACCCGAGACTACCCCACCCCCAACCCCTGAACGAGTGTGCTTACGGTTCGTAATAGCCGACCTGGATGCACACTCGTTCGGGTTATTTGCGGTCGCGGACTGCCTCTACCTTCTCCAGGGCCTCACGAAGATCTGCCAACCAGTCCGCTTCGTGCCGACCGACCAACTGCACACACCAGGCCAGGGCTTCGCTCCGACTGCGGGCCACTCCCCCATCGATGAGCGTGTCGAGCAACGCTCGCTCTTTAAGTCGAAGTCTCGTCATCGCCGGAACGGCCAGATGAGTAAAGAGGACCTGCGTGTCGCCACAGCTTGCCCCCCAGGAGACCTTTCGCTCGAAAGTGCGCTGTGCCTGGTCAGCAATCTTCATGCGTTGCGCTCGGGTGTCCTCTCGGAATCCGTCAATTCGGCTGCGCTCGGCCACCGCCATCTGGTCTTCATCGAGGTCGCCCGCCGCCGGCGATGCCAGACGCCCCATCACCACAATTTCGTCGCGATCACTGATAACCGAGAAGTCTTCGAACCACTCTTCAGGGAGCCGTCCCACAAACCAGGCTTTCACATCGTCCATTTGCGTTTCCTTTCGGGATATCGGCTGGAATAAGTTGACTGTAATCTGCATTACATGATTACACACCACCCGAAGGATGGCAACCCACTCTTGCAAAGAGCCCATGTCGACGGCGTAGGCTCCGGGTTAACGACGAGATCGAAACGTCCACCAGGAGGGCGACTCATGCATCGAACTAGTCTGCTTCTCGTACTCGCAGTTACCGCCACCGCCTGCTCAGCGACGACCACTTCCCCACCCGACACGGCGGCCCCTGTCATTGAATCGACGACCACCTCAACACCCGGGGCGCCAGCGACCACGCTCGGCACCACGACGAGCACGACGCCATTGGCCTCAACGACAACCACGACGGCAACTACGACCACCACCGTGATGGGAGCGACCTCTACGACCACGACACTGGCGGGCGAGCCATTCGATATCGGACCAGCGGAAGGTGATGTATTGGGGGTGGTCGGCGTCGCCTATGACGATGTGCTCAACGTCCGATCGGGCCCCGGGACCAATTATGCAATCGTCGCCACCCTCGACCCACTCTTCGACCAGATAATCGCAACCGGTCGGCACCGACTCCTTACGCGGTCCATATGGGACGAGATCGTGGTCGAAGGTGTAACCGGTTGGGCGAACACACGCTATATGACCTATCTCGGCCCGGTCGACGACGCCACCGCTCGCTACATAGCGAACGGGTTTGGCGGGACAACGCCGAGCGCACCAACGATGCTCGAGCTGGGCATGCTCGTGGCGGATGTTGCGAAGTCGGTCGATCCGCCGTCCCGAATCACGGTCACAGTTGCACCGTCTGAGGGTGACCTCGGGGAAGTCACAATCGACGTCGTAGGACTCGGAGACGACTCTGTGTTCGGGATTCGGTTGCACATCTTCGGCACCCCCACCTCGGACGGTTTCGCACTCAAGAGCATCGAGGAACAAGAGATGTGTGGTCGAGGCATGAACTATGACGGACTCTGCCCGTAGCCATTAAGCCCACCATCTCGGGGCAGGACGCCGAACAAGTCGGTACCGTGGTCCGTGGAGGAAACGCCATGTCTTACGCACGGACCTATGAAGCATCCCAGCGGGATTCGTCGGCGTTCTGGGCGAGAGCTGCCGAAGACATCGACTGGTTCATCCCCTACGAGATAGTGCTCGACGACACCCGTCGACCCTTCTATCGCTGGTTCAGCGGCGGGGTGATGAATACCTGTTACAACGCACTCGACCGCCACGTCATTCGGGGACGCGCCGACCAGGCCGCTCTCATTTACGACAGCCCGATGACCGGCCAGATCCAAACCGTCACCTACGCCGAGTTGCTCGAACGGGTTGCCCGGTTCGCAGGCGCACTGAGAAGGCTGGGCGTGGAGAAAGGGGACCGGGTCGTCATCTACATGCCAATGGTCCCGGAAGCCGTGGTGGCGATGCTGGCGTGCGCCAGGATCGGAGCCATACATTCAGTCGTCTTTGGGGGCTTCGCTTCCAAAGAACTTGCCACCCGCATAGACGACGCCAAGCCCGCGGTCATTGTCACTGCCTCTTGCGGCCTGGAACCGGGTCGGACCGTTGCGTACAAACCTCTTCTCGACGACGCCTTGGAGATCGCGACGCACCAACCGGTCGCCTGCGTCATTTTTCAGCGTCCAGAACTTGAGGCAACCCTTGTTGCCGGTCGAGACGTCACCTGGGCCGAGGCGATTGCGGGAGCCGACCCCACCGAGTGTGTGGCAGTACTGGCCACCGACCCGCTCTACATTCTCTATACGTCGGGGACCACCGGAGTTCCAAAAGGCGTAGTGCGCGACAATGGCGGACATGCCGTTGCGCTGAAGTGGTCGATGCAGAACTTCTACGGCGTAGATCCCGGCGACACGTTCTGGGCTGCCTCCGACGTCGGGTGGGTGGTCGGTCATTCCTACATCGTCTACGGGCCGCTGCTGCATGGATGTACGACGGTGTTGTTCGAGGGAAAGCCGGTGGGAACTCCCGATCCTGGAACCTTCTGGCGAGTCATCGACAATCACCGTGTCAAGGTGCTGTTTACCGCCCCGACGGCTTTCCGCGCCATCAAACGAGATGATCCAACCGGCAGCTATCTGAGCGGCCACGACATCTCATCGCTGGCCGCTCTCTTCCTCGCCGGCGAACGCTGCGATCCCGATACGTTGAGCTGGGCAGCAGACAAACTCGGCGTCCCGGTTCTCGACCATTGGTGGCAGACCGAAACGGGATGGCCGGTAGCCGGGAACCCGCTCGGACTGGGACTCCTGCCCGTCAAACCAGGATCGGCCGGAGTACCGGTCCCCGGCTATCGCGTCGATGTGGTAGACGATGAAGGCACGATCGTTCCGGCCGGCGATATCGGTTCGGTCGTCATTCGCCTGCCAATGCCACCCGGGACACTCCCCACATTGTGGAACAACGAGGATGGATACGAAGCCTCCTACCTCGCTCGATACCCAGGTTATTACCTGACCGGAGATGCCGGATTCAAAGACGCCGACGGCTACTTGTCGATCATGAGTCGGATCGATGACATCATCAACGTGGCGGGACACCGACTGTCCACCGGAGCCATGGAAGAGATCCTCTCAGATCATCCCGACGTCGCCGAGTGCGCGGTGATCGGAGTGACCGACGACCTCAAAGGCCAGGTACCGGTTGGATTCGTGGTGCTGAAAACCGGTGTCGCTCGAGACCACTCCGAAATCGTTGCCGAACTCATTGCCTCGGTTCGGGCACGCATTGGCCCGGTCGCCTCGTTCAAGCACGCTTCGGTTGTGGCTCGCTTACCAAAAACCCGATCAGGGAAGATTCTTCGATCAACCATGCGCAAGATGGCCGACGCCGAGGAGTGGTCGGTCCCGGCCACGATCGACGATCCAGCCATCCTCGACGAGATCGGCGAAGCACTCGAAGCGATCGGATACCCTCGGGGTCAATAATGGAACATCACGCCGACTTCGCGGTAGCGCTCACCCAACACCTGCTGGTCACGACCAGCGCCGATCCGGGTGACGGACATGGACCGATCGCCGGCCACGTAATCTCGTTGGGATGGTGGGTCGAACCGGACGCCTCCGATAACCCTGATCACGAGCCGGTCGGAACCCTCTACCTGGTGGTTGACGAGCGCCGCCCACGTCCTATGTGGATCCGAGAGGCACATCTGACCTCCGTGCGCCTCGCTACATGATCGATTGGTTCGAGCGAGCAACATCGGATCCGTCCCTCGTCGTTTTGGAAGGCTTCCACGCCGTCAAACACGCCCACCGTTTCGGAGCTGAGATTGTCGCCGTGATCTCCAGTCACGATCGGGCTTTGCGCGAGCTCGCAGCAGAGGTCGCACCAGACATGAGCGAGGTGGTCAACAACGCCTTGGCGATACCGAGTGAGACGTTCTCGTCACTCTTTCGCCACCCGCATCCAACCGGGCTGGCAGCAGTCGCTCGCCGCCCAATCCCCATCCACCCGGCGGCAATGGCCCGCAGCGCCCCGATCGTGTTGCTCGATGATCCACGGCATCTCGGCAACATCGGGGCGGCGGTACGGATCTGCGCGGCGGGCGGCGCCTCCGGAATCATCACCGTCGGCGCAGTCGACCCATGGCACCCGGCGGCGATCCGGGGTTCAGCGGGGCTGCACTTCGCCCTCCCCACCATCCAGGTCGCGGGATTGCCCACATTCGATCGTCCGATCATCGCGTTTGACCCCGAGGGCGAGGATGGCCGCGGTTTCATCCCGCCTGACGACGCCGTCCTGGCCTTCGGAAGCGAACGGACAGGCCTATCGACGACAACGAAGCGAGCCGCGGATCGACTGATCTCCTTCCCGATGCGCCCGGACGTCTCGAGCGTCAACCTGGCGGCCTCAGTCGGCATTGGGCTCTACATGTGGCGACTCAATACAGCCCCCTCCTGGGAAGGTTTAGGCTGAGCCGATGACCGATCCCTTGGCCATCTGGCACCTGTTCATTGCCGACCGCGACATCGCCCACCTTGACGAACTGCTTGCTGACGACGTCACGTTCCGGCCGCCCACCTATTGGAAGACCCGGAGCGGCAAACCCGTAACCATGCTGATTCTGTCCAGTGTGATGGAGATCTTCGAAGACTTCGAGTACCACCGCCAGTGGATCAACGAGAACGACTGGGCTCTTGAGTTCACCGCTCGTATTGGTGACCTGGGGCTCAAAGGAGTTGACCTGATCACGTTGCAAGATGGCAAGATCACCGAGCTGGAGGTAGTCATTCGCCCACCCAACGCCGTCGAAGCTCTCCGACAGGAAATGGCCGTTCGGCTGGCGACCCAGGGGGGCAGCTGATGGCTAGGCAACCGGCCACCAACCGGGTGGTACCAAGGGCCGAGCTTGAGGATTTCATCAGAGGACGCCATCAAGGCGTCCTGTCGACGGCACGGCTCGACGGTCGACCTCAGATGTCTCCCGTAACGATGGGCCTCGACCTCGACGGCACAATCGTCATTGCCACCTATCCCCGCCGAGCCAAGGCCATCAACGCCCGCCGCCAACCGGAAGTATCGGTGTGTGTTCTGTCTGACGACTTTGGTGGCGAGTGGGTTCAGGTCTACGGGAGCGCCGAAGTTCTCGGCGGCCAAGAAGCCGTCGAACCGCTCGTTGACTACTTCCGGGTCATAGCGGGCGAGCACCCCAATTGGGACGAGTATCGACAAGCGATGATCGACCAGGACAAGGTCCTCCTCCGCGTGGAGATCGAATCGTGGGGTCCGATCTCCCGAGGCGGTTTTCCGCCTCATCTTGCCGACGGATAGTCAGAACGAAAATTGGCTTTTGCCTCCACGAGGGCTGGCGCGCCAGGTATGTTCCATAGGTAATTACCTTTTGGAGGAGGCACATATGTATCCCCCCGCCTTCGAGTACTGGTCACCGAAGTCGCTCGACGAAGCGCTCACGAAGATCCAGGAACTCGGACACGACGGACGAGTGCTCGCAGGAGGACAGAGCCTCATCCCGATGATGAAGCTGCGCCTCGCCGCACCGGCCAACCTGGTCGACATAAACAACCTCACCGATCTCGCCTACGTGCGAGCGGACAATGGCCACCTGGCCATCGGCGCCCTGGCTCGACACGCCGACGTGGTCGACAACGACCACGTCAAGACGATCAGCCCAACCATGGCATCGGCCGCCCCGTGGGTGGCCGATCCTCTGGTTCGCAATCGGGGGACCGTGGCCGGATCCATCGCCCATTGCGACCCCGAAGGCGACTGGAACTCCGTCATGCTGGCGGTCGGAGCGTCGGTGGTAGCTACTTCGACGTCCGGGCAGCGGGTCATTCCGATCGGCGAATTCGTTGTCGACTTCTTCACCAATTCACTCGTCGAGGGCGAGATGGTCACCGAAGTCCGAATCCCCCGGCCGACCGGTTCGGCCGGCGGTGCCTATCTGAAACTTGAGAGAAAGATCGGCGATTACGCCACCGCGGCGGTGGCTACGTTCTTGGACCTTGCCAGCGACGGCACGATCGCCAATGCCGGCGTCGCCCTGACCGCGGTAGCGTCAAAGAACCTCAAAGTGGTCGAAGCCGAGCAGATGCTCATCGGTCAGACCCCATCGCCTGAGTTGTTCGCCGACGCTGCCGCCGTCGCTGCGGCGGCGTGCGACCCCGAGAGCGACGTGCGAGGCCCGGCCGAATACAAGCGGGCCGTAATCAACGCATACACGAAACGGGGTTTGGCCAAAGCTCTCGTCCAGGCTCAAGGAGGTGCCTCATGAAGGTGACCGTAACCATCAACGGCACGGCCCAGACGGCCGACATCGAACCACGCAAGCTTCTCGTTGACTTCATCCGCACGGAACTCGGCATGACCGGTACCCACATCGGATGCGATACCACGTCTTGTGGAGCCTGCACCGTGCTCCTCGACGGCACACCGATCAAGTCGTGCACCATGTTTGCGGCCTCGGCCGATGGACACGAGGTGCAAACGGTGGAAGGCCTAAAGAATGGCGAATTACATCCATTACAGGTGTCCTTCAAGCAGAACCATGGACTTCAATGTGGCTTCTGCACCCCGGGGATGATGCTGGTGGGCAAGGCACTCTTGGAGAGCAACCCGAGCCCAACCGACGACGAGGTCCGCTGGGCGATCAGCGGAAACCTTTGCCGGTGCACGGGCTACACCAACATCGTGAAATCCATCCAGGCCGCCGGCGCGGCAATCGAGGGGAACTGATATGACAACGACACACGATCCAATCACAACGTTCGAGGTCGGTGGCGTCGGACACTCGGTTCTTCGCAAAGAAGACGACCGGTTTGTCCAAGGCGCGGGCAACTACGTCGACGACATCGTCCTCAAGGGCATGCTCCACATGGCGATCCTCAGATCACCGGTTGCCCACGCTCGTATTCTGGGTATCGATGCCAGCGAGGCCGAGGCGATGGAAGGAGTCGTCGCGGTTGTGACCGGGGCGATGCTTGAGGGCTACAACCTTGCATGGATGCCAACGCTCTCTGGCGACACCCAGGCGGTCCTGGCCACCGACAAGGTGCGCTACCAGGGCCAGGAAGTCGCGGCCGTAATTGCCACCGACCCGTACATCGCCAAGGACGCCCTGGGGGCAATCTTTGTCGATTACGAAGAGTTGGAAGCGATCACGACTCCCCAACAGTCATTGACGACCGAGACGCTGATCCGGGATGAAAAGGAGGGGCAAACCGATAACGTCGCCTACACCTGGGAAGCGGGCGACGCGGCGATCACCGATGCGGCCTTCGCAGCCGCCCACCGTGTGGTCAGCCTGGAAAGCCATTATCCGCGCTCACACCCGTCGCCCCTCGAAACGTGCGGTTGCGTATCGGACGTCAATCCGATCACCGGCCAGGTGACGATCTATCTGACATCGCAAGCACCACACGCGCACCGCACGCTCTTTGCGTTGGTGGCGGGCCTTCCCGAGGAGAAGATCCGAATAATCTCCCCCGATATCGGAGGCGGCTTCGGCAACAAGGTGCCCATCTATCCGGGGTACGTCGTCGCAACGGCGGCTTCCCTCGTCATCGGCAAACCCGTCAAGTGGGTCGAATCCCGATCGGAGAACATCATCTCCACGGGGTTCGGCCGCGACTATCACATGACCGGGTCGTTGGCGCTCGACGAGAACAACCGGATCACCGGGATGCGCGCGGCGATTCTGTCCGACCAGGGCGCTTTCTTTGCCGATGCCCAGCCGACCAAGTTCAAAGCCGGTCTGTTTCATATCTGCACAGGTTCGTACGACTTTGGAGCAGCCCACGTCACCGCCAAGGGAGCCTTTACCAACAAGGCACCCGGCGGAGTTGCGTACCGCTGTTCGTTCCGGGTGACGGAAGCGTCCTATCTCATCGAACGACTCGCTGACAAGGCCGCCCACGAGATCGGGATGGACCCGGCCGAGTTCCGTGAACTCAACTTCATCAAAAAGGAACAGTTTCCCTATCACTCGCCGACCGGATTCGTCTACGACTCGGGTGACTACCACGGCGCCATGACCCTGGCCAAGGAGATGATCGACTACGACGGGTGGCGGGAGAAGCAGCGAGACCAGGATCCAAACGGAAAGCTCATCGGCATCGGCATCGCGTCATTCACCGAGGTGGTTGGTGCCGGGCCTTCGAAGGACTACGACATCGTCGGACTCAAGATGTTCGATTCGGCAGAGCTTCGTGTTCACCCAACCGGCAAGGCAATTCTCAAGCTCGGCGTCAAGTCACAGGGCCAGGGCCACGAAACCACGTTCGCCCAGATCGTGGCAGAAGAGCTCGGCATCGCCGCCAACGATATCAAGGTCATCGAGGGCGACACGGACAACACACCGTACGGGCTGGGGACCTACGCGTCTCGATCGACTCCGGTCGGTGGTGCCGCCACCGCCATGGTGGCTAGAAAGCTCCGGGAGAAAGCTCGCAAGTTGGCCGCCCATCTGCTCGAAGCGTCCGAGGACGACCTGGAGTGGGAAGTAGGCAAGTTCAGCGTGAAAGGTTCACCTGAGTCCTTTGTCACCATCCAGGACATCGCATTTGCGGCCTACACGAATCACCCGGAAGGGATGGAAGCCGGGCTCGAAGGCGTGCACTACTACGACCCACCGAACATGACGTACCCGTTCGGCACATATATCGTGGTTGTCGAAGTAGACCAGGACGACGGAACCTGGGAAGTCGTCGACATGGTGGCCGTGGATGACTGTGGGGTGCGCATCAACCCTATGATCGTCGATGGCCAAATAACCGGGGGGCTCACCGAAGGCTTCGCCAAGGCCAACATGCAGTGGATCAGCTTTGACGACGCCGGGAACTGCATCGGTTCGAACTTCATGGACTACCTGGTCCCAACGGCGTGGGAAACCCCCAGGTTCAAGCTAGGCGAAACGGTCACCCCATCGCCCCATCATCCGATCGGTGCCAAAGGTGTCGGCGAGTCGGCCACCGTAGGGTCTCCGGCGGCGTATGTGAACGCGGTCGTCGATGCGCTCTGGTCACGAGGTGTCACGAACATTGACATGCCAGTTCTGCCTCACCGGGTGTGGGGGGCCCTCAACGGCGTCGACGTCAAACCCTGATGCAAACGATGCTCATCCGGGCGGCCCAACTCATGGAGGAGGGCCGCCCGTTTGTTCTGGCGACAGTGACGTGGCGACGCGGACCGTCCTCCGGGAAGGGCGGCTCCAAAGCCATCATCCACCCTGATGGGCGCGTCGAAGGGTGGCTTGGAGGCGCCTGCGCCCGCCCGACCGTGGTTCGTCAGGCGCTTGATGCCTTGACCGACGGGCATCCCCGGCTCCTGGTAATTGGCGATGACGATCGACGCCACGGAGTGACGACGGTCCCCATGGCCTGTGCCAGCGAAGGAGCAATGGAGGTATACGTGGATCCGATTCTGAGCAGTCCGGAGGTTGTCATCGTGGGGAACTCGCCCATGTGTACGCGACTGGCATCTTTGGCGGACGTGATGGGATGGCGTGGTCGCGTCGTCGAATCGCTCGAAGATGAAGAAGTCGGCGATCGCTCGTATGTCGTAATCGCAACGCAAGGGCACGCCGATGAACCAGAACTTGAGCGTGCATTGCGTACGAGTGCCGGCTACATCGGGCTGGTTGCATCGGAGAAACGATCCTCATCCGTGCGCGAATGGCTGCGGGATCGAGGCCTGGCGGACGAGCAGCTAACCCGGCTGCGGGCGCCCGCCGGCCTCAATCTCGGCTCTACGGAACACGAAGAAATCGCGGTCGCGATTCTCGCCGAACTCGTCGCCTTGAAGGCGTCCGGCGCCGGTGCACAAGTTGTGGCAACGCATGCTCCGGAAACGGCGATCGACCCGATCTGTCAGATGACGGTGGATATCGCGACCGCCGCCTTCACGACCGACTGGAACGGTACGACGTACTACTTCTGTGCCGCAGGATGCCAGAAAACGTTCGAGCGCGACCCGGACGCAGCCCTCGCCTAGGGCTTGCATTCCCAGTGGCCCCAGGCGCCGCCCGGATGGCCGCTTCGGATCGAAAAGTCCATGAGATAGGCCGCCACCGCAGTATTCGCTTCCGGATCGAGCCGCGAATGGCCGCCCCAGCCAGACATGACACTCATCCATGCCCAGGTACCGTCGAGGAATTGGAACAACCCGGTGGCGGTGGAACTGGGGTTCTTGGCGTTGGGGTTCCCGCGCGATTCACAGGCCATCACCCGCAACGCCTCATCAACCCGGTCGAGCGGGAAGTATTTCTCTACCAACCATCTCCACTGCTCGACGGATCCCGTCCACCGATACTTGGCCTGGGCCTCCTCGAGATCGGCCTGAGCAGCCCGAAAGGCTTGGTCTGCTGCCTCTAGATTCCGAAACGCCTCGGCGACTCGAGCGTCGGCCTGGGTGAACAACTCTTCGAGTTCGACGCGGGCGGCCGCCAGCTCGTCATTCAGAAGTGCCAGCTCATCCAATCCCGTTTGCAGCTCAAGCGTATGCTCGGCCAGATCAGCCCGCCGGCTGTCGAGTTGCTCGAACAAACTCTCATCGAGTTCAGACGCTCGTTTGATCGTCTCGTTGGCAAGTGACAAGGACTCGAACGTGCCACTGAGAAACATAGAGCTACCGGGGACCGCCAGACTACGGATGTAGGCACCGACTGCCCGCTGTTGGGCTTCGTTGTCCAACGCGATGACTTCGCCGCGGATCGCGTCCATGTCGGCTCGCTCCCCGGCTAGCCGTAAACCGAGGGTTTCCAGCTCAGCGTTCACCCGACGGTAGGTCTCCAACGTCACGCTGAGGCGAATCTCGAGGTCGGAGGCAATCGCCTGGTCGGCGACATATGCAGACTCGGCGACATTACGGCTTCGCTGCGTCTCAGCGGCGACGCGTTCCGCTTTTTCGAGCTCCGTCTCGGCGTTCGCCACCAACACACCCGGCACCGAAGCGGCTACGAGCGCAAGCATAAGCAGAGCCGTCACGGCCCGGGAACGAGTCACTTGGAGCAGGCTAACGTCGGTTTCCCCGAATCTGGGGGACCTCACAGCCGACCGGACGACGTGATTCGGTTTCGTGATCGAACGGCGCCAGACTGTGTCAGTGACTGCTGTATCCGACCTCTACTGGCGCCTGATCGTGAGCTCTGTCCTCGTGGTGTCCGTTTCCACCCTTCCCGCGTTCATCACGGCCGCATCCATCGCCCAGGCAGGGCCCGAACTGGGCTATGGAGCGCAAGAACTTGGCTTCCTTACGTCAATCTTCTTCCTCACGGCCGCCGTTTCATCATCGCTCATCGGGAACCTCGTCGAACGGATCGGCTGGTATCGAACGATGCGATTCAATGCACTTGCGGCGAGCGCACTGTTGTTCATCATTGCCACGGCCGTGCAGAACGTTTGGGCACTGGGCCTGGCGCTGGCGCTCACCGCCTCGATCTATGGCGCCGCCAACCCGGCTGCCAATCTGGCCCTGGCTCGCCATATCCCGGCAGACCGTCGAGGACTGGTCTTCGGGATCAAGCACGCTGGGATACCGACGGCCAGCTTGTTAGCCGGGATCGCCGTCCCCGCCGTCGTTCTGACCCTTGGATGGCGTTGGGCGTACGCGTTTGGCGCTTGCATTGCGGTTGGAGTCTTCTGGCTCATCCCGAACCGGTCCGATGACGGGACCCGCGTAGAAGCGACCAACCTCCCCAAACCGATGAACTCGCGCTGGCTGGCAGTCCTCGGGCTCGGAAGTGGATTCGCCACCCTGGCTGCCGGCATCCTCGGTACCTTCCACGTCGACGCGGCGATCACCTACGGGTTCTCCGAGGCCAACGCAGGAACCCTCCTCGCGACGGCCTCCCTGGCAACCATCATGGCGCGGGCCGGCTACGGATATCTCGCAGACCGAACCATGGCAGGCGGACTCGGGTTCATGATCTGGCTGGCGGCGCTCGGGGCTATCTCGTTCTTTGTGCTGGGCACAACCCGGTCCGCCTGGTTTGTAGTCTTCACGTTGCTGGCCTTTTCGACAGGGTGGGGCTGGCCTGGGCTTCTGACGTACGGTGTCGTCCGTGCCAACGCGGGTCGCCCCGCCGGCTCGACTGCCATCACCCAGGCCGGAATCTTCCTCGGAGCAGGTGCCGGTCCGGCCTTGTTCGGATGGTTGATCGAAAACCATTCGTATCAGGCCGCCTGGACGGTTACCGGAGTCAGCCTTTTGCTGGCTGCCGCTCTCGTCGCGCTTGTTCGGGCACAGGGAATGCCAGCCCGCGCGTAGGATCACGATATGAAATCCGAAACGACATCCGTGGATGCGTATCTCGCTGAACTTCCACCGAACCGACGCCCGGCGATCGAAGCAGTCCGAGAAGAGATTTTGAGGCGCTTGCCGGACGGCTACGAAGAGACGATGGGATTAGGCATGATCGCCTACGTGGTCCCGCTCGAAATCTATCCCGATACGTACAACAAACAGCCGCTCATGTACGCCGCCCTGGCTAATCAGAAGAACCACATGGCCGTATACCTCTCGGCGATCTATGGTTCTGATTCGCACCGCGCCGAGTTTGAAGCCGCGTACGCTGCGACCGGAAAGCGATACGACTGTGGCAAGAGCTGCGTCCGGTTCCGCACCATCGACGACCTACCGCTCGCAGTGGTCGGTGACGCAATTGCCTCCATTCCGATGGATACGTTCGTCGAGATCGCCAAGGCTGCCAAGTCGAGTTAGCCAGATAACTCGGCACTGGCGAACAACACGTGGAACGGGTCGCAGTAGATGATCACCGACCGATAAACCGAGACATCTACCCCGACCGGTACGTCGTAGTTCTGGTTGCCGACGTTTCCCTTGAGCGAACCAAGGTCGACGTAGTCACCGAGGTCAACGGCTGGATCGTCACTGGTTGAGAGCAGTACATGCAGGTCGGGACCGTTGGTGACTTCGAAGTCCTCGAGGCGCACGACATTCGATCCGTCGGCCAACACATACAGCGTGGCGGTGCCGCTCCCTTTGTGGAAGTTGTCCGCGTCCATAAACGAGCCGGTGGCGAGGGCGGTCGGTGTGTCCGTCGGCATCACGTCCGTGGCCTTTACGGATGGCGCATCGGCCGCTTTCACCATCTCGGCTTCCACCTCGGCCAGGGTCATGCCATCGGGCACCTGGGCGGTCGCAGCCATCGGAAACGCTTCGTCGACCTCATTGGTGATCAACAACGGCGAGACCAGATACCAAGCGGCTGCCAGTCCAACGACAACCCCGACCCCGATGGCCACCCGAATGAGCGGTCGCTTCAATAGTGCTTTCATAGGCACCTCCGGATGGATTCAACCACGAGAGCTACGGCAGCCTTCCCCTGAAACGGTGAACAATCGAGGAACTCGGATCGCTCTCGGCCAGAATTCCTCCACAACATCGCGCTCGGAGTGGTTGGGTTCGATAGGCTCAGAGGGGACAAAGGGAGGGACTGATGAAACTTGTACGTTTCG
>JAOUMT010000173.1 GCA_029881355.1 Acidimicrobiia bacterium | reverse complement strand
CTGGATAGCCAAACAGTGGCTTACGAGAGAAGGTCGGCAACACTTCCGAGACGATGCCCATTGCCGGCAAGATCAAGATGTATACCTCGGGGTGTCCAAAAAGCCAGAAGAAGTGCTGCCAGAGAACCGGATCCCCGCCCATCGACGGGTCGAAAAACAGGGTGCCAAAGCTGCGGTCGAACGTGATCATGAAGAGGGCTACGGCGATGATGGGGAGTGAGAACAGAAGCAGGAACGCGACGACTGTCGTCATCCAGACAAACACCGGCATCCGCAAGAGCTTCATGCCTTTGGCGCGCATGTTGAACACGGTGACAATGAAGTTGATCGATGAGATCAGCGATGCGAGTCCGAGAATCTGAAGGCCGATGGACCAGTAGTCCATGACTGTACCGGTCGAGAATCGGATTCCCGAATTGGGGGCATAGCCGAACCACCCACCGTTGGGTCCCGAGCCAAGGCGCGAGGCGGCTTCGGCCAGGTTACCGCCCGCCGGGGGGCCGGTGGTGCCGAAGAGGAACGATGTGTAGAGGAAGATCCCGCCAAAGAGGAAGATCCAGAACGACACGGCGTTCATTCGGGGGAAGGCCACATCCCGCGCCCCGATCATGAGCGGAAGAAGATAGTTGAAGAAGGCCGCCGATACCGGCATGACAAACAGAAAGATCATCGTTGTGCCGTGCATCGTGAACATCGCGTTGTATTCGGCTGCCGAGAGGAACGCACTGTCCGGTTGGGATAGTTGAATACGGAGGAGCAACGCTTCGAGACCGCCGAGAATGAAGAACGTGAAGGCGGTATATCCATACATGATCCCGATCTTCTTGTGATCGGCCGTGGTGATCCAACTCCAGAACCCGGTGTGCGAGGCAGGACGGCGGAAGATCGTCCGCGATCCGGGTGTGGCGGTCGTTGCCATCAGTCAAGGCTCCTCAGATAGGCAGCCAGCGCTTCGATTTCCTGCTGGGTTAGATCGATGTTGGGCATGAACGAACCTGGTTTGATAAGCGGCGGATTGTCGATCCATTCCTCCAGGGCGCCAGGGTCATCGAGGTTGAGGACCGCTCCGGCAAAAACGCTCCGGCTGGCAAAATGGGTCAGGTCGGGGCCGTAGATGGCGCCATCGACCAGTGCGGGGTTGGCGGCCGTGACGCCGGAGATGTTGTGACAGCTCACACACTGACCCCCGAGGAACAGATCAAGGCCGGCTTGCTCAAGGCTGCCTTCGGCTGGCATGACGGCGACTTGCTGCTGCTCGGCAAGCCACCCGGCGTAGTCATCGGGGGCCATGGCGATCACCCGGGCTCGCATTTTGGCATGCGACAGACCACAGAATTCGCCGCATTGCCCCCAATACTCGCCAGGTTCGGTGGCTTCGAGCAACAGGACGGTGTCTTGGCCCGGCACGAGATAGCGCTTGCCGTTCAGCTTCGGAATCCAGTAATTGTGGAGCACGTCGTCGGACGACATGTCCAGGCAGACCTCGGTGTCGGTCGGCATCACGAGCACGTTGGCGGTGGTGAAGCCTTCATCGGGATAACCGTATTCGAACCACCATTGGTGGCCGATGACCTCGATGTGCAGGGCATCATCGGAGCAAGATGTGTATTTGAAGATCCGATCGACGGTGGGGACGGCGATCGAGGCGAGAATGAGAACAGGAATGACGGTCCAGATGACCTCCAGGCGGGCGTTACCTTCAATCTGCTTCGGTTCGGGCGTACGCTCACCACGATCGCGATACCGGATGGCGGCATAGAGCAAACCGCCCTGCACCAGGATGAAGATGGCAGTCGCGATATAGAGGGTGAGGCGGAAGAGTCCGTCGATGTCCTTGGCGATGGGGCCTTGAGGGTCCAGGGAATCCATCGGACCACCGGTCGCACAGGCGGCAAATAGGAGCGAAGCAACAGCGATTCCGATCCAACTGCGGCGACGTGTCACAGTGCTTGGGCCTCTCCATCTACGGACGTTTGCGGACCGAGGCTAGTCGCTCGGAACCCGGGTCATGTTACGAGCCGAACGGCCTTCGGCCAATTCTTTGGGAGGGGATGACTTCCAGTTAGCGGACCGCGTCAATCACGAACTGTGGGGAAGGATTGACGTGAGCCACGTCGCCGAGAAGCACGGTAGGTACCGTCTCATTGCCATCGGCAACCGATCGCACAAACGCAGCCCCGTCCGGGCTGTCCCAGATGTTGACTTGATCGTACGCGACGCCAGCCTCGTCAAGGCCGGTGATCAACCGGGTGCAGAACGGGCAACCGGGTCGCCAGTAGACGACAGGCTTGATGGACGGCATACGGCTCCTCGGGTCCTTCAACCTGGCGGTTCGCAGGCTGGTTCCTGCAGGTATCCTACGGCCAGTGACCAAGGACCCCACATCACCGCTGTAGCCGAACAAATATCCAAGCCCGGATGGAGCGACACCGTGCGGGCGTATGTGGCCGTCACCAAGCCACGGATCATTGAGCTCTTGCTCATAACCACCATTCCACCGATGGTGCTGGCCAACGATGGGTGGCCGGGATGGTGGCTGGTGCTGGTGACGCTCATCGGGGGAACCCTGTCGGCGGGTGGCGCCAACGTGCTGAATAACTACGTCGACAGCGACATTGATGTCGTCATGGAACGAACCAAGGGTCGACCACTCCCCAAGGCTGACATTCCACCGGAACATGCGTTGCGCTTCGGGGTCATACTCGGGGCGGCCGGGTTCCTCTGGTTATGGGGGTTCACCAACCTGCTGGCCGCCTCGATCTCTACCGCCGCGCTGTTGTTCTACGTCTTCGTCTACACGATGTACCTGAAGCGCTCATCCCGCCAGAACATCGTTATCGGCGGAGCGGCTGGAGCGGCTCCGGTGTTGGTCGGCTGGGCAGCAGTGACCGGGCGGGTCGACCTGGCTGCCTGGATCATGTTCGCCATCGTCTTTTACTGGACGCCGCCCCATTTTTGGGCACTGGCGATCCGCTATAAAGACGACTACGCCAAGGCTGATATCCCGATGCTCCCGGTCGTCGCCAGCGAACGGCACACGTCTCTTCAGATCCTCTGGTACACCGCCATGCTGGTGTTGGTATCGCTCAGCCTGGTGTTCGTTACCAGCCTGTCGTGGATTTATCTGCTGAGTGCAATCATCTTCGGGGCCTGGATGATGCGTGATGCCTACCGGCTGTACAAAGATCCCACCACTGCGATGGTGTTGTTCAAGACGTCGATCATCTATCTGGCGCTGGTATTTGATGCCATCTGGGTGGATGTAGTTCTCTTGTAGATCGGTGGGCGGCTCGTCGCCCATACGGTGAGCGCGGCGAGCCCTACTGAGCAGAAGGCCAACACGACATGCACGCCTTTGAAGGCGGCCGAAGCGTCGCCCGGCACTACTCGAAGGACCGACGGGATCCAGACCGCCAGGTTGAACACCAGAAACGCCCAGGCGGCTGGTTGACTCCACCCGCTCGGCGACTCGGCCAACCACATCAGCATTGCCAGCATGAGCATGGTGAGTCCGAAACCGATCGACCCGCCGATACGCAGCCAGCTCGACAGATCCGCACGTTCGAGGCCGGTCAGCAATCCGATGCGGCTTCCCCAAACGAGCAGGGTCCATCCACCGGCGGCCGCGAAGACGCCGAGGGTTAGCTGATGGGGTGAACGGTTGGAGAAGATCGGAAGACCTGGTTCGTGAGGGGGTGAGGTTATCGGAAGCCGGCGCCGAGTCCAATCCCGAAAAGTACCCCTGAAGGTTCCAGTAACCTGATCGGATGCTCGCCGAATTCACGTATCGCCCAATCCCGCTTTTCGAACTCGGTCCGCTGACCCTTTCCCTTCACGGTGTGTTCGCGGCGCTGGGATTCCTGGCGGGCTCTTGGCTCGCGGTAGAACTCGCCGCCCGAAGAGGTTTTGACCGCGATGCCTACCTGTCCATGTTCAACTGGGCGCTGGTGGGTGCCATTTTGGGTGCTCGCTATCTCACGATAGGGGCTCAGATCTCCCAGGGGGCATCGTTTGCCCAGGTCATTTCACCGCTCGGTAACTTCTCGATTCTTGGCGGGATGCTCGGTGGCATCTTGGGAGCAGCCATTCGGGCCAAGCGACTTAATCAGCCATGGTGGGCTCTGGTTGACACGGCTTCCTACGGTCTGGCCGTTGGCACAATTGTCGGCCGGATCGGGGACCTGGCAATCGCTGAACATTTGGGGGCGGCCACCGATTTCTTTCTCGGCTATGCCGTCAAATCCGGTTATGACCTTGCCCCTCAACATACCGCGCTTGAGTGCGGAACCCTCGGCCAGATCGTTCCGGAAGTTACCTGCGGCGTCTATCACCCCACATGGCTCTACGACCTGCTCGGAGCGCTCGTCCTGCTCGGCGTGCTTGCCTGGATCAACCGGATCTGGAAGGACCGCCACTACGGTCAGCTGTTCTCGGTCTGGGTGATCTGGTACGGCGCTCAACGGTTCCTGATCGACTTCACCCGGCAGGTGCCGGTCGACCAGGGTATTGAGGCTTCGCGGTCGGCCGATGCTTTGCTCGGCCCGTTCACCTGGTCCCAATGGTCAGCCCTCGGGATGATCGTGGTCGGGTTTGTGTCAATCAGACTCCAGGCCAGAAGCCAGATGGTCATCACACCCGAGCATGACGCTCAACTCGCCGCCGCAGCCGGGAAGCCATTGCGGGACGACGCCCCGGTCGTGTAGCTTCTTGGCATGAACCAGTTGGCGGTTGCCGGGCCATGCGACAGTGCTTCCTGCGACTCCGCCCGCTGATTGGCCCACGAGGAGTATCGGCCCGGAGTTTGATCTCTCCGGGTTGAGTTTTGTAAGGACCGCCCAATGGGACGCAAGATCGATCGGACATCTAAAGAGAACACCGTCGTTGCGGTGGGACCTGTCAGGTTCGGGGCTGATCACTTTCCGGTGATCGCCGGGCCGTGTGCTGTCGAATCCGAGAGCCAGATCAACGCCATCGCCGATGCCGTCGCTCAAGCTGGTGCCAGTGCCCTGAGAGCTGCCGTCGTACCGACCGGTGCATCGGCCTACTCGTTTGGTGGGCGCGGGGCCGCAGGCATCACCTGGCTGGTCGAAGCAGGCAAGCGGGTTGGTCTTCCGGTCATTACCCAGGTCAACGAGCCACAACATGTCGACGACTGGGCTGGCCTGGTGGATATGGTCGAAATCGGATCATCGAACATGCAGAACTTCGAACTGTTGCGCATCGTTGGCCAGTCGGAGGTGCCGGTGTTACTCAAGCGGGCCAGCTCGGCGACCATAGACGAGTGGTTGTGGGCCGCGGAATACGTTCTGGCCGAAGGCAACGATCAGGTGGTACTCGTGGAACGGGGGATCCGGACGTTCGGTGAATCGCCGACCCTCGATCTCACTTCGGTCGCCATGGTCAAAGAGCGTTCACACCTGCCGGTGTTGGCGCTCCCTTCGCACGCAGTAGCCTCACGAAGCCTGGTCGCGAAGCTGACTTTGGCCGCCCATGGCGTTGGGGCTGACGGGGTGATTGTTGAAGTCCACCCGGAGCCTGACGGCGCTCTGGCCAATCCTGACAACCAGATCGACTTTGTGGAATTCGCCGGGTTGATGCACGAACTCGGGGTGACCCGGCTTCGCACCGGCATCGACGCGATTGACTACGAGCTTGTTGATTTGCTGGCCAGGCGTCAGCGTCTGGCGCTCGAGATCGGACAGGCCAAAGCCCAGCGGGGAGCTCCGGTACGGTCGCCGGACCGAGAGGCCGAGCTGCTCGAACGGGTGCGCACTCAAGCCGAGACGCTCGGCTATGACGAGGAAATTATTCAGGAGATCTACAGCCTCATCCTGGAAGCGTCTCGACGGGCCCAGGAGCACCAGCGAAACGCGTCTTCTCCCTAGCTAGATCGCCAGCCAGGTGAGATAGCCCACGTAGGTAGCCAGCAGCACCACTCCCTCCGACCGCACCATCCGGTCACCCGTGTTCAGCAAAATGCCCGAGAGCGCGGCGATCGCGATCATGACCACGATGGTCGCGCGAACCGGGTCTTCGGCGACACCCGGTCTAATGATCCCCACCCCGGCGCCAACCACCAGCGAGTTGAAGAGGTTCGA
>JAOUMT010000172.1 GCA_029881355.1 Acidimicrobiia bacterium | reverse complement strand
CCCGTAGGCAGCCAGGCGATCGGCCATGGCGAGGGGGTCGGCGAACTCGCGATCCGTCTCGTGCCAGCAGAACTCTTTCCACGGCACGTAATGGGCGCCCGGCGCATGGCCCTGGAAATACGATGCTTTCGCCGGTTCGTAGAACGAGACCTCGAGGATCACCAGACCCGGGTCGTCGAGGTGGGCCTCCAGCCAGTCGCCATCAACTAGGGGGGTCATGTCGCCAGCTCCATCTCAAGTACCAACTGAGGCGAGTCGGCCAGCGTGTTGCCGATCTTGCACTTTGAGGCCACTCGTTTTAGGGACTCGAGTTGGCGGGGAGTCACCGCTCCGGTGATGAACATGGTCATTTTGATCACTCCGATCCGTTTCGGCGGTCCGTCCACTTCGTCTTCGAGAACCATCCGGACATCGCCCACCGGAATCTCCTGGTCGGCCGCAAAGCTCAACATGGTTCCGACCATGCACCCACCGAGCGCGGCAAGAACCAGTTCGGTGGGCCGCCATCCGTCGCCGGGCCCGCCATCGGGGCTCAGCTCGTCAACGACGAGGCGACCGTCGGTACCGGTGATCGATAGTCGTTTGCCTTCGAGGCGGGTGATTTCAACCTGCATGAGTCCTACCGATACTTGAGTCCGGTACCCGTATTGAATACCACGACGCGGTCGTCTGGATTCAGCCAGTCGCTCTCTTTCAATTCGAGATAGGCAGCCCAAACGGCGCCGCCTTCCGGGCAGATGTCGATGCCGGTAGCGGCCGCCAGGGCGGCAGTTTGAACCTGCATGTCCTTCTCGGCGACCGCCACGGCCGTTCCGTTGGTCTCTCTGAGGGCTTGTAGGCAGATGAACCCTCCGATCGGGCCAGGCACCCGAAGTCCGAAGGCTTTCGTGACCGGATTCGGCCAGGCCTCAGTGTATTTGGCGCCCGACTCGAACGCCTTGACGACCGGCGCGCAGCCGGCAGTCTGGACGGAAACCAGGCGGGGTCGCTCGGATCCGATCCATCCCATGGCTTCCATCTCGTTCCACGCCTTCCACATCCCGACCAGTCCGGTGCCACCGCCGGTTGGGTAGATCACCACCTCCGGGAGGTTGCCGTCGAACTGTTCGTACAGCTCGTAGCCCATCGTCTTTTTTCCCTCGACCCGGTACGGCTCCTTCAGCGTGGAAACATCGAAATCGGTTGGGTGCCGGTTCTCGGCCAGAAACCGACCGGCGTCCGAGATGGTGCCGTCAACCAGGTGCACTTTGGCCCCGTAGTGTTTACATTCGTCGATGAAAGCGCGCGGGGTGTCGGCCGGCATGGCCACGACCACGGGGATGCCGGCTGCTGCTCCGTACGCAGACAAAGCGCCCGCCGCGTTGCCGGCCGAAGGCGCCACGAGACGTCCCGCCCCCAGGGCCACCGCAGCTGAAACGGCCATGGACATCCCGCGAGACTTGAAGGACCCCGTGGGGTTGCGAGACTCGTCTTTGATCCAGACATTGTTGGAGACTTCAAGGAGCGGGGTCCAGCCTTCGACCAGCGTCACGGCGTTTTCTGCGGTGATCGGCAACGCGGCCGCATAACGCCACATCGACTGGATCCGGCTATCGATCAGCGTCTCCGGTGAAGCCGGTCTCAAATCAAGATCGACCCGCAACGGCATCGCGCACGCCGAGCAAACGGTGGTTAGGTGGTGGGCATCTTGTTGATTCCCGCAGTCAAAGCAGGTCAATGTGGTGACGGTAGGTGCAAGTGGCATGGCGCCAACCTAATCGTGACGAGGAGGCGCGCGTTCGACTCTGTTGGTACGATCCGCTGATGTCGACAATGCGTGCCATGGTGATTGAAGATTTCGGCGGACCACTCGTGGCCAGGGAGGTTCCCATTCCCGAACCGGGCGTCGACGAGGTTCTGGTCAGGGTCAGGGCGTGTGCGGTCGATCATTTCGATGTTGCCATCCGCAAGGGCCTACGTGAGCGGGCCAGCGGTCCCCATATCCTGGGGCACGAGATCTCTGGAGAGGTAGCCGAATCCGGGTCCGGGGTTACCGGATGGACGGCTGGCGACCGGGTTGCGACGACCCTCTACCTGGTGTGCGGTGAATGCCGTTGGTGCCGGTCGGGGCGTGAAACCATTTGTGAAAACTTTGGCGGCCACGTTGGTGTGGCGATCCCGGGTGGGTACGCCGAGTATGTGGTTCTCCCGGCCAGAAATTTGGTAGCGCTGCCCGACGACATCGACTTTCCAGCAGGTGCGATCCTCGCCAACGCGGTCGGTACGCCCTATCACGCGCTGAAGTACCGGATGGGTCTCCAGCCAGGAGAGCGGCTGATCGTTACAGGAGCAGGTGGTGGCGTTGGGCTTCACGCGGTTCAAGTCGGGGTGATGCTCGGTGCTGAGGTCATGGGGGTAGATCTCGGCCAAGCCAAGCTGAATGCGGCGAAGAAGATGGGAGCGACCCGGGCCATCGACCCGCGCATCCAACCAGTCGACGCCGCCGCCAAACAATGGACCGACGGTGCAGGAGTTGACGGCGTGCTTGAACTTGTCGGCCCGGCGACGATGCCACGGACGCTGGCATCGCTGTCCAAAGGTGGCCGGATGGTGATTGTCGGGTCTCACACCGGCACCGAGTGGACGATTGACCCGGGCGACGTCTATCGAAACGAGTGGGAGATCAAGGGGTCGCGCAACGTGTCGGCCGCCGAACTTGCTGAAGTCATCCAGCTCGTCGTCGACGGATCGTTGACTCCTGTCGTGGCGGGAACCTACCCGCTTGAGGAAGCCGAACGGCTACAGAAGAACGTTGTGGCGGGCAAGCTCATCGGACGCGAGGTACTCGTACCCTAGGAAACGGCATATTACTGGCACATTTAACTGGGAACTGGACCCACTGCAATCGATTGCAGTGATAGGGTCATGGCGATGCCTACCGTTGCCATACTGGGGACTCGCTACCCGGACTTTTCAATCGAGCAGGAGATCCTCGAAGGGGTCACCATCGTTGGTGGCGCTGGCGACACGCCGCACGACATCGTTGATCTCACCAACGGAGCCGACGTCGTCATCGCCGGCTCACGGCCCCGGTTTACCGCCGGAGTGCTCGAGAGGATGACGCCGAGAGCCATCGTACGCTCCGGGATTGGCGTCGACTCAATCGACATCAACCACGCTCGTCGCCTCGGTTTTTGGGTTGCCTATGTGCCGGACTATGGGACAGAAGCAGTGGCCTTCCACACGCTTTCCCTGGTGCTGGCTGCAATGCGTCGGTTGCCCCAATCCGACCGCCTCGTCAAGCAAGGAAGTTGGGGGTTCGCCGAACTCCGGCCCATGCATCTGCCGTCAACTCTGATCGCAGGAGTGATCGGTTATGGGCGGATCGGCCAACGAGTCGCCCATCTACTGAGGTCGGTGGGGTTCGGATCGGTGATTGCCCATGATCCCTATCAAGCCGAGGCAGAGACCGATCTAGGCGCGTTGCTGGCGACAGCCGATGTGGTCACGCTGCACGCCCCTGGGCCTGATGACGGTTCGGCGCTGCTGGGCGAATCCGAACTTGCGGCGATGAAAGAAGGCTCGATTCTCGTCAACACGGCCAGGGGAACCCTCGTCGATGCAAGTGCACTGGCCGCCGGTCTCGCCCAGCGACGGCCGAGGTTTGCAGCCCTGGACGTTTTTAGTCCGGAGCCACCAAATCTCTCGTTGTTCGCCGGAGTAAAGGACCAGCTCATTCTCTCGCCCCATACCGCCTGGTACACAGAAGAGACTCAGTCCGACCTCCGCGCGAAATCCGCTTGGGAGGCCCGGCGGATTATTGAAGGAGAGGAACCGTTGCATCCAGTTGTCCGACCCGAGGAGGCGTCATGACCAAGTCCATCTACGACCTCGTCAGTCCTGATGTGGCGACTGTCGTCGCAGAGTCCCAGACAGCCGTCATCCCATTCGGGAGTGTCGAGCAACACGGACCTCACCTGCCATGCGGGACCGACACCATGGCAGCCGAGGTTGTCGGTCGAACACTCGCCGATCGACTCGGCGCCCTTTACGTTCCGTTCGGTCCCTATGGAGTAACCCCGATCCACGCCGGGCATCCCGGCACCATCAACCTGCGTCGGTCGACGTTCGAAGCGTTGCTGACCGATATCTGCGAAGAATTGATAGATATGGGGGTCACGCGCTTCGTATTCGTCAACTGGCACGAGGGAAATATCGCCTCGATGGACGGGGTGGCAACCGAGATCCAGGATCGGCATCCGGGCGTTTATGTGGTCACGTCGCACGCTTGCTATGCGGCTCAACGCATTTACGCGGCGAGCGGAGGCGAGCTAACCCACGGTGGGGGGATCGAGGTGCTGGCCGTTATGGCCCATGACCCGGCCCTGGTCCAACTGGACCGCGCCGGCGAAGCCACCCGTCCCGATCACGCCATCGCGCTCGACGAGATGCGTCGGAGTCATGAAACCCACGGATACATCACCGAGGTGACTGAGATCGACGCCGACGGCTGGTATGGCAATCCAACCTGGGCGACCCTCGACATGGCCGCCGACTTCGCCGCCACGGTGGCTGACGACGTCGCCAAGCGGGTCGTGGAGATTTTCGAGCTACGACCATGACGGTTATCCCAAGACCAGAGTTCGATTTTGTGGATCTTCCGGGCCGGCGAGCAGCAGATCCGCTCAAGGACGTGCCGTCGGCGTCGAGCCTGCGAATCGTCCAGATGGCTCGAACTGATGGACGCCGGGCCCACGTGCATCCTCACTCCGAAGAGGTCGTCGTGGTTGCCGCCGGACACGGCCGGGCCTGGATTGACGGCGAGTGGTTTCCCGTCGTCACCGGCGATGTGGTGCGGATCGCAGCAGGGGTGCCTCACGCAACCGTTCCAGATGAGCACAGTCAGATGGAGCTGGTCTGTTTCTTTCCGCACCCGAACCTATCCAAAAACATTGAAGATACCGATATCGAAGTGAGTTAGGAGACACGATGAGCGACAAGATCAGGTTGGCCCAGGTAGGACTCGGACGGTGGGCGCGCGTGCTGGCGAGGGGAGCCCAACGGGGTGACTCGATCGACATCTACTCGTGCTATTCCCGCTCGGAGGACAAACGCCGAGCGTTCATGGACGAATATGGTGTCGAGCGTTCGGCGTCGAGCTACGAGGAGTTGCTGGCCGACCCGAACGTCGAAGGCATCATGATTACGACGCCGAATGACACCCACCGTTCGCTCATCGTTCAAGCGCTCGAGGCCGGCAAACCGGTGTATACGGACAAGCCGGTCGCGCAAACCCTTGAAGACGCTGCCGCCATCAAAGCGGCGGTGGATGCCTCGGGTCTCCCATTCGCCGTTGGTCATAGTGCCAGGCGCTTGTCGGGCAATCGTCAGATGAAACGCTGGATCGACGATGGCACCCTGGGTGGTGTGTCAATGGCTGAGGCCAATTTCTCCAACGAGCGAGGCCTCGAACTCACGCCCGAGACGTGGCGCTGGTACCTGGACAAGACCCCGGGCGGACCTCTTATTCAGCTCGGGGTTCATCACGCTGACAACCTCCAATATCTGCTGGGTCCGGTGGCGGCGGTGTCGGCGCACACCCGCAAGTTGTTCACCAAGTCGGAGGTTCCCGACGCCACGATGACCATTCTCGAATTCGAGTCGGGGGCTTTGGGGTATCTCGGGTGTGGGTGGGCATCGCCGGGGATTTACCAGATCCGACTGCAAGGAACCCAGCACAATCTGATGTACGACCTTGACTTCACCCACTGGGATGAGGCCCATGAAGCCGACGAGCATTCTTCGCTGGTGTCACAGGCATATGGCGACCAGGAGCGCCGACCCGTTGAACTGCCCAAGACGGACATGTTCCGCGAGCAGCTCGAAGAGTTCGGGCTTGCTTGCAGGGGTGAGGGGAAGGTCGAGGTCGGCGTCGACGATGCGATCAGGGCGCTATCCGTGGTGCACTGTGCGATCGAATCGAACGCCATCGGGGGGAAGGCCGTCGAGGTCAAGCCCTATCTCGAACGTTTCGGCATCGCCTAAATGCGACTGGCCACGGTTGCCTACGGGGGTGAGCAGCTTCCCGCCGTAATTGGCGAGGCGGACTCGGTGCGGTTGGTCAGGGACCTGATCGATCCAGCCCCGGCTTCGATGATCG
>JAOUMT010000171.1 GCA_029881355.1 Acidimicrobiia bacterium | reverse complement strand
CGTGACCGGCGGCGCCTCGGTCGTAGTCGTCGTTTCAGCAGCCGTCGAAGTGGTGGAAGGAGCTGTGGTCGGGGAGGCCAACGGAACATCGCCCTGTCCACAAGCCGCCAGCCCGAGCGCAAGCACCGAAACAAGCGCGACGGCACGGACCCGGCCGTTGACTGTGGTGACTAACGGATTGCTCATCGCGGTTCCTTCGAAGTGTGGGGCTATGGCGAATCGGAACGATACCGCTCGGCGCGCCTACCTGAGAATCCGAGAAGAGGTTTGGCCGGCTTGGGCTAGATGCGGCGGCCGGATATCTCGTTGGGGATGATCCGTACCCAGTTGTTGCGGGCCACCGTATCGGCCCACGGTCGGAGCCCGAGTTCTTTGAGTTCGGCGATCTCGGCGGGCTCTTCGACATCTTGAGCGGTGCCACCAACGATGACCGACCACCCCGACTGGTCACTGGCATCCCATTCGTCGATCTCAAAACCCACGGACGCCGCGTTGCGGGCCGCGTCAAGCTTCTCCCCGGTCGTGGTGCGAAACACGATGTGCCCCTTATGCATCCGGTACGTGACCGGCATGATCAGCGGCTCGCCCGCGGCTATGAAGGCGATTCGCCCGATCTGCTGAGTCTCGAGCAGCCTGCGGCATTCGTCGAGGCTGAGCACTTCTAGTCCGCCATGATCGGTCGGGGCGCCGGAAGATGAACTGTCCATGGATCTCTCTCGTCGTCGGGAACCTAATCCTATCCGTTGTGTCAGACGGACCGGACAGTCCGGTCACACGCTTGAACGAAGCTACCGGCTTAGGTTACGCCGAACGACCGTTCCCGTCCTATGGAGTTCATCTCAACAGAAATCATTTTCCGACCTTGGACTCTGGCGTCCTAGGACGAGACAAGATGGAGTTAATGGGCCACCAATCGAAAAACGCGCAGCCACGGACCGGAGGCGACCATGACGACGACAGAGATCCGTCCCGTAACCGACCCCAAACCATCCCAGCAGCCCGCGATCAGAAGATTCGGTTACCTTGTTGCGATAGCCGTGAACTTCGGACTGATTGCGGTCGCCAACAACATCCTGGAATGGGACATCGTGCCATTCCTGACGTCGGACTTCTCACGCCTAGTCGGCTTCATCAGCCTATCCCTGGGCCTGACCATCGCAGCCAACACGATCTACCTTGTGTTCGATCCCCCGTGGTTCAAGTCACTCAGCCAGATCGGCCTGTTCCTGGTGAGCCTTGCCGTGACGATCCGCATCTATCAGGTGTTCCCGTTCGACTTTTCGTCTTTTGACTTCGACTGGTCCGTGATGACCCGCTGGCTCCTGATCATCGCCATGGCTGGCACGTGCATCGGAATGCTTGCGGAAGCAGCCAAGCTTGTCAGAGCCGTGCTCAGAGGTCAACAGACTCCAGCGTGAGCATGCGCAACCGGAAGCGAGTCACGTCGATTTGGGATAATACCGCCTGATCCGATGACCGAGGCTTTGGCTCTACCCGGCTAGCCCACGCTCGTATGCCGACAAGATCTCGTCGTTGAAGGCAACGAGGATCACCTCATCCAAAGTCGAATCTTCGAGATGCTCTCGGATGGTCGTGACCGCAACGTCGACAGCTTCACCGATCGGGTATCCGTAGACGCCGCAACTGATCGCCGGGAAGGCGATGGTTTTGAGATCGTATTGTTGGGCGAGCGCCAGACTCTTGCGGTAGCAGGAGGCGAGCAAGTCAGCCTCGCCGTGGTCTCCCCCGTGCCAGATCGGGCCAACGGTGTGGATGACTGCTTTCGCCGGCAGTCGGTAACCGCCCGTGATTTTGGCGTCGCCCGTGTCGCAGCCACCGAGCGTGCGACATTGGGCAACCAGGCCGGGGCCGGCAGCTCGGTGAATGGCACCGTCGACTCCCCCTCCGCCCAGTAGATCCGGCGCGGCGGCGTTGACGATGACGTCAACTTCTAGCTTGGTGATATCGCCCTTCACTGCGGACAGACGGGTCATGTCCCCAGCCTATTCAATCGACTGACGAGCCGGGAACCATGGGCGAATAAGCGACGTCGGACCCTATACACACACCATCCAAATTCGTAGGCTCTTCGTGGAGGAATAGCCATGTTTCGTTACCGCTCGCTCACACTCATCGCAGTCTTGATGCTCATCGTCTCAGCCTGCGGCACAAGTGCCGAACCAACCGACTCCACGACGACCTCAACGGTCGCCGAGACAACCACCACGACCGTTCAGAACAGCACAACGACCACCCCGGACACGACAACCCCAGCCGACTCGCAAACCGTGACGATCTACTTCGCGGCCGGTGACGCGTCGGATTGCTCGCTCGTCCAGGGCTTCGAGAGAGCGGTCCCGGCAACGGCCGATCCGATCACTGCCGCCTTCGAGGCGTTGGTCGGCGGTCCCGACCCGACCGAAACGAGCGCCGGAGCGGGATCGTTCTTCTCCTCGGCCACCACCGGTTCCGTTCGATCGGTCGACCTCACCGATGGACTGTTGAAGATCGAATTCGTCGATTTTCGCAACGAGATCAGCAACGCATCAACCAGTTGCGGAAGCGCTTCGTTGGTTGCATCGCTGAACGCCACGGCGTTCGAATTCGACGAGGTCGAACGGGTTCGGTACACGATCTTTGGCAGCTGCAACAACTTCTATAACTGGCTGCAGGGCGAATGCCAGGACCAGACCCGCACCGGTCCGGTTGCCGTCGATCTCAACGTCATGGACGAAGCGCTCGGCTCCGGGTGCACGCCGGGCGCCGAGCAGTTGCCCGACGGCGACTGGTTCGGATACGTCGGTTCAGCGACGTCGGCCCATATCGAATTCGATCTGGCGTGCTGGTTCAGCGGAACCCCGGCCGCCGAAGCCGCCGCTGAAGACGGACAAGAATCTCCCCCACCGAACGACTACTACATCCGAAACACCTCTCCCGAGACTCGCACGGTGGCCGTGAGCGACGCGGTCGAGGTATCGAAACTCGTCGACACCGGCGGTGCCGAGCTTGAGGCGATCAGCTACGACGATTGGGCATCGGGGTGGGACGGCCGCTTCTATCAGCCGGGCGTGTGGATCACGATCGATGGTGGCACCATCGTTGATATCACCGAGCAGTACGTTCCCTAAAGGCTCCCACGGCTACCGGCTGAGACTCGATTGGAGGCCGTTTTCCGACCGCGAACCCCCACTGCGGAGTCCTCCTGGTGACGGCTTCCGTTGGCAGCGCGCCATGCCGTAGGCTCAGGTCATCTCGAAGGGACAGTGAATGAACAAAATTGTCGTGACCGGTGGTAGTGGAAAGGCCGGCCGAGCCGTCGTCACCGACCTCGTTAGCCACGGCTACGACGTGACCAACGTTGACGTCGCCGCCTCGCGAGACCCCGGCGCTCCAACCTTGGTCGCCGACCTCACCGACCTCGGACAAACGGTCGATTCCCTACGTGGCGCCGACGCGGTGATTCATCTTGCGGCGATTCCGGCACCATTTGTTCTACCTGATGGTGAGACATTTCGCGTCAACATGATGAGCACGTACAACGTGTTTTCGGCTGCCGCGCAACTCGGGATGCAAAAGGTGGTGTGGGCGTCGAGCGAAACCCTCATCGGCCTTCCTTTCGAGCGGGAACAACCCCACTACGCCCCGATCGATGAGGACCATCCCCGCCTCCCCGAGTTCCACTATGCCCTTTCCAAACTGGCTGGCGAGGTGATCGGCGAACAGTTCAGCCGCTGGACCGGCACCCCCTATGTGGCATTGCGCTATTCCAACGTCATGGAGGAAACGGATTACCAGCTGTTTCCGAAATTCTGGGATGACCCGAAAAGTCGAGCGTGGAACTTGTGGGGCTACGTCGACGCCCGTGACGTTGCCCAATGCACCAGGCTGGCTCTCGAGACCGATGTGCCAGGCGCAGAAGCTTTCCTCGTAGCAGCAGCCGACACCTGCATGACCCAGCCGAACGCTGAATTGATGGCGGAGTTCTATCCCGACGTCCCCATCCGAGGCGAAATATCCGACCACCAAACGCTGCTATCGATCGACAAAGCCCGGCGCCTCCTCGGCTACGACCCGGCCCACTCCTGGCGAGACCACTACGCCACTTGACCGGAGGTTGGTTCAAATTCACGTCGTGATCACTAAGCGGGCACCGAGTAGGGTCACGGCATGAATCTGTCCATCGAGCTTCTCAAGCACAACACCATGATGAACGACCGACTAATCGAGGTCTGCCGCAGGTTGACCGATGAGCAGTTGGAGTCAACCGTCGAAGGAACCTACGGGACAATCGGCGCCACACTCGTCCACGTCGCCGACGCCCAGCGATCGTACGCGGCCCGGTTCTTCGGCGGCGAGCGGCCCCAACACCTCGCCGAAACCCCATTCCCTGGATTTGCTGCTCTGACCGCGGCATTCGATGACGGAAACCGCCTCCTGGTGCAAGCCGCCGCCGAGGCCGACACCGACGGGTACGTGATAATCGATGACGACGACCCGGACACGACGTGGCGAATGCATCGGTCGTTGCTGCTCCTCCAAGCGATCAACCACGGCACCGAGCACCGCTCGCAGATCGCCACGATCCTCACCCAACTCGGCATCACCGCCCCCGAAATGGATGGATGGACCTTCTTCTTCGACGCCAACCACATGGAAAAGCTCCAGGACTAGCGAGCCGTTGAGGCCACTACTGCGCTGAGACGAATTCTTTGACGAGTCGGTCCATTAGCTGATCCACATGCAGATTTACCGTGCGGCGTTGAGAGTCTTGGTCGTGCCAGTCGACGATCTCCCGGGCTCCTCGCCAGAACGGCACTGTGGCGGTCCAGCCAGGCACAAAAAGCTTGATCTTGCTGTTGTCAAATACCATCGAATGAGCCTTGTCGCCTAACAATCCGGCGCCCCACTGCGCGTCGTGCGCGGCAATGGCATCAGACGGAACATGGACGATCTGGGGCGAATCGACTCCGGCGGCCTGAGCCAACATTCCGGCGATCTGGTCCCAAGTGAAGGCTTCATCAGACGTGATATGAAAGGTGTCGCCTACGGCGCGCGGATCACCAATCAGGCCCACAAAAGCCCGGGCGAAGTCTGAGTTGTGCGTGAGCGTCCACAGCGAAGTTCCGTCGCCGTGAATGACAACTGGCACACCACGGCGCATCCGATCGACGATTGTCCAGCCACCTTCGAATGGCATCATCGTTTGGTCATACGTGTGAGATGGGCGGACGATCGTGGCCGGAAAGCCATCTTCCCGGTACGCGGCTACGAGCAAGTCCTCGCACGCGATCTTGTCCCGGGAGTACTGCCAAAACGGGTTGCGCAGCGGGGTGCTTTCGAGGATCGGCAGCCTCGCCGGCGGCGTTTGGTACGCGGAGGCGGAACTGATGAAGACATACTGGCCGATCCGCCCTGCCCAGCGGTCGATGTGAGGCTGCACGTGGTCGGGAGTAAAGGAGAGGAAATCGAGCACGACATCGAAGTCTCCACCCGCCGCCGCAGTGACTGCCGGCGAATCTCGAACATCGGCGATCACCAGATCGGCTCCGTCGGGTAGCCGTCGCAATCCGGTAGTGCCCCGATTGAGTACGGTCACGTCGTGCCCTTCCGCCAGCGCCGACGCCACACAAGCCGAGCTGATGATGCCGGTTCCGCCCAGAAAAAGAACCCGAAGACTTGTCACGTTGCGAGCGTAGCCTCCCCAGAACAACCGAAGGGTTGGCTCAGTCGGGCTTTAGGTCGGCGGTCCAGCGTTCCTGGGTGTCGATCGATACCCGGCAGGTTTGGCCGACGAGCGGATGGAAGTCGCCGACGGTCAGGTCATCGACTGTAAGCACAACCTTGCCAGCATGAACGACCGTACCCTGCATCACGCGGAGGTCGTCGACAAACAGCTCTACCGACTGGCCGGGAGCCAGCGAGTCATGCCGGGCATCGAATTCGGCTTTGAGCGTGTGGTCGATGGCCTCTTTCCCTACCTTCGACATTTCGATTTCGAACTCACCGACGTACTTGCCGGTCTCGTCCCAGAAGTCGGCCTCGTACTCCCAGAGCTTGTGGACTCGTTTACCGAAGACCACCACGACCAGGACCACGAAAGCCATCAGACCGAAGAAGATCAAAAACATCACTCCGATGAACCAAAACGCG
>JAOUMT010000170.1 GCA_029881355.1 Acidimicrobiia bacterium | reverse complement strand
CTGCCCAGTCGTCATAGGTGCTTGGATCCTTTTGTTCGTTGTCCATGCCGCGGTAGTTCTGGTCGAACGTCGAGTCGTAGACATGACACGCACACGCCGACATCCGGTACGGAATGGCCCCTTCAACGGTTAGATAGCCGTTCAAAGCGGTCGAACCGGGATCATAATAACGGGCAAACTTCTCAAGAGCGTAGGTCCGGCCGGTCACGACCTGGGTTTGTAGGGTGGCGGGATTCCAGCTGAGGGGAACTTCGCGGAGGCCAAGCAAATACTCTTCAATCGGGATATCCAACGAGACATGGAAGTCCCCGGACTGTTTCTGGGTGATCCCCTGGCGTATTCGCAGCGTTCCAAACCGATAATCGGTATTCGTATCGTCGATCGTGATGTATTCGGGTTGGCCCGGCCCTCCCCAACTTATCGAGGCCGAGCAGTCACCCTCGGGAAAACTCACAGGGTTCGGTGTGACGCGTGAGAACTGACATCGGGTGGTGGTTCCGTCCAGGCGAACCAGTTTCCAAGTGTCTCCTGGAACTGGCACTGCGTCAGCCCGCGGGCAGGATCCACCTTGGCCATCGTTCAGCTGGCAGAGGCCCACCTCTCCGGTATGGGTGCTCGGCACCGAGAAGGTGAGGGACGTGACATCGCGCCGTAGTCCAACCCAGATGTTCGTGTTTGGTTCCGCCACGGGATGCGGGCTTGGGTACGCCCCCAGGGCAGTGTGATCCTGGACGGATACCGCAGGGCCGTAGTACTCCTGGATGATTTGGAGGGGCGATTTTCCTTCCCCAGCCATGGCGTTTGCGCCGTATTGACTCATGCCGACGGCGTGGCCATAGCCGCCCCCGTAGAAGGTGACGGTGGCAGGCGAAGTCTGAGCCTCGGCTGGGCTCGCCGGTATCAGCATGCTGACGAGCAACACAACCAGGATGAGCATCTTGGTGTTCTTCAACACGACTCCTCGGATCGGTTCCGCCCGCCGAGACCGACGCCACTGTACAAAGCTTTCACGCCTGCTCCGAATATCGGCATCATTCACCGACAAGTTGATAGACCGTTCCACCCCGAATGACGTATGTATTGCCGAGTCCGTCTTGTCCGAAAGACACGAGCCCAAAGGCGGCACCGAGGCTGGTGAGGTCGCCTTCAGACACGACTGAACCGCCGACGACTCTGATTGAGCGAATCCAGCCGGAGCAATAATCGCCGTAGAGGAAGTGCCCATTCAACTGGGTCAAGTCACCCCGATAGACCACGCCCCCGGTGATGGAGCAGCCCTCGGCGTGCGTATACTCCAGGACGGGAAACGTGAGGCCGCTGGTGCTGCAGCTACCGAGGCCGGTGCACTGGCTGCCCTCGAATCGCACCCAGCCGAGGTTGAGACCCGTATCAGTCGTCGAGACGACCGAAATCTCCTCGCGCGAACCTTGGCCTACGTCGGCGATATACATGTCCGATCCGTCGATCCACCACCGCCAGGGGTTGCGCAAGCCAATCGCCCAGTTGCTGGATGTGGCGGCGACGGTGTCGATCCGGACCATCGAACCGAGCGCAGTCTTGGGATTCTGACCGTTTCTGGCCGGATCAAACGCCGATCCGCCGTCACCCAGTCCAAGATAGAGATAACCATCTGGACCGAACATGATCATGCCACCATTGTGATTGGCATAGGGCTGCAGCGTCGTAAAGACAACCCGACCTGTGCTCGGAGTCACCTGGTTGCCGGACACCTTGAACTCTTCCACAACCGAGGCATGATTTGCCGAGAGCGACGCGGTCTCAGCCGAGTACGAGACGTAAACCAATCCGTTGGTCACGAAGTCGGGGTGGAAAGCCACGCCGAGTAATCCCCGTTCGCCTCCTTGAATCACGGTGCCCGACAGATCAATCAACGGATCAGCAAGGAGGTTGCCATCGATGATGACCCGGACCTTGCCAGATCGCTCGGCTACGAAAACCCGACTGTCCCCCGGCGGACCGGCCACTTGGATCGGTGAGTCGAAGGAAAACGGGAGAGCGTCCAACGCCGGCGTCAATCGCGGTGGGACCGGGATCGGAGCCAAACCTTCGGCTCGGACCAGGAAGCTGGCCATTTCGTCTCGCCGCACCCGTTTGGACGGGCAATAGTGATCGTTGGCTGGTGGGTTACATCCCAGGGTGACCCCGGATGCCGCCAGACGCTCGATGTCTTCTTCGAAGATGGACCCATCGTCGTCGGTGAACCGGCCATCTGCCCGGTCGACGTACGAATAGGCCCTCACCAGGAACGCCGCCATCTCGGCTCTCGTGACCGGTCGGGTCGGGCAGAACCGGTCATTGGCGGGCGGATTACACCCCCGGGTAATACCGGCGGCGGCGATCCGTTCAATGTCGGCCTCGAACAGGCTACCGTCGTCATCGCCAAAAGGATCGGAAGCTCGCTCGGTCAGGTCGAGCGCCCGCGATAAGAACGCGGCCATCTCCCCCCGAGTGACCGTCCCGTCAGGACAGAAACGATCATCGACCGGCGGGTTACACCCGCGGGTGATGCCCGCTGCGGCCAGCGCTTCGATGTTGGCTTCGTGAACATTGCCGTCATCATCAACAAACGTGCCGCCCGGCGGGACCGCGCTCGCCACCAGGGCGGTCAGCCCAATAAAAGTTGCGACAACAACGATTCCAGTCGTAATTCGAAACATCTGCACAACACTATCGGTGAGATTGTTCCTACCGGAGCCTTAAGTATTCCGGTGATCTCGCCGATAAGCCAGGTATGAAGTTTTCCTTAGGGCGTAGGGGAATCTACCTGGTGGCGGTCGCGGTGACCGCCTTCCTCGCGCTTTCTCTCATCCCGGCGCCACTCCCTGCGGTCGCTTCCCCCATCCAGGACAGCGACATGATCGACCTCATCAACGGAGAACGAGCCGCCAACGGCCTCCCCGGCCTCACCCGCCACTGGGACCTCGAGGACGATGCGTCGGTTCAAACTGCCCGCCAGGTCGCCAAAGGAACCATCTTCCACACATCCGACCTCAGCAAGATCGTAAGTGGGGGCTGGTCCAGTCTCGGTGAGAACGTCGGAATGGGCCCGAACATTCCGGTCCTTCACAACGCGTTCATGGACTCGCCAGGTCATCGGGCCAACATCCTCGGCGACTGGTCTCATATCGGTGTCTCAAGCAAGACCGCCAGCAATGGACAAACCTTCATCACGGTCATCTTCATGAAGGCCCGGGGTAGCGCGGCCGACGCCGAACCGCTGACCTACCTTCCCCGCTTGAGTTCGGCCAATGACACGTCGAATACGGTCTTTGCCGACGACATCGCCTGGCTCGTCTCGCGAGGCGTCGCCCTCGGATGCGATTCGGACTCGTATTGCCCGAATCGGCCGGTTACCCGAGGTGAGATGGCAACGATGATGGCCTTGGCACTCAATCTTCCGAGCACGGGCACAGATTTTTTCACCGACGACGACGGGTCTCCTCACGAGGCGAACATCAACGCCGTCGCGCAAGCCGGTATCACCGTCGGGTGTAATCCACCTGCCAACACGTTCTTCTGCGAACAGCAGACCCTGACTCGTGGGCAGATGGCAAGTTTCTTCGTGCGAGCCCTCGGACTCCCAACCAACGTCCCCGACCAGTTCGGTGATGACAGTAACTCGGTCCACCAAGGAGACATCAACGCACTGGGTGCTTCCGGCATTACCAGAGGATGCAACCCACCAGATAATGATCGCTACTGCCCTGAGGGAACCCTCACGAGAGGCCAGATCGCGGCGTTCTTGCGCAGAGCACTCAGCTAACGGCGCCTCGACAGGGCGGGGACGGCCGGGTCAGCCCGGGTACCATGCTCCTCCATGCGGATCACGGTTCTTGCGGTCAACAACTATCAGAAAGACCCCCGGGCGCGCGTCCTCATGCATCAGTTGACCCGGGCGGGACACGACGTCTCGTTGGTTCGAATCAGCCATCACGGCGCTGGGCTGGACGGGGATTTCGAGGAGATTCTCGTTGCTCCGGATCAGCCCACCGGCCACTCGCTACGAGATCGTTTGGCGAGAAGGCTTCAGACGACAACGACACGCGATGCCCTGCGCAGTTCGGCTCTCGTTCGGTGCGTCGTCGAGTCCCACCCGGAGTTGATCGTGCCAACCACCGAGGCCGCAGTCCCGGTGGCTTCGGAAGCAGCCTCCCATGCGTCTGCCTATGTAGCCAGAGCCCCGCAATGGAGTTCGCCTGGACCGAGGGATCTCATCGACCTTGCCCCCGCAATCCCGTCGGCCAGCCGGCCGGTTCGGACCGGCTTACCGTTCCACACCCCTGAGAGTCATCCGGAGCCATACCGTCCCGCCCCCGGCCGCCACGCCGGGACCCGCCTCGCGCTGGCCTATCGCAAGACCGACTCCAACCCGGGCAAGTACCTCGAAGCGGCCCTGATGCGCGCCGGCGTGGCAGTCGACCTCTACACCGATGCGATCGACTTCGACGCGCTCGCTCCCGACACCAACGCGGTTCTCTTTGTCGAAGGCCCGTATCCGGAGATCCGGGTGAGTGGCGTTACTCCTCCCGTCCCGATCGGGTTCTGGGTGCATCACGGTGAGCACCATCTCGGCGCCAACCTGCGACTCGCCGACCGCTACCGGGCCGACTTGATCCTTCTGGCGCACTCGTGGCACCTCGCTCATTTCTTTCGCCAACCGGTCCAACGCTTCCCGTTTGGTATGGCACCAGACCTCTTCGATGGATCCACGCCGATCGCCGACCGCCGCTACGACGTCGCCATGGTCGGCGCTTATATTCGAGGGGGCGGCCCGTACGCGTTCCGGGGCCACCTGACGACCAGCCTCGAAGCGGCCCTACCTTCCACCGCTTTTGAGGAAGGCGTATCGGCGTCTCGAATGGCCGAGCTCTACGAGCAAGCTCGCATAATTCCGAACGAGGGTGGAACCCGCCACTTCCCGATCACGATGCGGGTACTGGAAGCGATCGGTGCCGGAGCTCTGTTGGTCACCGAGCCCATCCCCGGCTTGGACCAAATCCTGACGCCGGGCGAGCATTTCCTCCATCTAGACGTCGGCTTCGTCGACCAGTTCCAATCACTGCTGGCGGATCAGGTTCACATGCAACGGATCGTCGACCAAGCACGGTCCCATGTGGCCGGCGCCCACCTGTATGACCATCGGGTCGACGAACTCCTTGCCGGTCTCAAAGCTGCCGAGAAGGTTCCACCGGCTCCTGACCAACTGGCGTCGCAGGACCCGTTGGAGGCCTTGATCGACCAAGACGTCGAAGTGCAGCGCGTGCTCTCCGCTCCGGGCACCACACTCGTTCTGCCAGGACGCGAACTGTGGGAAAACGTCGGCGACCCGAGTCCTGCTTCCTATGAGGCGGTGGCTTTTCGCGGCACCACGCCGCCGGACGCTATTCTCCAGGCAGCTCGGCGATACATCTACGCTGAGGCCCCTGACCGACCCGTCCTTGATTCGTATCTTGCCGCTCACCAGCCACAAGCCGAAATCACGGAATCGGGCACACTTATACGAATCGACCTGAAAGCTGCGAGCTACCGCGCCACCACATGATGCACCCATTCACCGGTCCCGAGAACGACTACGCCCCACTTGTGAACGTCGAAAACGACGCCGACCTGCCATCGATGACTGTGGTCATTCCGGTCTTCAACCGGGCCGAGCTTCTTGAGAGAACTCTCGCCGCCTTGACTCACCAGAACTACCGGGGACCCTGGGATGTCGTAGTAGCCGACGACGGATCGGATGAAGACATCGAAGCTGTGGTCAGCCGGATTGCTACGCGTGCCGATCTAGCCATAGCGGTCACTCGACAAGAGCACGACGGGTACGGCGCCGGTCGGGCGAGAAATCTTGGGGCAAAAAAAGCATCGGGATCGGTTCTGGTTTTCCTCGACGCAGATTGTATGCCGGCACCAGACCTCCTGACCCGACATGCTGTTTGGCACACCAGGGCCAGCAACCTTGTGGTTATCGGCTCTCGTCACCATGTCGATACAACAGCCATCACGGTCGATGCGCTCATTGCAAACGGCGTCCCTTTGGGGGTAGAAGCCGCAGCCTCCGAGGATTTTCGACTGAAGTTCTACCGCCGGTCGACGCGGCTGCGGTTTGGAGACGAAGCCTTTCGGGCACTCCTGTCGAGC
>JAOUMT010000169.1 GCA_029881355.1 Acidimicrobiia bacterium | reverse complement strand
GTCGGAGCAATTTGAACAGCTTTCCGGCGGCCGTTACCGCTTCTCTGACGACGGTGATTTCAACATCCTCGATCTAAACGCCGCCGAACAGGTGCGGAAGTCTTCGACGCTTTCGGGAGGAGAAACTTTTCTTGCGTCGCTGGCCCTGGCGCTGGCGCTCGCCGAGATGGTGTCTCGGGGTAGTGGCCGACTCGACTCTTTCTTCCTCGACGAGGGGTTCGGTTCACTGGATGCGGAACATCTCGACCTAGCGATGGCCGGCATCGAGTCGCTGGTTGCCGGACATGAAGAGCGACTAGTCGTCATCGTCAGCCATGTGCCCGACATGAAAGACCGGATCGAAGATTTGTTGGTTCTCGGCAAGGATCCGGCGACGGGAGCCACGATCGTGGTCGGTGCCTAAGAGACTGCCCGAGAAGCCTCCCTAGAAGAAATCTGGGTGGTCTTCGAGTTATGGTGTCGGTTGTGTCGGGTGCTTCCACGCTTCTCTGAGAAGGTGTTTGAGTGGTCTTCGGGTTTCACCGACGGTTGTGAGCGGTGGTTCAAAGCTTCCCCTAGAAGATGCCGTGTCCTTCGGACTTGGCCGTCCGCCCCATGAGCGCCATCATCGACGACTTCGGGTCGGCTCCCTCGTACAGCACCCGCCCCACCTCCACGGCGATCGGCATTTCGACCCTGGCCTTGTCGGCCAGGGCGAGGACGCCAGCGGTGGACTTCACGCCTTCCGCGACCATATTCATTTCGGCAATGATGTCGTCGAGTGCTTTGCCTTCCCCGAGACCGTGCCCCACCGTGTAGTTGCGACTCTGAGATGAGTAACAAGTTGCGACCAGGTCGCCGACGCCCGCCAACCCGCCGAAGGTGAGGGGATTACCGCCGACCGCAATGCCGAGTCTGACGAGTTCAGCGAGAGCCCTCGTGATGAGCGCCGCCCGGGTGTTGTCGCCGAAGCCGAGGCCCGAAACCATGCCAGAAGCAATCGCCATGACGTTCTTGCAAGCTCCGGCGATCTCGCAACCGACCACGTCCGGGTTCGTGTACACGCGGAATGTCGGAGTCATGAAGCGGGTCTGGACTTCTTCGGCGAGGCTGAGGTCCGGCAACGCAATGACGGTCGCGGCAGGCTGACCGGCCATGATCTCTTTGGCCAGATTCGGACCAGACAGAACCCCGATGTGATCGGCCGGGTGGTCGGGCAGCACGTCGGCGACGACCTCTGTCATGCGCATGAGCGTCCCGGTCTCGATGCCTTTGGTCAGTGACAGAATCGGTACCGACTCGGGAATGGAACCGGCCGCAATCTCGAGGATGTCGCGGAATCCGTGTGATGGCACGCCAATGATCAGCACCTCACAGTTGCCTGCGACCTCGTGGATATCGGAACTCGCCACCAGCGATTCCGGGAGCGGGAACTCGCTGATGTACGACGGGTTGACGTGTTGCCGGTTAATGGCTTCGGCGACGTCGGGTCGGCGTGCCCACAGGAGCGTATCGTTCTTTGCTGCGGCCAATGCGGCCACGGTCGTTCCCCATGAACCTGCGCCGAGTACACCAATCGTCATGGTCCCAGCGTACAACCAACCAGCCCTCGGGGCGGCCCGTCCACCGGGAACCGCGTACGGGTGGCTCCTTCGTCTGGTGGCGGCAGGTGGATTTTTGCTAGGTGAATGGTCGGCCGGTGGGTAGGCTATTGCTCATGGGGGCTTCAGATAGCGACGCAAGTCTGGCAAGCGATACCGCGGCTGATGCCAGGTCGGCCGACAAGATGTTGGGGGCCGATCCATTTTCGGACGGTGACCCCTTCGACGGTCCTCGTTTGTCGCCAATGGCCACCCCTCAGGAGCGCAAAGCGCTGCTGGGTGAACTGCGTGGCTTGATTCAAGCCGGCCAGTATGAAGTGGATCCGGAGATCGTCGCCGTAGCCGTCATGCGTGAGGGTCGCTGGGAACGAAGCTAAACCTGAGGGTTTTCCTCAATTACCGTCTGATCGCTGCCGATACCTAGGGGTGCACAAGAAGGACTCAACGACGTGGTGGAATCGGCGACTCAACGATCTGGCAGATCGGATCGCCTCCGGGGACTACTGGGTGGAAGCCGAAGACATCGCTCATGCGATCCTGTTTGGCCGTCCCAAGTGGGGCGATAACCCGGTGGCCGTCGGTTCCATTCGCGACCCCGAAAACGAAACCCGCCATCGATCATCCATGACCGGTTAAAAAAATGAGGCTCCGGTTGGGGGTTCCGGAGCCTCTACTCCCGAAGGAGCTAAGCGAGAGTCGTAGCGAGTACGGCGCCAGGGTAAGACCGTGCTCAACTGCTCGCCCTTTTTGGGGGTCGCATCCGGATTGCTCCGGTGCCTGGTCATCGTATCGGGGTGCATCGCGCGGTGTCAAGCGCTTCTGTTTGGTGCGCGCCCTAAGTGGTCAACCAACACCACAACCCCGGCGCCGATGAGCGCCAGAATCACCCCCAAAAGCGCATATCTGTCGAGGGTGGGAGTGCTTAAGGCGTCGGTCAAGCAGTGCCCGTCTGGTCCGAGTGTCAGGCAGATTCGCCACGGCCAGATCTTCCACAGTGAGCCTGCCATGAACCCGGCAAGAACCGCCATGGTTAAGTCATGGTGGCGGGCGAGGAGTCGTTGGAGAAGCCGAGCGAAGAACGCTAACCCCAGAACCGTTCCGGCACCGAAGATCAGCACGGTTCCGATATTGCGCTCCCGGACGGCGTCGAGGACGTTGTCGTACTGTCCGAGAATCACGAGAATGAACGAGCCAGAGATCCCCGGGAGGACCATCGCACAAATGGCGATAGCTCCAGCCGCGAAGAGCGCCAACGGGGCCGTCGATCCCGAAGTCGGGGTGAGTCGCACGATCACGAGACCAGCGATGGCACCAAGAACGAAGGAGATCCGGGTTTGCGTGGTCCAGGAAACTCTTCGTCCTATGACATAGACCGAGGCGATTACCAGCCCGAAGAAGAACGCAAACAGAACGACCCGCCCGTCGGCATCGTCGAGCAAACGGCCGAGCGGTTCGGAGAGGGCGACAATCGCTGTGCCCATTCCCAATCCGAGCGTCAGAACGAAGGAGAGGCTGGTTGCCCGTGCGAAGTCTTTCACTCGACCCTTGAGGAGGCCGCGGAGGTTGGTCACATTGAAGGACGTGATCGCCGCCAACAAACGATCATAGATACCGAACACCAGGGCGATGGTGCCTCCCGAGACGCCAGGAACCAGGTCTGCGGCTCCCATGACGAACCCGGTGACAACCACCGGGATTCTTGATTCCTCTGCGTCAGACATGCGACCCGAGACTCTAGAACCATGCCGGGTCGTTATGCGAGAAGAGCGAATCTAGAATCGAACTGATGCGCCTCGTTGGTTTCCTTGTGATTGTGCTGCTGTTGACCGCGTCGTGCACTTCGGTCGATCCGACCGCCAGCGCCATTGAGGTCTATGAGCAAGCCTGTGCGCGCTGTCACGGCAACAGTATGGGTGGAGGAGTAGGTCCGGCCCTGGGTCCCGGATCGGATGCCGAATCCAAGCCCGATGAATCGTTACTCACCGCCATCACCAATGGGCGGGCCAGGATGCCATCTTTTCGCAATCAGCTCACCGAAGCACAGATTCGCGGCCTCGTCGAATACATCCGCACCGTTCAACGAGACGGATAGACCGCAGACTCCTCATCGAACATCTCTTGGAGTTGTCGCCGCATTCGAACTGCGTCTCCGGAGGTTTCGTATCGGGTTCCGCCCGCCGTTCCGTCCATGGTCATGGCCCGGCCGATTTGTTTGGCGACTGCGTCTGCCGGATCGATGATCATGACCGTGGGCCCGGCGATGGCGCCGATCCGGTCGGCCACGAACGAGTAGTGGGTGCAGCCGATGACCAGGGTGTCCGCCCCGGCCGCCACGAGCGGGGTGACGTATTCGCTCAGCAAAGCTTCCGCTTGCTGGCTGTCCCCGAGACCGTCCTCGATCAGTTCAACCAAACCAGGACAGGCCTGGGTGAGGACGGTACAGGACCCGGCGTACTTACTGATCAGCGATCGAAGCCGGGTTCCGGTGACGGTCCCGGTAGTGGCAAGGACACCCACGATGCCGCTCCGGCTCGACGCGACAGCTGGTTTTACGGCCGGCTCGATGCCCACGAATGGAAGGTGGGGATGGAGCTCGCGCATACGCTCTAGGGCCACGTCGCTGGCGGTATTGCAGGCAATGACCACCCCTTTGACATCGAGTTCGATCAGCCGGTTTACGGCCAGGTTCGTATAGGAGAAAACCTCCTCCCGGCTACGATCGCCGTAGGGAGCCCAGCGCTGATCGGCGAGATAGACGAATGCTTCGTCCGGGAATCGTTCCCGGGCGTAGCGCAGTACAGAAAGCCCACCAAGGCCCGAGTCAAAGATCCCGATTGGCTGCGTCATGGGACTACTTCGGCGCCATCCGGATGCCGCCATCCATTCTGATACTCTCGCCATTCATGTAGGAGTGACTCAGGAGCAGCCAGGCGAGTTCGGCGTACTCCGACGGCCAACCGAGGCGCTTGGGATGAAGAACCTGCTCTGCCAGTGACTGTCGTGCCGGTTCGGGGAGCCCGGCCAACAACGGCGTATCAATGATTCCCGGAGCAATCGTGTTCACCCGTATGCCGGCGACCGACAGATCGCGGGCGATCGGTAACGTCATACCGACGATGCCGCCCTTCGAGGCCGAATAGGCCGCTTGGCCGACCTGGCCGTCGTAGGCGGCCACCGAGGCCGTGTTGACTATGGCACCGCGCTCATTCGCTTCCTGCGGTTGGTTCTTCGCCATCGCCGCGGCTACCAAGCGGATGGCGTTGAACGTGCCGATCAAGTTGATCTCGATTACGGTCCGGAACAGGCCGAGATCATGGGGGAGTCCGTCCCGGTTGACGGTCCGTGACGGTGGGGCAATCCCAGCACAATTGACGAGTCCGAACAGAGGAGCCATTTCTACTGCCGTGTCGACGGCCACCTTTAGTTCGGCTTCGTCGGTCACGTCGGCGTGTACATAGGCGCCGTCCAGTTCGATCGCCAGAGCGTCACCCTGGTCGTCTTGCAGATCCACAATGACCACTCGCGCTCCGCCGGCAGCTACCCGGCGCGCCGTGGCGGCGCCGAGACCGGAGGCACCGCCCGTGACGATGACCGACTGCTCGGACAGGTTCATGGAGCCACCTCGCCGGAACCATCGACGCTGCCATTGATCTGGTCGGCTACCTGCCGTTTGAGGCGGGCCACGATTGCTCCCATGCCCCGCAAGCGCTGCGGAGTCACGATTTCCTCAAGGCCCATGCCGTAATAGAAGTCATTCGGTAGCTCAAGTACGGCCGAGGCCTGCTCACCGTTGAGGCCCTCGGCCAGGATGCCTGCGTAACCGCGCACCGTCGGTGCTTCGGGTGGTGATTCGAAAAACATGGTGACCGCACCCGACTCGTCGACCTCGGTTGCGAGAAAGAACGGACTTTGGCATTCGTGCACCTGTTCAAGGGTGTCGCGGTTTTCGGCATACCGCGCAGGCAACGGCGGAACCCGGTTGGAGTAGTCGAGCAGAGCCTGGATGCGGATGTCCTTGGGAGCGCTGGCGAAGAGGTCAACGATTCTTTGTAGCTTGGCTGGATAGCTCATGGCGACAGTTTACGACTCGCCGGCTGGTTACGATTCGATCCCCGTAAGAGCGATTCAGGCACGGCTCCGTGGTTGACTCTAAGGCATGGATCGGTATCGCAATCGCCGTGAGGCCGGTCGAGTCCTGACTCAGGAGCTCGAGAACCTGGATCTACCTGTCGACACCATCGTTCTCGGGTTGCCTCGCGGAGGGGCCGTGTGCGCAGCTGAGGTTGCCGCGGGTCTCGGCGTTCGACTCGACCTGCTGCTGGTTCGCAAACTCGGAGTGCCCAGCCATCCCGAGGTGGCCTTCGGAGCCATTGCGTCGGGTGGGTTTCGGGTTCTCAATGCGTCGGTGGCGGCTGCACTCTCCGATGAAGAAGTCGAGCAGGTCGTAAGGAAAGAAGTTAGGGAGCTCGATCGGCGGGTTGCCGCGTACGGGGTGCGCGCCTTGTCGTTTACGGGCAGATGTGTGGTCATCGTTGATGACGGGCTGGCCACCGGGGCGACGATGCGTGTAGCTATCGAGGCCGCCCGAT
>JAOUMT010000168.1 GCA_029881355.1 Acidimicrobiia bacterium | reverse complement strand
GATCACGACCCCAACGCCGTTGGCAATGTCCACAGCGTCGACGATTCCCACTGAGCCCGGTCAACCTACCGACATTTCAACTCGCAGCATCACCGTTGGCGGGATGGGAGCCGAGTATGCGGCACCGGTGCGATGCATCGTCGACATCGGAGTTTCCAGCCGACGTCCAACTGTCGCACAATCAAGCCGGGCGGCGGCCGAGGCCGGCCAAGCGATGACAGACACCTTGACTGCGGCGGGTGTTGCCCTAAGCGATATCCAGACTTCGGACTTCTCGGTTGGGCCTTTCTATGAGGAGTGGCCCAAGATCAGCGGCTACGAGACCCGAATCGGGTACCGGGTAACGATACCGGATCTGACCGGGATCGGAGCCACCCTCGCCAGCGCGATCGAGGCTGGTGGAGATGACGCAACGGCCTGGGGAATTCGATTCGAGGCCGATCCGGAGCCTCTGATGGAAGCCGCTCGCGCCCAAGCATGGGCTGACGTTGTAACCCGAGCCGAATCTCTGGTTGACCTAGCTGGCGTGCCATTGGGAGACGTGCTCGACATCCATGAAAAAGTGTTGCTCACGTCGTCTCATGGCATGATGCAAGGAGGGGAAGGCGACTCGGCGTCATTCGACATCCCGGTGTCACCGGGTGTCTCTGGTGTCGTCATCCTGCTGACCGTCACCTTCGCCATCGGCGACTGACCCCGACGCGAGGAATGGGCCTCCCTGGGAGGCCCATTCCTTATTACTTGAATAGGTTCAGATCAGTCGCACCAGGCGAAAAGCTCAGGGCTGTCGAGGTGGAGCTGGAACACCTGATTGATCGGCAGGTAAGCCGCGTCACCAAGGTCAATCCGGATCAAACCCTGGAAGTCGTTCCCGGAGTTGATATCGAACGCGGCATAGTTGACCTCGCCTTTGGCAGCAGCCTTGAACGCCCCGAGCGAACGGAGGGTGGCCTGTCCGGCACGCAGACAATCGGTGTCGGGCGTGCGGGGAGCGGCTAGTGCGGGTGCGGCGGTCAGACCGACGGCCATGGCCGCAATCACTACGAGTGAGCTAAAACGACGCTTCATGTTTCTGTTCCCTTCTTGAGGAGTTCCCCATGAACCCTCTTTAGTGATAAATACGGAGTGGTGGTCATGTTGGATGAGAATTTCTTGAACGAGTGTGCATCCACGCCGCTATATCGAGCCTGGATGCACACTCGTCGCAGGGACGCGGAGCAGCTTTGCTCACGATTGAACACGGGTGTACAATTCGAGAACCTGCTACCCGGAAGCCCAATCGCCTGTGAATCAAGCGCAACGCCGCATCCATGACGCCGCCATTCGTCTCTTCGCCGAACAAGGCAATCACCGCGTCTCGGTCAGCGACCTGGCTCAGGCCGCCGGGGTAGCCCGGGGAACCATCTACAACAACATCGAAACACCCGAATACCTCTTCGAGCAAGTAGCGGCACAACTTGCCAGCGAGATGCACGAGCGGGTCACCGCCTGCGACCAGGACTCGGATCCCGCCCACCGCCTCGCCAACGACATCCGCTTCTTCGTCAGGCGTGCCCATGAGGAACCCCAGTGGGGCTGGTTCGTGTACCGGTTCGGAATCAACAACGACTCACTGCGGGATCTGCTCAACGGCACCCCGATGCGGGCCATCGTCAAGGGAGTCGATCGGCACCGATATGACTTACGTGAAGACCTACTTCCCGGTGCCATGGCGATGATTGCCGGAACCACCCTCACCGCCATGTGGATGGTTCTCGAAGGTCACCAAACCTGGCGAGAAGCCGGATCCGGAGCCGCTGAACTCGTGTTACGCAGCTTCGGAATCGCGGCCGAGGAAGCGCGTCGCCTGGCCGAGTCGGACCTCCCACCCCTCCCACCCACCACCTCCCCGGATTTACATGTCGTTTCATAACCAATCGATCAGGAGATCAACTCATGGCTGACGCCTATATATACGACGCCGTCCGAACCCCACGTGGCCGGGGAAAGAGCACCGGCGCCCTACACACCACCAAGCCGGTAACGCTCGTGACGGGACTCCTCAATGCCGTGCGGGACCGGAATCCGGGCCTCGATCCCTCAGCCGTCGACGACATCGTGCTCGGCACGGTGGAACCCCATGCGGAGCAGGGCGGAGTGCTCGGACGCACCGCCGGTCTGGCGGCAGGCTTTTCTGAATCGGTGCCCGGCGTTCAGCTCAACCGTTATTGCGGCTCTGGACTCGAAGCCGTCAACCAGGCCGCCGCCCGGGTCCGCTCCGGTTGGGAAAACATCATCCTGGCTGGAGGCTCCGAGTCAATGTCCCGGGTCGGCATAGGCTCAGGAGGCGATCCGTGGGCCATGGACCCCGCCACCAACTACGACACCTCCTTCGTCCCCCAGGGGATCAGTGCCGATCTCATCGCCACCGTCGAGGGCTTTAGCCGTCATGACGTTGACGCGTATGCCGTCGAATCGCAGGGACGCGCTGCCAAAGCCTGGGCGGACGGTCGTTTTGACCGGTCGATCATTCCGGTGATCGACATCGCCGGACAGGTGGTGCTCGACCGCGACGAACACATGCGTCCCGGCACCAGCATGGAAGACCTGGCGAAGTTGCCTCCGGCGTTCGCAGCCATGGGACAAATGGGTGGGTTCGACGCGGTGGCGCTTCAGAAATACACCCGGATCGAAGAAATCAACCATGTCCATCACGCCGGCAACTCGTCTGGCATCGTCGACGGGGCGGCACTCGTCGTCATCGGGAACGAAGACGCCGGCTCACAGTTCGGTATGACGCCACGGGCTCGCATCGTTTCGGTAGCAGCCGTCGGGTCGGAACCAACCATCATGCTGACCGGTCCGGCGCCTGCCTGCCGCAAGGCGCTCGACAAGGCCGGTATGGCGGTCGCCGACATCGACCTCATCGAGATCAACGAAGCATTCGCATCGGTGGCGCTCAAGCTGATGCGAGACCTCGGAGTCGACCACGACATAACCAACGTCAACGGTGGGGCCATCGCGATGGGCCACCCGCTCGGAGCTACTGGTGCCATGTTGCTCGGCACCATGGTTGACGAACTGGAACGGCGCGACCTCAACACCGCCATGATCACATTGTGCATTGGGGGCGGCATGGGAATCGCCACCATCATCGAGCGCGTCTGAACGGAAAGTCACCACTATGAACCTTGAAACCATCAGATACAGTCAGGACGAGAACGGTCTGGTCACCCTGACCCTTGACGACCCGCAGCAGTCGGCCAACACGATGCGCCAGCAGTTCGTCGAGGATTACATCACGGTCGTCGACCATCTCGAAGCCAACCAGAAAGAGATCACCGGCGTAATCATCACTTCGGCCAAGCCCACCTTTTTCGCAGGTGGAGATCTCCGCGAACTGATTGCCGCGACTCCCGACGACGCCCCCGCATTCATCGAGTTCTCCAACCGGCTGAAACGGGCCATGCGCACGCTGGAAACACTCGGCATGCCGGTCGTTGCCGCCATCAACGGCGCCGCCCTCGGCGGCGGACTGGAGATCGCCCTGGCCTGCCACTATCGAGTCGCCCTCGACAACCCGGCGACCCGAATCGGGTTACCGGAAGTCACTCTCGGACTGCTCCCCGGTGGTGGGGGCGTAGTCCGGGTCATACGCCTGCTTGGCGTCATCGAAGGCCTGACCAAGGTGCTTGTGCAAGGCCAACAGATGCGAGTGACCGACGCCAAAGAGGCTGGTCTCATTGACGAAATAGCCCCCAATACCGAGGCGATGCTGGCGGCCGCCAAGACATGGATTGCCGAAAACCCGAAGGCCACCCAACCGTGGGATGCCCGCGGCTACCGGATGCCCGGGGGAACCCCGAACCATCCGACGTTGGCTGCCAACCTTCCGGCAATTCCGTCTACGTTGAAGTCGCAGACCAAAGGCGCTCACTACGACGCTCCCCATCACATCATGTCGGCGGCGGTCGAGGGCGCCGCAGTAGACATCGATCGGGCTTTCGAGATCGAGACGCGCTATTTCGTCGACCTGGTGTGTCACTCTCAGCAAGCCAAGAACATGACGCAGGCCTTCTTTTTCGATCTGCAGGCGATCAATAAGGGCGGCTCGCGACCCGACGGCTATGACCGGTGGATAGCTACCAAAGTGGCTGTGCTGGGCGCCGGCATGATGGGCGCCGGGATCGCTTATCAGTGCGCCCGATCCGGCATCGAAGTAGTCCTCAAAGACGTATCGATGGAAGCCGCCGAGAAGGGCAAGGCCTACAGCGAGAACCTGGTGAAGAAAGCCGTTCAGCGCGGCAGGATCACCCAAGAAAAGGGCGACGCGCTCCTGACCCGGATTACCCCGACCGACGCGTACACCGATTTGGCAGGGGCGGACCTGGTGATCGAGGCGGTGTTCGAATCCGCCGACCTGAAGAAGCAGGTGTTCGCCGACACGGGACCGGTCGTCAACCCTGATGCACTGCTGTGTTCGAACACGTCGACGCTGCCAATCAGCGATCTGGCGTTGGGGGTCTCGCGTCCGGAGGATTTCATCGGCTTGCACTTCTTCTCGCCGGTAGACAAGATGCCGCTGGTTGAGATCATCGTCGGCAAGCAGACGTCGGATGCCACGCTCGCCAAGGCCGTCGATGTCGTTCTTCAGATCGGCAAGACGCCCATCGTCGTCAACGACTCCCGTGGGTTCTTTACCTCGCGAGTCATCGGCGGTTTCGTCAACGAGGCGGTCGCCATGCTGGCGGCGGGCATCAATCCGATCATGATCGAGCGAGCGGGTAGCAAAGCCGGATATCCCGCTCCCCCACTTCAGCTCGTGGACGAACTGACCTTGACATTGCCCAAAAAGATTATGACGGCCACCCGGGCCGGCGTCGAGGCGGCCGGACTCGAATACGTTCCTCCGCCCGCCGAACCAGTTATCGACAAGATGCTCGAGGCTGGTCGAGAAGGTCGCTCCGGCGGGGCCGGTTTCTACGATTACGACGATTCGGGTAATCGCCAGAAGCTTTGGCCGGGTCTGTTCGACATGTTCGATATCGAAGACGATCGAACACTGCACGCCGACGACGTCGACCAGTTGCGGGATATGTCTGAAAGAATGTTGTTCGGTGAAGCCATCGAAACGGTGAAATGCTTCGACGAGGGCGTCATCACGTCCTACGCCGATGCCAACATCGGGTCCATTTTCGGGATCGGTTTCCCGGCGTGGACAGGTGGGGTTGCCCAGTACATCGATCAGTATCCCGGCGGCACCACAGGTTTTGTGGCACGGTGCAAAGAACTGACCGACCGATACGGCGACCGATTCATCCCACCACCGTCTCTGGCTGCCAGGGCCGAGACGGGCGAACCGTTCCGACCACCAGGAGCCCGCTAGGTCGACCGTGGCAAGAGACGCACCCCGGAATCACCCCGGGGTGCGTCTCGTTGACGTGCCGGGCGCCTACAAAACGTCGTAGTGCCGTGACCTGATTGCCCTCAATAATGAATACCGATACTTTTCCGGATTCTCCCCCTTCCAGCGCAGTCCGTGCCGATGCACCGTGACGGGTTCCACGTCTCGTTACGAACGGGGCCACCAAGAGAAAAGGTAGGCTCGCTCGATGGGTACGTGGACCGCCGGGGACTGGTATGACAAGTACATGGGGCGCTGGAGCCGGCCGATTGCTCAGAAGTTTCCGACTTGGCTTGACGTTGATACCGGTGTCGCCTGGCTCGACGTCGGATGTGGAACCGGCGCGCCAACCGGCACCATCGCCGCCCAAGCTGCGCCCCGTGGACTGGCGGGCGTCGACACCATGGCGCTGACGACACCGACCACATTCCAATCCTTTGACGACTTCTGGGAGCCTCTCCTCGGGGGCCAAGGGCCCGCCCCGAGCCACGTCACATCCCTCAATGAACCTGATCGGGACCGACTCCGAATCTCCTAGAAGCCGCCGTCGATGCCGATGAGGGCGCCTTCACGCTCCAAGCCCGAGCATGGGCGATTATGGCGACGGTTTAAGTCACGTCGGAACGATGATCGGCGGTCCGACCGGAAACGAACCAAATTGCCCGGACCGGGACGTCGCCATCGTTGAAGAGTCGGTGCGGCTCCGTCGAGTCGAACGCTATCGAGTCCCCCGGGGCCAGATCGTACCGCTGAAAACCAATCTCAACACTCAGCGTCCCTGAAACGACATAGCCGT
>JAOUMT010000027.1 GCA_029881355.1 Acidimicrobiia bacterium | reverse complement strand
TCACCATCACCGTTGTTCCGGGGGAATCGCGACTCGTCATCCCCACGGTTCCTTTTGCTTCCGAACGAGTCGTCGTACCACCCGCCAAGGACCCTCCTGCGGCTTCTGTCGAGTTTCTCATCGATGGGGATGACTGGCGCGTCGATGCCGCGGCCGGGCAAACGACTTTCCGAAGGCGGGTGCGCAGCACACAGTTTCAACCCGACCGCAATGACCTCACGTACCGCTCCGACCAAACGTGGGAAGTGGCCGTCGCCGACGACGACCCCGCAAGCACCGCCGTCCGTTCCAGGTCCGACCTCGGACTCTCCCGCCCGGGTTGGGACGTCACCAGCTCTGGCTCGCTACACATCGGAGGGAGAGAAGACCTCCAGGTAGAGATACGGGTGTCTGCGACCCACAATGGGCACACGGTCTTCGACAAGACCTGGACCGAAGCGATCCCCCGCCGGTGGATCTGACAAGAGGTCGCACTGAGGAGGAGCGGATCCGACAGGTCCGAAGTTACGTCACCGCCCAGCAGGCTGCCGCTGAGCCCGCGTTCCGATCCACCGGCCCTGGGTCCTCGGTCGTGCAACGACTGGCCACCTCGGCGGGCAGCATCCCGGATTGCAGGAGCGGACACCGCGGATGGAAGCGGCAGGCCACCGGTACCCGACGCGAATCCGGAATCTCCCCGACGAGGATCTGCTGCTCCATTCGGGTCGTCTCGGGAACCACCGACAGGAGGGCCCGCGTATAGGGATGTCTCGGTTCTCCAAGGATCTGTTCGGTCGGCCCTAGTTCGACGATTCTTCCGAGGTACATGACGGCCACCCGGTCGGCAATGTTCCACGCCAACCCGAGGTCGTGAGTTACGACGAGGATCGATAGACCCGTATCCCCAACCAGTTCAAGCATCAACGCGAGTATCTCACCGCGAATTGACGCGTCAAGGCTGGCGACCGGCTCATCTGCCAACAGCAGATCTGGCTCCATCACCATGGCCCCGGCAATGACCACCCGTTGACGCTGGCCGCCCGAGATCTGGTGGGGATACATCGGGAAGAACCGTTCGGGAGGCCGCAGGCCCGCCCGGGACAACGCCCGGCCGACCCGCTCGACTTCATTCTGCGATTCCTTCCGGATACGGAGGCCCTCCGCGACGATCTCATAGATCGTCTGACGTGGATTGAGCGCCCCGGTGGGATCCTGAAAGATCATCTGGACACCACGGTTGCCTCGGCCCGGCCCGGCCGTCGCTCCGGCCGCCGACGTGTAGATGATCTCACCGGCGGTCACCGGCTGAAGGCCTTGCACGGCCCGGATCAGGGTCGTTTTGCCAGAACCGGACTCACCGACCAGTGCAAGCACTTCGCCCGGTTTGACGTCGACTGAAACACCGTCAACCGCCCGCGACGCGCCGAAGTGCACATGCACGTCTCGAAGTGAAACAATGCTGCTCATACCAACACGCACGCCGCCCGGTGGGCTTGCCCGGCCTTGCGCAGGACTGGCTCGGCCGTCTGGCATCGGTCCTCGGCAAGCGGACACCTCGGATGGAACGGGCATCCTGCCGGGAGAGCGCCTGGAGTTGGGGGATCGCCGGCCAGGCCCGACGGAGCCAGGCGCGAAGTCTGATCACCAATCGTCGGGAAAGCCGCTGCCAGCGCCCGCGTGTACGGATGCGTGGCGTTTTCAAAGACGGAAAGGCTGGGACCGGATTCGACGATCTTCCCTGCGTACATGATTGCCAATCGGTCGGCTACGTACGTGAGAACGGACAGATCATGGGTGATGAAGATCAGACTCAATGAACTCTCCCGGCGCAGTTCGGCGATGAGCGCCAGCACCTGGGCTTGAACCATGAGATCCAGCGCCGTAGTGGGTTCGTCGGCAATGAGCAGCCGGGGATCGCATGCCAGCGCCATCGCAATGAGGACTCGCTGGCGCTGCCCACCGGATAACTGGTGGGGATAGGCGTCCAATTGGTTGGCAGGTAATCCGACCCGTTCAAATAGCTGACGGCTTCGCACCCGGGCTTCGTCTTCGGACCCGACTGTTTGATGGATCAGCATCGGCTCTCGAACCTGTTTGCCTGCGGTCTGGACCGGATTGAGCGCATGGAGGGCACCCTGAAAAACGATGGCCCCTGTCGTCCATCGCACCGCACGAAGGCCGCCGGGCGACAAAGCGAAGAGATCCCGCCCGTCAATCATCACTTGACCGGACGTGATGGTACCGTCCGGCAGCAAACGGAGGAGTGCATTGGCAAGCGTCGACTTTCCGCACCCGGACTCGCCGGCCAATCCCAGCGAGTCGCCTGCCGCCAGATCGAAAGTAACGCCCCTAACGGCCGGAACGGGGCCAGACGCCGAGTGATAGGTGATCGCCAGGTCTTTGACGGACAGGACTGGCCGGTTCATCGGGAGCGCCCCAGCCGCGGGTCGGCGATTTCCTCGAGCGTTCGACCGATGAGGGTGAATGCCAGAACCACGATCAAGATCCCGAGACCGGCAGGGAGGAAATACCACCAGGCATTGCGCACCATTGCTCCATTGACGAACGCTTCTTCAAGTGTCTTGCCCCACGAGGGCGACGACGGATCGCCCAGTCCAAGAAAAGACAGTGTGGTTTCGGTCAGGATGGAGATCGGCACCGCCAAGGTGGCGTTGGCCAGGATCAAGCCACTCACGTTCGGCAGGATGTGACGAGCGACGAGGTGACCATTTCCGGCACCCAGCGAGCGGGCGCGGTCGACGAACAATCGCTGCTTTACGGTGAGAACCTGGGCCCGGAGTAGCCGGGCGGTGGACGGCCATGATGTGACGCCAATCACCAGAATGATGTTCCAGACATTCCGACCCAGGATCGAAGCCAGCACAATCGCCAGCGGGAGGAAGGGGATGACGAGAAACCATTCGGTGATACGCATGAGGAACGCATCCGGGCGACCTCCGACGAATCCCGAAACGATTCCGACCACCGAGCCAATCGAAATCGTCAGAATGGTGGCTGCCAGACCGACGAAGAGGCTGACGCGTGAACCCCACACAAACTGCACCCAAACCGAACGTCGCAAGTGGTCGGTACCGAGCGCACCGAACTCGCCAGGCGACGCCCACTGCGGGTTACCACTCGCTCGGGCGTATACCGGGTTCAGTTCGCGAACATCGGCAAGAAGTGGTGCGGCGAGGGCGATCACCACAAAGACGAGCAAAACCGAAAAGCCGATCACGCCCTGCTTGGAACTCCGGAACTGACCAAGGACCCGTCCGGCGGTAGCTCTTCGTCTCTGCATCGCCAGACTGGTCATGCCCGCTCCACCCGCGGATCGAGCCAGGCATAGGCGACGTCAGCAAGCAGATTGAAGAAGATCACGGCCGCGCTGAACAGCAGAAATAGACCTTGCAGCATCGGAAGATCGGGGCCTCGAATCGCGTCGGCGGTCGCCTTGCCGAGTCCGGGCCACGAGAATACCGCTTCTACCGCGATCGCTCCCGATAGGACAAATCCGAAGTTGATGGCAGTGAGGGTTACCACCGGAAGGAGCGCATTCGGAACGGCGTGACGATTCCGAACGACGACATCGCGCAGCCCCTTTGCCTTGGCGACCGTGAGATAGTCCTCCCCCATCACGTCGAGCAGCGAACTGCGGGTGACCAGCGCGTACTCCCCCAGATAGGCAAGGGTGAGGGTGAGCGCCGGCAAGAAGATGTGATGGAGCCGATCAAGCAGGAGTGCCAGCCCGGTGGCCGTCGAGCCGGCATCGGTCATTCCACCGACCGGGAACCAGCCGAGCACCACGGCAAACCCAACGAGGAGAATCATCCCCAGCCAGAAGTCAGGCATCGAGTAAAACACCATCGTCCCCGACGTGATGGCGTGGTCTTTCCACGTGTTCCTTCTCCACGCCGCTATGACACCCCCGATCGTTCCGATCACTGCGGACAACACAGCCGAGATCCCGACCAATGCCACCGTTGCCGGGATGGCCGAGACGATCTCGTTCCAGACCGGCTGGCGACTTTGATACGAAATCCCAAAGTTGAGCTGGAACGTCTGGCGGACATAGGCCCAAAACTGAACCCAAAGCGACTCGTCTAGCCCAAAAGCGGTCCGCAGCTCTGCGATCTTCGCCGCCGGCACGTTTCTTCCCCTGAACAACGAACCGATCGGATCGGACTGAACGATCCGGAACAGAACGAAGTTGAACACCAAAACGAAGACGAGAGTCAGGAGCGAACCCAGCACCTTCTTCAAGATGAAGTGGCTTCGCCCCCGACTTTCAGGTTGTTCGGACGCCAGCACCTATTCTCGATCGTCGGCGGTTGATTTCCTTCTCGCAACAGCCAAGGCGCCTCCCACGACGACGATGGCCACCAGTCCACCAATCAACACCCAGTTGGTTCCGTCGTTGGAGTCACCGGCCGCCTCGGATCCGACCGGTCGGAGCAATCGATAGCTCGGAGACGAATTCGAGAACATGACCGGACCGACCTCGGCCGGTTGGCGCACCCATCCCTCAAACGTGTCCGTACGGTACGCCTGGAGGTCAGGCCCGAGGTACATCGGGATATAGATAGCCGCATCGTGGAAAATGGTCAGCATCTCGTGCACGATGTCGATCCGTCGCTGAGGATCAAGCTCGACCTTCTGCTCGAGATACAGCTCCTCATAGCGCGGGTCGGTCCAGTTGGCATCGTTGTACGACTCGAGTTCTGCTTCGGTGAAGTAGGACAACATTGGGTCGGGGTCAACGAAGGGAACCCAACCCCAGAAGAACGTGTCATAGTCGCCTTCAATGATCACCCCAAACAGCGCATCTTGATCGTAGGAGGCAAGTTCGACGCCAATTCCGATCGCTTGCATCCAACCCGTGAAGAGCTCGCCGATCGGTCCCGCAAGATCACCGTCGGTATTTACGGCATGGCGAAGGACTATCGGGTTGGTTCCGTCCGGCATTTCCCGAACTCCATCGCCATCGGTGTCGAGATAGCCGGCATCGTCGAGGATCTGATTGGCTCGATCCGGGTCGTAGGTGAACGCCTTGTCGGCCGGGATCTCGGGGATCCACTTGGCCTCATCAGCGCCGGGACTCATCGTCTCAAGCGGTCCCGCCAGACCGAACCACAGATCCTCGATCACCGCTTCCTTGTCAACCGCGAAGCTGATGGCCCGTCGTACTTCCAGGTCCAGGAGCGCCGGATGCGGCTGCCCGACGACAGCGCCGCCGTTAATGGCTATCTCGTCAAATCCGCCTTGCCGGCCGGCGACCACTTCGATATTGGGGTCCGCCTCCAGCGTGGCCGCTGATCCAGCCGGGAACCCGTGGATCGCGTCAAGCTCGCCTTGTTGCAGGGCGGCCACCATTGCGTCGGGGTTGGCGAAGGTCTGGAAAATGACCCGGTCGATTGGCGGCGTCTCACCCTCCCAACCCCAATAGTTCGGGTTGGCAACCATCACCACCGACTGACCTTTCGTGAACTCCGAGATCACGAATGGGCCGCTCCCCACCCCGTCCAAACCGTCGTATTCGACCGTTGAGTCGTAGTCGGTTGCGATCGGCTCCCAGATGTGTTTTGGAACCAGATAGATGTCCATATTGGGCAGCTTGGGATCGGGCACCGATGAAGTGATTTCAACCGTTCGATCATCGATGACTTTGGCATCGAGATTGATGACGGTTGACAACATGTTGTCCCACTCTTGATCGCGCGACGTGTTCACGTTCCATGCCACGTCTTCGGCCGTTAGCGGTTCGCCGTCGGACCACTTCAAGCCGTCCCGTAGCGTGTATGTATACGTCAACCCGTCATTGGAAGGGACCCACGATTCAGCCAACCCACCGATGGGCGCAAAATCGTCCGCAGCTTTGTCGGTGAGCGTGGCGTAGTGGACATTCCAGATTTCGTACTCGCTGACGGCAAATCCGGCCGCCGGGTTTAGGGTTTCCCAGTCCTGGGTGAGCCCGATCCGGAGGACGACCTCAGCGTCCTGGGCGAAGGCAGCCGGGGCGATACCGGCCCCGAAGAGAGCGAACAGGATAAAGACGGCCATGCGTCTCATGGGCGGAACCTCCGGTAAGTTGTCAGACGGAAACTATCCGGCCAAGACCACCGATGGCGCCCAAAGGAGACCAAATTTTTCGATCGAAAACCGGGCCCTACCGCGGTGGATCAAACCATTCCGAGAGCAACGACTCAACCCGAGGCAACGGCAACTCATAGGCCGTCCGGCCACCAAAACCCGTCATGGTTTCCGCTGCGCAGAGCGCGTTGAGAATCGACTCTTCTGTGGCATCTGCTGTAGCCCGCATCAGCGGGGTCATCTGGTCATGATGCAGTGTTCTCACCGTATGGATTTTCTCGCCGACAGGTAGATGGTTGCCAGTCGCGAATGCCACGAAGATGTCGCCCGACGAGTCATGCCCATAGCCACCGGCACGCGCCAGACCGACGGTCGCTCGCCGGGCCAACCGACGACACTGGTCAGCCAAAAGCGGCGCGTCGGTTGCGATGACGACGATGATTGACCCGTCACTCTCGCGCTGATCTTCGCCATCCCATGCCGACGGAATGACATCGAAACCCAGGTGGCGCCCAACCGGGAAACCATCGATTCTCAAATCTTCACGGATCCCATAGTTCGCCTGGACAAGAACTCCCACGGTAATGACCTCACCGGATATCTCGACCACCCGAGAAGACGTTCCGATCCCGCCTTTGAACTCGTGACAGATCATCCCGGTGCCCCCACCGACGTTTCCCTCTGCCACCGGCCCCGGACCGGCCTTCGCCAGGGCTGTCGCAGCGTGAACCTCGGTGAGCGGAAACGAATCCGAGTCGTTGAGATGGCTGTCGTCGGTTTCGGCGACGACCGGGAGGAAGAAACTACGTTCCAGATCATGTGCAGCGAGGTGGCGGACGAGCGTATCTCGAACCATGCCTACCTGATGCGTATTGGTGAGGCCGATAGGCGTCCCCAGCATCCCGGACTCATCCATCCACGGGATCCCGGTCATCTCGCCGTTGCCGTTGAGGATCGCCGTGCCGCAATAGGCAAAGTCGGACCAGATCTGACCCTCGCGGGGAACGATCATGGTGACCCCGGAGCGAACCAAGTTGGGATGGTCCGCAATGACCGTCTCATGTCCCACCCAGACGCCGGCAACGTCGGTGATGGCGTTGAGCGGGCCGGTCGGTAGCTGGCCGATGGTTACGCCAATGTCGCGTAATCGCTTCTTCGAGGGCTGACTCACATCAGATACCAGTCGAGGAAGCGTTCGAGACGCTCATAGAAATGAATCTGCGGGCCGGCCCGCAGCAGCCCGTGTCCTTCGGTTGGGTACGTGACGTACTCGAACGTCTTGTCGAGGCGGCGAAGTTCGTCGACGAGTTGCGCCGATTGGTCGGGATGCACCCGATCGTCCTGTTCGCCATGCGCCACGAGAAGCGGACGGGAGATCTGCGCTACGATCGAGAGAGGTGAACCGTCACGATACGCCTGACGATTCTCGGCCGGTCTACCCATCATTCTTTCCAGATCCTCTCGTCCCCCCCGGTCCCCCTGGGCCCAGGAGGTGGCGATATCGGAATCACCGTATTTGGCCACGCCACAGGCAAATCGATGTTCAGGATCCCGTGCCAGAGAGGCCAGGGCCATATACGACCCATAGCTTGCGCCAAATATCGCCATACGGGCGGGATCGACCCAGTCGAGGGTACGAAGGTAGTCGGCGGCGGCGAGACAGTCTTCGGTATCGGCGACTCCCCACACCCCATGGTTGGCTCGCTCGAACTCTCGCCCGTACCCGGTACTGCCCCGGAAGTTGATGGCGAACCAGCCATAACCCTTATCAACAAAGTACTGGGCGTGGCCATCCCAAGCGTCGGTATATGCCGAGGTTGGGCCGCCGTGTGGATAGACGACGACCGGAGCGCGCTTCGCTTCGGGCGGGCGAAATAGGAAACCGTGAACCTCCGTTCCGTCGAAAGACCTATACCGCACGTCTTCATACGGCACGCAGGGAGCGACGAGAACTGATGCCGGAACCGAGTCAAGAAGCGTGCGAACGGCTCCATCGGCCGAAACCTGAGCAAGCCGGGGTGGTGTCGCATGACTCTCATGAATTCCCACGATGCCGCCGGTCGCCCACTGCGACCCGGCCCACTCCCCGCCCGGCGCCAGCAACTGGACTTCCCCGGAGCCCGCCGCAATCGTGACTAGATCACCCACACCGCGTTTGGTTCGTGTTGCAGCCAGGTGGCCTCCGTCGGGGCTCCAGTCCAGGCTTGAGAAGTCGGCTTCGTCGGATGTGAGCCTTCTGAGAGAGGTGCCATCGATGCTGACGAGGTATATCTCGTTCCATCCGCTTCGCTCGGATGTGAACGCCACCGTCGACCCGTCCGGGGACAGGCGAGGACCCTGGTCGTGCATCCCCGGTTCGTCAGTCAACCGAACTGATTCGCCAGTTGCCAGATCATGCATCCAGATTTCGCTGTTTTGCAGGTCGTCTTTTCGGTAATTCACGTACAGGATTACGCCATGATTCGCCGAAACAGACACGCCAGCCACGTTCTGGCCAGGTTCGGTAATGGCCACCGGCCACGGGTCGGTGACGTTCGTCCTTGCCAAACGGCTCTCGCCATCCCGGTCGACGACGAGCACAATCTCGGTATTGCTGGTCCACGCCGGCGAGGAACCAGCCGCGATCTTGGCTGGGAGGCCTCCGTTGACCGGCACGACCCAAACCGAACCATCGACGGTGTAGACGATACGCTGCCCGTCGGGCGACCAGGTGGCCGGATCGTCTTCCCAGTAGGCGGCCGGCTCGCGTCCAGTGGTTAGCTGGTACGGACGCCCAACTGACAGAGGGACGATCCAAATATCGGACGTGTCCCTGTCGAAAACTACAGACACGAACTGCCCGTCAGGCGAGACGACCGGATCGTGCGGTCGCCCGACAGCGGCGATGGCGTCAAGACTCCAATGCGCGGATTTGGGTTTGTCTGGGCGGACAAGGCTCGGAACACCACCGTGCTCATCTATTCCGACCCACCGGCTTCGTTCCGTATCCCGCACGTTCAAAATCCTCTCCCATCATCAAACCCGTCGAGCGTCGCCCGGACCAAGGCACCAAGTGTGGCCAGGTCGTAGCCGCCTTCCTGAATGAAAACAGTTGGCAGTGCGAGGGAAGCTACCCGTTCGCCAGCCTTGGCGAAGCCCGCTTCGGTGATCTGAAGTGGACTCTCTGGATCCGAAATGGCGGCATCGACGCCGAGCGACACGACCACGCCTGTCACTCCAGCGCTCTGCGCGAACTCGACCAGCGTGTCGACTCCTCCTAGCCACGCCTCGTCACCCTCTCCTGGCTCGATCGGCACGTTGAGATTTGCACCCTGCCCATCACCGGACCCGATTTCGTCGGCATGACCCACAAAGTGGGGAAACCATCCTCGGGCGGGATCGACATGAACCGAGCCATAGAGAACATCGGAACGCTCGTAAAAGATCTGCTGGGTTCCGTTTCCGTGGTGGGCGTCGAGATCGATGATGGCAACCCGGCCCAGTCCGGCGTCGCATATGGTTTGAGCGGCCACAGCCGCATTGTTCAGGTAACAGGAACCGCCAAAAAACCCCGCACCCGCGTGATGACCGGGGGGCCGGCAGGCCGCGTAGGCCGATGGGGACCCGGCGATGACGAGGTCGGCGGCGGTCTGTGCGGCATCGACGGCGGCACGTGCCCCGGCAAATGTTCCTTTGCCAATCTGGGTCATCGTATCCATGGCATAGACCCCGGCCAGGGCACCGGGCGAAGTCGGAAGGCGAAGCGGATGCGGCCCGAGAACGCGGTTGGTTGGAAACGCATAGGCCGTGACCTGCGGTTGGCCGGGATCGTCCACGTACCCCCAAGCGACCCATTGCGCATAAGCGTCGCGCAGGTATTCGACGAAGTCAGAATCATGGATGGCAGTGAGGATCGAGTCGTCGTGAGACACGGCCGGGACGACCTCGCGCCCGGAAGCCCGCAGGGTGGCGACGATGGTTTCGATCCGAGCGGGCACCTCTTCGCTGGGAATGGTGACGCCAACCCACGTGCCGGTGTCGGCATCGTGCAAAGCATGATCCGGCGAGTAGACGACCGGGGTCTTCATCCGCCAGATCCGGATGCCTCACGAGCACTTTGCTGGTTCACGACTTGGTTCATGCGCGAGGACCTCCTGATCCGCGTGAGCGATCTTACGCCGGTATCGGCCTCCGCGGCAGACCCTCATGTCTCCTCGCGGCTGGCGTATAGTTCCGCTCTGAGAGCGCACACAAGAAGGACGGTTAACGCGCACGATGACGGGGACTGACCGAGCAACCGAGAGTCATCTTTTCTATCAAGCGGGAAACCGCCGGCCCACCGTAAGCCGCTCCGAGGGTATTTATCTGTGGGATGTTTCTGGCAAGTGCTACATCGACGCATCGAGCGGGCCGATGGTGTCCAACATCGGCCATTCCAACCCGCGCGTGCTGGCGGCGATGAAACGGCAAATGGATGCTACGACGTTCGCCTATCGCACCCATTTCGTCAACGACGCCGCCGAGTCCCTCGCCTCACTCACGGCTTCGTTGATGCCACACGGCTTGGACCGGATCTTTTTTACTTCGGGCGGATCCGAGACAATCGAAAGCTGCCTCAAGTTGGCCAGGCAATACGCTCTTGCCACAGGCCAACCCGAACGATGGAAAGTGATATCACTCTTTCCTTCCTATCACGGATCAACACTCGGCGCGGTAGCGATCACCGGAATGCACCAGTTCGTGGAACCGTTCGGGGACATGATCCGGGTTATGCCGAAGGTTCCCGCAGCCACCTGTTATCTCGACCACGACGAACTAACTCATGAAGAACGCGGCGTGCGCTACGCCGAACTTTTGCGAGATGAGATCCTGAGTCAAGGACCCGAGACTGTGCTCGGGTTCATCATGGAGCCGGTGGGAGGAGCATCGACCGGGGCCCTGGTCGCCCCGGATTCCTGGTACCGCCGAGTTGAGGAAATCTGCAGGGAGTTCGGAGTCCTGCTGATCGCGGACGAAGTAATGACCGGTGCCGGTCGAACCGGACGATTCCTGGGAAGCGAACACTGGGACCTCCGGCCCGACATCGTTGCGCTCGCCAAAGGGTTCGGGGCCGGATACGCACCTCTGGGTGCCATGGCCGCCGACCGCACTATCGTCGACGCAGTCATGGCCAATGGCGGGTTCGCCCATGGCTACACCTATTCCGGTAATCCGCTCGCCTGCTCAGCGGGACTGGCGGTTCTCCATGAGCTCATCGATAACGACTTGATCCAAAACGCCGCTGTCCAGGGCACAAAGCTCAAAGCGATGCTCACATCACTGATGGATCGTTATCCATTCATCGGCGACGTGCGGGGCAAGGGCCTGTTGTTGGCGTTCGAACTCGTCGCAGATCGCCAAACGATGGAGCCGCTGCCACCCGACCTGAACGCACACACTGCGCTGGTGGAGGAGGCGTATCAACGGGGCCTCATCATCTACTCGCGCCGCACCAGAGGCGGAACCATCGGCGACCACTTCATGGTGTGCCCGCCACTCATCGTCACGGGCGAACAGCTGGACGAAATCATGAACCTCTTGGTGGAGAGCTTGGATGCCTTTGCGGACGCAGCCGGCCTGAGCGTGAAGCGGAGCTGACCGCATGGCTCGAAAGGTAATCATCACCTGTGCGGTCACCGGTTCCATCCACACGCCAACGATGAGTCCGCATTTGCCGATCACCCCCGAGGAGATAACCGCTCAGGCGGTCGCAGCGGCCAACGCCGGCGCCGCCATCTTGCACTTGCATGCCCGAAACCCGGAAACGGGCCAGCCAACCGCCGACCCCAAGGTGTTCATGAAGTTCTTGCCCCGCATCAGAGAACAGTGCGATGCGGTCATCAACATCACGACCGGCGGAAGCTCGCTTATGACGCTAGAGGAACGGCTAGCCGCTCCTCTAGAAGCCCAGCCCGAAATGGCGTCGCTGAACATGGGCTCGATGAACTTCGGCTTGTTCCCGATGAAGGAACGCTATTCGGAGTGGAAGTTTGATTGGGAACCCAAGCTGCTCGACGCCACAAAGGAGGTGGTCTTTAAGAACACGTTCGCCGATATCGAAACAATCTTCGACCTACTCGGCAATCAGCACGGGACCAGATTCGAGTTCGAGTGCTACGACGTCGGTCAGATCCAGACCTTGGCCTTCTACCTGAAGGAAGGGCTGATCAGCAAGCCGGTATTCGTCCAGTTCGTCCTCGGGGTCCTGGGAGGAATCGACGCCCACCCCGAGAATCTGATGCACATGAAGGCCACCGCCGACCGACTGCTCGGGGACAATTATCAGTTTTCGGTCCTGGCGGCCGGACGGATGCAGATCCCCCTGGCCACGATCGGAGCCATCCTGGGCGGCAACGTTCGAGTCGGACTCGAAGACAGTCTCCTCATCGGTCGGGGCAAGCTGGCGACCAACAACGCCGAACAAGTCACCAAGATCCGCACAATCCTCGAAGAACTCGGCTTCGAGATCGCTTCGCCTACCGACGCACGAAACATGCTCCAGCTAAAAGGTGCCGAACAGGTGAACTTTTGACCGACAACCTCTTTTCTGGAGACGACCTCGAAATCCGGCCTGCCGTGGCCTCTGATGCTGATGACATCTTCGACCTCATCACTCACCTCGCCTGGTCGACCGGTCACCCAGAAGTCGTCACCAGCCAAGCAGCGGACTTCCTCGCCATGGGCTTCGAAGAACCACCGGCCTTCTATGCCCTGATCGCCGAACGTGATGGGCAGCCGATCGGCCTGTCGCTGTTCTTTTACACGTTCTCGTCATGGCGTGGCGAGCGCGGCGTCTATCTACAGGATCTCGTCGTTACCGATTCTGAACGTGGATCGGGTTTGGGGCGCAGGCTTATTGCCGAAACCGCCCGGCGGGCATCGCTCGACGGCGCTACCCACCTGCGGCTTTCGGTCGCAACCGACAACCCCCACGCCATGGGGTTTTATGAGGAGGTTGGTCTCAGCCCGGCCGATGAGGAACGGCTATTCGAAGCCGACGGTCCGGCTTTCGCTCGCCTGGCGCGCATCGAATGAAGGTCATTTTTGCCGAGGAACAGGCGCGTCATCATCCCGGTCTGATCCTGTCTTCGGGCGCACCAGAGGCCAATCCTGAGGTACCCGAACGCGCCGAACGTTTGCTGGCTGCGTGTCTCAGCAGCGGACTGACCCATGAACACCCGTCTGACTACGGACTCGCCCCGATCTCGGCGGTGCATTCGGCCGAATACCTGCACTTTTTTGAACACATCTACACCCGCTGGAAGCGCATCCCGGGCGCCTCCGAGGACGTCATTCCGAACATTCACCCGGATCGTCGAGACTTCGGCTATCCCGCCTCGGCGGTCGGCCAGGTCGGCTATCACGTGTACGACGGCGCAGCACCGATCGGCGCCGAGACGTGGGACAGCGCCCGGTGGAGTGCCAACAGCGCCATCCACGCAGCCTACGAAGTTCTCACCGGTTCGAACGCTGCCTATGCGCTCGCTCGCCCGCCCGGCCACCACGCCATGCGGGACCAAGCCGGCGGGTTCTGCTATTTCAACAACTCAGCTATTGCCGCCCAGGTGCTGCGCTCTGACCATGAGCGAGTGGCCATTCTCGACATCGATGTGCACCACGGCAACGGCACCCAGAACATCTTCTACGAACGCAACGACGTCCTCACCATCTCGTTACATGCTGATCCGGTCCGGTTCTATCCGTTCTTTTGGGGTTATGCCGCCGAGCGAGGCGAAGGCCCCGGTCTCGGGAGCAATCTCAACCTGCCTCTCAACCGCGGTACCGGCGACGAGGAATACCTCGCCGCCCTCCAGGAGGCCATTGACCGGATCGGCGCTTTCGGCCCAGGTGCGCTGGTGGTGGCCCTCGGCCTTGACGCCCACGTCGGCGATCCCTTTCAGGGCATGAAGATCACTACCGAGGGTTTCGGCCGGATCGCCCATCGAATCGCCGCCCTAAAGCTGCCAACGGTGCTGGTGCAAGAAGGCGGATACTTGACCGACGACCTCGGCGACAATCTGAGTTCCTTCCTCGCAGGATTCACCCGTTAGTCAGCCATCGGTCGTGGCCGTGGTAGCGAACGGCGCGACCGTCCGGGTAGATTCGATCTCGATGAACGAAACGACCCGGCGCACCGCATACCGATGGATGACCCTGACTCGCACCTTCGACGAGACCATGGTGGCGATGTGGAAGCAGGGCCGTGGGATCGGCGGAACGTTTTCCGAGCGAGGCCACGAAGCCGTGTCGGTGGGGGCGGGCCTGGCGCTTGGCCCCGACGACGTCGTCGCTCCGATGCATCGCGATCTGGGTACGTACCTGCTGCGTGGTATGGCCCCGGAGCGCATCTTCGGCAACCTCCTCGGCCGAGAGATGGGCGTCAGCGCTGGTCGCGACTCCAACCTGCACGGCCTGGGCGACCTCGATCTCAACATCATCGGGTTCATCTCGCATATTCCTCAGGCAATTCCGACCGCTCTTGGAGCGGCGATGGCCTTCCGATACCGCGACGAGTCCCGCGTCGCGATGACATTTGTCGGGGACGGCGGGTCATGTTCGGGCGCGTTTCATGAATCGCTGAACATGGCTGCGCTATACAACGCCCCATTCGTGCTCATCATCGAGAACAACCAGTACGCCTATTCCACTCCTTTGAGCCAGCAGATGAAAGTGGCCGACATCGCCGGTCGCTTGCCAGGGTACGGACTCTCTGCAGTAACGGTTGATGGCAACGACGTTGAGGCCGTCTACGATGCCGCCGCCAAAGCTGTCGAACGTGCTCGATCAGGCGGCGGACCCTCCGTTATCGAAGCTCGCACAATGCGCATGCTCGGTCATGCCATCCATGATGGTGCCGAGTATGTTCCCGAAGCGTTGCTCACCGAGTGGCAGAAACGGGACCCGGTGCTGACGTTCAGAGCTCGCCTCATCGAGAGCGGCGTGCCCGAAGCCGACTTGGCCGCGCTCGACGAGCAAGCCGCCGTCGAGATTGCCGAAGCCGTTCGCGTCGCCGAAGCCGCTCCCATGCCAGACCCGGCATCGGTTGGTCAACGGGTGTACGCATGAGCGACAACTTCGGGTTCGCCAATACCGTCGATCGCGCATCTGATGACCGAACTCTCACCTACCTGGAGGCAATCACCGAAGCCCTATTCGTTGAAATGGATCGAGACGAGAACGTGCTCGTCATGGGCGAGGATGTCGGCGGCGAGTTCGGCGGCGCTTTCAAGGCCACCAAGGGCCTCGCCGCCAAGTTCGGAGACCGGCGGGTCATCAACACGCCGATTGCCGAACTGTCATTCACCGGAATGGCCAATGGCATGGCTCTGATGGGTCTGCGACCGGTCGTCGAGATGCAGTTCGCCGACTTCATCTCATCTGCCTTCGATTCGATCGTGCAGTTCGCCGCCACGTCACACTACCGGGGCATCGGCAAGGTCCCGTGGGTGATTCGAGCACCATCCGACGGCGGCATCAGGTCCGGTCCCTTCCACAGCCAAAATCCGGAAGCCTGGTTTGTGCACACTCCTGGCCTGAAGGTTGTTGCCCCCTCGACACCGGCCGACGCCAAGGGACTCCTGGCCGCGGCGATCCGCGACGACAATCCGGTCATCTATTTCGAGGCAAAGCCCCTGTATCGCTCGATCAAAGGACTCGTCCCGGGTGGCGGGTACGTCTCAGAGATCGGGAAAGCCGCCATTCGACGCCCTGGCAGCGACGTCACCGTCATCGCCTACGGTACCCAGGTCCATACGACCCTCGAGGCTGCCCACCTCGTGGCCGACGATGGCATTGACGTGGAAGTCCTCGACCTGCGAACCCTGAAACCTCTTGATACAAGCGCCATCCTCGAGACGGCAACGAAAACCGGGAAGGTGATCATCGTCCACGCCGCCAACCGGATGGTCGGCGTCGGTGCCGAAGTCGCCGCCCTCATCGCCGAAGAAGCCTTCGAATCCCTCGACGCGCCCATCGTCCGCATCGGCGGCCTCGACACCCCGGTCCCGTTCAGCCCGCCACTAGAGGACGCCTACCGACCCACCGCCGCCAAGATCGAAGCCGCCATCCGCAAACTCGCCGACTACTAGAGCTGGATCGTGCATCGCATGTCTAGCGGCGCCCATCTCTTGAGACCATATGAGCCGGCCGATGAGGATGCTGTAATACGGGTCTGGCTTGCGTCAACGATTCCCGGTCAGTCGTTCTTACCCGAGCGCCATTGGCGGGAGATGGAAGACGATATCCGCCGTCTTCTTCGACCGGCAGAAGTGTGGGTTGTTGAAACCGACGGCGCCATCCGGGCATTCATGGCGATACTCGATGACCTCATTGGCGGCCTATTCACTGATCCTGATCATCAGAGTCGCGGGCTAGGAGCGGCCCTCGTAGAGCACGCCCGGTCACTGCACAATCCATTGTTCGTCGAAGTTTTCGAGGCCAACGAACGAGCGCTGACGTTCTATCGCCGCTGCGGTTTCGAAGATCATTCGACCCACCTCGACGCCGGTTCTGGACTCCAACAACTCATCCTGAGAATGCGCGACTAGCCGCTCTGTCGGTTCGGCCAGCTGGGGAAGCGTCACAGACAGCACGTTCGTCGTTGTTGGAAACGGAGCTGGCTTGCATACTCGAAGAGGAGAACCAGGTTGGCTTGCGTGCTCGGAGAGGAGAACGAGCCCCTCTACCTCCGGCCCTGCGGGCCGCAGGAACCTTCTCCCCGGACGCTCCACTTTTTTTCCGCTGGGGAGACCGACCTCCGTTGTCTCAACCCCCAAAAGCCAAACACTCGCTTCGCTCGCTGGGGGACCGACCTCCGTAATCTCAACCCCCGCCAACGCGGCGGTCCTGGAGGATCACTGCCGCGGTAGCACCGGCCGTGTTGACGACCAGGTCGAGCATCGTGTCGCCGTACCCGCCGACGTTGGCATTCTCAATTACGACCGAGCCGACGAATTCAATGATCTCGACGAGGGCACCGATGCCGGCGGCGATGAGGACCGACGCCACAGCGATGGCCGGGCGAGTGGCCCGCCCATGCGCCCATTTGGCAACGACTTCATAAGCCGCCCAGGCGGCTACGGCGGTAGCGACCGTGTGGAACGGTTTGTCATAGCGGATGTCACCGACAAGACGCTTGACGTAGAGAGGTTGGCCATCGACCAGATAGATACCACCAGCCAAGTTGCCGACGGCCACGGCAACCAATGCCCACAGGCTCGCTGCGGAAAGCGCCACCGATCGATGTATGAAGAACACGGCCACCGCCAGCACAATCGTGATTGGGACGTAGATCCATACGAATGGACTGTCGACGGCCAAACCGTAGGCAGTAAACGTAATCACCGCGATCGTGAGGGCCCCGACCAGCCTTGGCATGATTACTGAACGATCTCAACCGGAGGAATGTCCCCGGCCGGCACAAATCCGAACGCCCAGGCATAAAACGACAGCTCTGACTCCAATGCGGTTATCTGGTTCGAGGCGATTCGAAACCCGTGCCCTTCTCCCTCGAAGGCGACATAGGCGTGCGGAATACCTTTGTCCTTGAGCGCCGCCACCATCTGCTCGGCTTGATCGGGCGGTACCACTTCATCGTCGAGACCCTGCAGGATAAGCATGGGAGTCGATAACTGGTCCGTGTGATGGACCGGCGATCGCTCCCGGTACAACGCCTCGGCGGCCGGATACGGCCCGATGAGACCATCAAGATACCGGGACTCGAACTTGTGGGTGTGCTCGGCGAGTGCCGAACAGTCGGCGACACCGAAGTATGAGGCGCCGACCGCAAACACGTCGTGGAACGTCAACGCACACAGGGTCGTGTACCCGCCGGCGGATCCACCACGAATCGCCAACCGAGTGGGGTCGGTGTCTCCGCGTGCGACGAGGAAATTGGCGGCCGCGATGCAGTCGTCCGTGTCGACGATCCCCCAGCGGCCTCCGAGCGCGTTGCGATACGCGCGGCCGTAACCGGTTGAACCTCGATAATTTACATCGACGACTCCGAACCCCCGGGACGTCCAGTATTGCTTCTCGAGTCGGAAGCCCGCCGTCGTGGCAGATGTCGGTCCACCATGGGACATAACCACCAGAGGGGGGAGATCACCTTCTGGCGCCTCGAAGCCCGGGTTGTTCGGCGGATAGTAAAAAGCGTGAGCAACGGCGTCATCGGTGGTGGGAAAGGTGATGTTCTCAGGTGTCGAGTACAAAGCTGGATCGAAGTCAACCGACAAAGCTTGCTTGACGATCTCAACCGCACCCGAGTTGACGTCGACCCCGAACACGGCATCTGGCAGCGCCGGTCCCCCGCCCACCAGCCAAACCTTCCCGCCGCCAACGGAGATGGAGGGTGCGAGATCGGAGCGATCCAGGTCGACGGTCCGCATCCCCTCGTGGTCGATCACCCCGAGCCGGAACCATCCGTCCTCCTGGTAGACGGCCGCAATTCGACCGTCCGGCAGGAAGGCGTAACGGCGCATCCCGAACACCCATTGGGGATGCCCGAACTCGACATCTTTCTCACACAATGCGGTGTCGGTTCCGTCGGGTTCGCGCCGGTACAGGTTCCACCAGCCGGTGCGATCGGACACGAAATGCAGAAACCCGTCGGGCGACCACTCCGGTTGGAAGATGGATTCGGTCGCGTGCCCTGCCACCGGCTCAACGTTCGAAACAGTTCCATCCGCGCCAATGTCTCCGAAGAAAAGCTCGGTTCCGTCCCACGGCATGCGGGGATGATCCCAAGCCAACCAGGCCACTCGGGATCCGTCAGGACTCACCCGGGGATTCGAGAAGAAATCGTGTCCACTGACGATCGGTCTCGGCGGGCGGCTGCCATCGACCGGAAAGACGACGATTTCATTGATGGGTTCGCCGTCGACCCGATGTAGTTCTCGAACGCAGATCACCAGATCACCATGGAAGGCAAAATCGCCATATCGGGCGCCGGCCGCGATATCGGGTTCAGGAGTGATCGGAACCGGGTCGGCGCCATCGAGTCGATAGACCCGCTGATCCGGGAACGAAGCGGATATCACGACATCGCCGTCGATGCCGACCGCTCCGCCACCGTATTCGTGAATTCGAGTGCGAGCGTTGAAGCCGATCGGGGTGACGTCCAGAGTGGTGCCATCGGGCTCGCGCCGAACCAAGGCGATGCGACCGGCCTCGGTCGGGCGAGCTTCGACCCAGTAGAGCCGGTCGCCAACCATGCTGGCACCGCCGAGGCCGACACCTGCCTCAGTCAACAGCCGGGCACTCAAAGGGGAATCCCACGAACCATAGGGGGCCGTAATCGTCATCGGGTTACTCCGTCAGCAACGTGCGTAGGTGACCCCAGGCCACGGCAAGATTCTCGATCGGTACCGATTCGGCCAGCTGGTGAGCCATCGCCACTTCGCCCGGTCCGTAGTTGATCGCCGGGATACCGTACTCGGCAAGACGGGCCACATCCGTCCAGCCTTGCTTGGGACCACGCGGGGCACGAGTGATCGCCGCCAGACGATCCATATGAGGGTTGTTTTCGGGTACCGGGGCAGCAAGAGCCCGATCGGTCACCTCGATTTCGTCGGCCTCAGCACAAAAGGCCCGGAGGTGTTCTTCTGCTTCATCAAGACTCAGCGTCGGCGGGAATCGATAGGAAACGTTGAACTCGAAGTAGGCAGGAATCACGTTGCGGCTCACCCCGCCTTTGGCAAGGGTGGGACTCATTACCTCCAGAAAATCAAGGCCGCCATGATTGGTCGGTTTCGGCTCCCTGGCGGCGAACTTGGCGAGTAGCGGGGCTGCCTTGGTGATCGCGTTCTCGCCCAACCATGGCCTGGCACTGTGCGCGGACCGTCCATAAAACTTCACCAGAGCGTTCATCGCTCCGTTGCAACCGAGTTCCATGGTGAGGTCAGTCGGCTCAAGAACGATGCCGAACTCGGCCTCGGTCAAGAATGGGACGGCGTCCAGAATCGTGGCGAGCTGATTGTCCGCGATCGGTCCTTCTTCCTTGTCATAGAAGACCCCAACAACGTCGTAGGGCCCGTCGATGACGGCTGGGTCCTCAAGCAGATGGATCATGACCGCCACACCACTCTTCATATCCGAGGCCCCAAGACCGTGGAGTCGCTCATCGGCTACGTACGCCTTCGGCTGACCTTGATGCGGCACCGTATCGATGTGACCGACCAGCAGGATGAGGGGGTTGCCGACGCATCGACCGACCACCAGACCGTTGCCCACCCGGGTGACTTCGTCATGGGCGTAGGTCGCCGAAAAGCGCCCCTGAAGTTCATTGCAGATCTGCTCTTCCTTGCCAATTTCTGAAGGAACGTCCACCAACCAGATAAGCGTGTCGAGCAGGTCGCTCATACGCTCACTCCGAACGTGCGCAGGGCATCGTTGAGGCTGACCTTCTTGTCGGTTTCCTCAGATCGGTAGCCGATGATGTAGGCACACTGCAGGTAGGCGGTCCCACCGGCAAACTCGCGGGGGCGGGTGCCCTGAACCACGATTGCCCGTTCCGGCACTTCGCCGCGATACTCGATCTTGTCGCGGGTCGTCATGTCGTAGATCGGAATCGTGGCGGTGAGCGTCGTGTTCGCTCCGAGAATGGCACCGTCGCCGATCATCGCCCCTTCGGTGATGATGCAGCGACTGCCGATGAAGGCGCCGTCACCAATGATCACCGGGCGAGCGTTGGGTGGTTCAAGCACTCCACCGATCCCCACACCTCCGGCCAGGTGCACGTCCTTGCCGATCTGTGCGCAGGATCCCACCGTGGCCCACGTATCGACCATCGTCCCCGAGCCAACGTAGGCGCCAATATTGACGTAGCCAGGCATCACGACGACACCCGGCTCGCAGAAGGCCCCATACCGGACGGTGCCCGGCGGCACGACCCGCACCCCCTGGGCCGCCAGGTCGGTCTTGGTGGGGATCTTGTCGTAATACATAAACGGCCCGGCTTGCATGGGTTGGAGCTCCGTCATGCGAAAGTAGAGCAAGATTGCCTCTTTGATCCAATCGTTGACCACCCATTCCCCGTCGGTTTTTTCGGCTACACGTACCTGTCCGGTGTCGAGCAGGGCAATGGTCCGTTCGACGGCCTGACGGACCTCGGCCGATAGGTCATTGCCCGCGTAGGCGGTTTCGATCAACTGGCGGTCAGACATTCAGTCACCACTTTCACTGCTGCTCGACATTCTTCGACGGTCGGCACGAGCGCCAACCGTAGGTATCCCTCTCCCCCTGGACCAAAAACTCGACCGGGCGACACGACGACATGCGAGTCAAGCAATCGAGCAGTAATCGCCACGTCGTCCATTGCTGCCGGCACCCGCACCCACAGGTAGAGGCCGGCGGTTGAAGCTACGGCCTCGAAGCCGAGGTCCTCGAACGCTTCGCGCAGAATTGCCCTTTTTGTCGCGAACGTCTCCCGCCGGGGAGCGACGTGTTCATCATTCAACCAGGCAGTTTGGGCGGCCGCTTGAACAAACTCTGGCGAGGCTGTTCCCGCCGAAGAACGCAAAGCTTTGAGATGACCGATGGCGCGTGCATCGCCGACAATCGCCGCCGCCCGATACCCGGTCATGCCTGATCGTTTCGACAGGCTCAGATAGGACAACAAGCCTGACTGATCGGCGTCGGCCACTTCCAGGGCCGAAGTTGGCGGCACGCCTTCGTAGAGGTCGACGTAGCATTCGTCCGCCAACAGCCAGGTCTGTGTCTCACGGGTTTTGGTGTAGAAGTCCTCAAGGTCGGACCTGGTCATCACCGACCCGGTCGGATTGTGGGGGTTGTTGATCCACACCATTGACGCGCGCTCCCAAACGTCGTCGGGCACCAGTTCGGCGCGAAAAACGAAGTCACCGTCGAGCACGACCGTGTGAACGGCGGCGCCGGCCAGCTCAGCACCCCGTTCGTAGACCGGATATCCGGGCGTGGCTTGAATGACGACGTCGCCTGCGTTTCTGTCCACGAACGCCAACGGGGTCGAGAAGATGGCTTCCTTGGAACCCGATGTCGGGATGATCTGGGTATCCGGGTCGACCGCCACCCCGAATCTCCGCTCGACGTAATCGGCGATGCTTTGGCGCGTTTCGGGGAGCCCGGCAGTTGTCGGGTATTGGGATACTTCGGGAACGGCGTCGCGTAACGCCTGCGCGATTGCCGGGGGGGTCGGCTCGCGCGGATCGCCAATGGAGAAATCGATCAGAGGGGCACCGTCGGCACGTAGTTGACGCGCCTTGTCCTGAAGTTGGGCCATGGGATACGAGCCCTGGGCGGCCAGTACGGGGTTGATACGCATCGACGTCACGCTAGCCGGTCGGCCCGGTCAGGTTGGGAACAGACCGCTTTAGACTCGCCCTCGATGACGGATCGACAGTATCGTTTGGTATTCATTGGTTTAGGCATGCTGCTGCTCGGCGTGATGGGCCTGGGGTGGGCGTTGACTGGCGCCACCACCTCGGACGCCACCCGTCCCGAAATCCTTGAAGGTCTCAGCCCCGAACCAGACAGCCAGGTGCCACGTCAGACGTCCATCGAGATCGACGTTCCCGTTGATTACCGGGTGGAGATCTGGATCGACTTCCGCGGATCAGGAGATCTGGCCGCCAACTGGGTCCGGGTCCCCGAATCCGAAGTCAGGGTCATAGAAGCGACCGGGCAGTACTCGTGGCAACCGTCGGCTCTGGGTTCATTGTTGCGCGAATGGGAGCCCGGTCAGCAGCGAGTGCGGATCGTCTGGGATACCCGGGTGGGGATTCCCGATCCCGGCGTCTACGAGTTCTCGTTCCGGGTCGGCTAACCAACGGGGCGATCTAGGTGGACTGCCCGGCCGACTCGTCGACCTCGAACGGACAGGGGACCCGCTCGGGCCCTTCGTTGGCGTAGTCAAGCCAAAACCCTTCGACGGCGGCCAGATCGAGCGTAGACATCTCCAGCCGAACGGTCCAGGCGGTCAAAACGATATAGGGAACCACCGCCGGGTTCGGAGCGACAACCACGTGGGCGCCTTTTTCACGGGCAAACTCTTCGAGTGCGGAGATATCGGCGGGATCGATTTCGGGGTTGTACTGAATCAACACCGCCCCATGCTCGAGCGAGTGGATTTGGACAATGTCGGGGATCGCCTCGATGTAAACGCCGCACGGGGCCCAGAACGGAGCGTGGGTGCCTGAGGTGGGAGGGACGGAGTTGTATTCGGGCGGCGCAAGCGTGCCGGCGACAACGGCGGCCGTGTCTTCGTCCGACAAGTGATCTCGCCCGAGGTCGGGAAACGTTTCCCGCATGCCCATGGTGGCCTCTCCGCCGATAATGCTGGTTTGGGGGGTAATCGCCGAACTCGACGAAGTCTCATCAGGCGGACTGCCAACGACCGTGGTCGTGGAAGAAGTCGCCCCGCATGC
>JAOUMT010000167.1 GCA_029881355.1 Acidimicrobiia bacterium | reverse complement strand
GATAGAAACTGGAAGTGATGATGATCTGGTTGCCTGGCGGCAACCAGATCATCCGATAGTACATTTCGCACGCCACCCACAAGGAGCCTGATGCGCCTCTACCGGCAAGGCGATTCAGGAGAAGCAGTCCGTGACATCCAGCAGCGGCTGATCGGGCTCGGCTTCGACTTCGCTCCCGATCCGCCCGGCGAGTACCTGGACGGCACCGCCCAAGCTGTCAAAAACTTCCAGGTCGCCCGTGGCCTCGACCTCGATGGCATCGTCGGCTCGGACACCTGGCGGAGTCTGTACGAGGCCAGCTACCAGCTCGGCGATCGTATCCTCTACCGTCGCAGCCCGATGCTTCGCGGCGACGATGTCGAGGAACTCCAGCGACGCCTCAACGACCTCGGGTTCGACGCGGACAAGGTCGACGGTGTTTTTGGACCACACACGCATCAAGCTCTCCTGGACTTCCAATCCAATCGGGGCATGGCCGAGGACGGGGTGGCCGGTCCGCTCGTGGTGCGCGAACTAACTGCGATTCGACGCGGCGCCCCCCAAGCGGGTCGAGAGCGAATTCGGGAACGAGAATGGATGCGAGCCCTGCCTACCACTCTCGTTGGCGCTCGCATCTTCATCGACCCGGCCGCTCACGAAGGTCCGGCCGCCGACGAACTCTGGCGCCTGGCCACCAGCCTGGCCAATTATTTCCAGAAATTAGGTGCCTCTCCCCTGCTGTCTCGCAGTGTCGACGTGTTTCCCCCGGCTCCGATCAGGGCACGTCGAGCGAACCGCTTAGGAGCGCACCTAAGCGTCTGTCTCGCCAACGCAGACCAGGACCCCGAATGTGTCTACTTCTTCGAGTCCGACCTGGCCCGGTCTGAGGCAGGCAGCCTGCTGGCCGAATGCGTCGCCACCCGGTTGGGGCTGCCAACCGGTGGCCGGGCTTCGGCAATGCTCAGGGGGACGCGATCGCCGACGATTGTCACCTCAGCAGCCCTTGACGAAAAGGCAGCCGAGCTGATCGGGCACGGCGTCGTCGACTTCTTCGCGTGCGCAGCAGAACAATTCGGAGCCTGAACCGGTTATTCGTAAAACACCCGGTAGATCCGCTCCAGGTCGGCCACCGAACTGTACGAAATCATGATCTTTCCCCGACTGGCCGATCCGTGCTTGATCGCTACTGGAGTCCCCAGGCGCTCGCCGAGTCGCTGCTCGAGTTCGATAATCGCTACCGGCCGCAGCGGCTTTTCGCTGGGTGTGTTCCGCGGAGGGTTCTCAGACCGATTCCGGACCGCATCCTCCACCTGCCGGACCGACCACCCCTCGGCCGCGGCGCGTTGCCCGATGTGTTCGGCATAGGCCTGATCTTCAAGGCCAACCAGCGCCCTGGCGTGACCCGCTGACAGTTCGCCTCGCTCGACCATCCCTTGAATGGCCGCCGGCAGGGTAAGCAGCCGCAGCGAATTGGAGACGGCTGAGCGGCTCTTGGCAACCTTGTCGCCAATCTCCTGGTGAGTTAACCCAAAATCTTCCAGTAGTTGTTTATACGCGGCGGCCTCTTCGAGCGGACGGAGATCCTCTCGCTGGAGGTTCTCGATGAGCGCCGACGTCAGCGACACTTCGTCCCCATCGACCGTCCGAATCACGACCGGCACCTCGTCCAGCCCAACATCGCGAGCGGCCCTCAGTCGCCGCTCGCCCGCCACGAGCATGTAGGTCCCGTCTTCGGCCGGGCGAACCACGAGCGGCTGGAGAATCCCGACCTCGCGGATCGAGGCCGCCAAGGCAGCCAACCGCTCAGGATCGAATGACGAGCGGGGCTGTTGCGGATTGGGGACGATGGAACCAACGGAAACGAGCGCGAAGTCAGCCGGTGGCTCTTCGTCTACGTGCGGGATCAAAGCGTCGAGTCCCCTACCAAGCCCTGTGCGTCGTGTGCCCATGTCGTCGGCTACTCCTTGTTGTGTCTCGCCAGAAATTCACGGCCCAGCTCACGGTAGGCGATCGCGCCCCGACTCATCGGGTCGAACGCCTCGATCGGTTCACCGTACGATGGAGCCTCGGAAAGCCGCACCGAACGGGGGATCATGGTTCGGTAGGCCCGATCCCCGAAATACTCCCGGACCTGCGTGGCGACATCGGAGGACAAGTTTGTTCTGGCGTCATACATGGTGAGAACCGCTCCGTGCACCACCAGCTCAGGATTGATGTTCTTCTGAACGAGCTCGACATTCCGCAAGAGCTGGCTGAGGCCCTCCAGGGCGTAATACTCCGACTGAATCGGGATGAGCACCTCTTGGGCGGCCGCCAGCGCGTTGATCGTCAGGAGGCCGAGGGATGGGGGGCAGTCGATGAGGATGTAGTCGAACTCACCGTCGATGCCTTTCAGCGCCATCTTCAGCCGCTGTTCCCGAGAAAAGGCCGAAACGAGGGCGATTTCTGCACCTGCGAGATCGATCGTGGCCGGCAATACGAACAGGTCCCGGACGCTGGTCGGCTCGACCACGTCCTCTACCGGGACGTCCTCAAGAAGCACCTCGTATACGGACTGCTCAACGCTCGATCGGTCGATTCCCAGACCAGACGTGGCGTTTCCCTGTGGATCAAGGTCCACCAACAAGATCTTCTGTCCCTGGTACGCCAGCGCGGCAGCCAGATTGATGGACGTCGTCGACTTTCCAACGCCCCCCTTTTGGTTGGCGAGCGCGATGATTCGGGTTTCTCGATGAGTCACGATTTGGACATGATAAGCATCCAGGCCGGTGGGTCAAGGACCTTTACGGCTTCAATCCGGGTTTCCAGGCCGGGCACACCAACGGCTTCCCCTTGCTTTGTCCACTGCTCGGCGCTCCTGGGGGCCTGGGAGCGACTCAAACCGACCACTGCCTGCCCACCTGGCGCTAGAAGGTCTCCGCAGAGCCCGGCCGCCGAAGCCGGAGGCAACGTCGCGCGCATGACCAGCGCCTCACGTTCGCCTGCCAACTCGAAAACGTCCCGCTGCACGACGGAAACGTTCTCGAGGCCGAGGATCCGGATCGCCCGGCGCATGAGGCGTGCCCGTCGGCCGCTCCGATCCACCAATAGCATCTCAGTACCGGGCCAAAGGATAGCTAGGACGATGCCTGGAAGTCCGGCGCCCGACCCGAGGTCCAAGCACTCCGTTGGAGGCGTCGACCAGCACGTGCTGAAGGCTGCTGAGTCGAGCAGGTGGCGATCCCACAATCGGCTCGATTCGTGAGGTCCGATCCCGCCTGCGTCGGCGCCTTCGGTGCCGAGCCACCCAGCGAACGCTTGCATGAGGTCACACTCGGCATCTTTGGCCGGGCGACCGAGAACCTGTTCGAGCACAGAAAAGGGCACTACCGGATAGTAGTGCCCTTTTGTTTCACGTGAAACAGTGGTGGCTATTCCTCCGACGAGCGGTCGTCGTCCGCACCATCGTCGTCACCATCCTGCGTAGTGTCTTCGTCGTCCGATGGAGCAACGGAGCCATCGGGGCCGAGAACCACGAACCGGCGAGGTTCTTCGCCTTCACTGTACGACCGGATGCCCGCGATCTCGGCGACAGAGTCGTGGATCACCTTGCGATCCGCCGCGTTCATGGGTTCCAGTTGAAGCTCAGCGCCGTCCTCCAGGACCCGTTGACCGAGGCGTTCGGCATATATGGCCAGGGCTTCCCGGCGGCGCTCTCGATAGCCGGCAATATCCAGCCGGATCCGTACGCCATCGTGGGTCTGTCGCTGGACAACCGTGCGGGTCAGTTCCAGGACTGCCTGCAGTATGACCGCGCGCTCGCCAACCAGGGCTTCGGTCTGGTCCCCAAATACCTGCGCAACAACGGCGTCGTCCTCCACGACCACCTGAACGTCGCCTTCAAGGCCAAAAGCCTTCAGCAGACCGTTGAGGAAGTCCCGTACAACATCGGCTTGTTCGTCTCTGTTCACGACGATCTTCTCCTTATCTTCGGCCTGGGGCTTATTCTGTGTCTGCCGCTTGTTGCCGGACGAACGCTGCTGCTGACCGCCCTGTCCTGACCGCTGATTCGGCCGATTCTGGCGTGTTTGGCTGTTCTCTCGACTGTCAATGGCTTCCCCTTCACGGGGTTTCCTGGTGCGTCGTCTCCGCTTCTTAGGCATTGGCTTAGGTTTCACCCGGACAATGGCGTCCTTCTTGCCAAACCCCAACGTTCCCCGCACGCCTTCGTCGATGACTTCTATGTCTGCCAATTCCCGGTCGGAAATCCCCAGCTCCTCAAGCGCCACGCCAACGGCGATATCAACCGTCTTTCCGTGTACCTCGACCCATTCAACTTCCACGTCAACTCCTCCTGCGCCGATTGCGCTTTTTTGATCCCTGAGGCTTCTTCGGTGCAGCCGGAGCCTCAAGCTCTTTACTCGCAGCATCTTCCTCGTCGTTACCGTCTTCCGATGGTCGCTGAGGTCTGCCGTCGATCTTGAAAATGAATGCCTGCTGGGCAAGGCGGAAAAGGTTCGAAGTAGCCCAGTAGACGATAACCCCGGCCTGGAACTGAATGGCAATCGCCCCGAAGAAGATCGGCATGGCCCGGGTGATCTTCTGCATTGTCTGGGCTTGGGCGCTCGTGTCCTGCTGGATGCCCATCTGGGAGTGGACTTGCTGGAAGTACTGGGCGGCGATCATGAGCATGATGGCCAGGGCGTAGGGGAGTACCGCAACGAAGCCGGATGACCAGGCGCTGGTTGCCGTTCCCATCAGGTCCATACCGAGGAAGGTGGTCTGACCGGCGGCAATCGCGTCATGGAGGCCGGTTTCGACCGGCACGAAATCGAGGGGCTTCTGCAACATGCGAAAAAGAGCGAACCAGATCGGCATCTGAACGATCATCGGGCCGAGGCAACCCAGGGGAGTCGCCCCGCTCTCGCGTTGGATGGCGGCCATCTCCTTCTGCATGGCTTGAGGATCATCCTTGTATTTAGCCTGCAAAGCTTTGATCTGGGGTTGCAGCGCCGTGAAAGCGCGGCTCGCCCGGGTCTGTTTTAGCACCAGCGGAAATAGGATCGTGTTGATCAAGAGCGTCAGCAGGATGATCGACATGCCCAGACTGGGAGCAAAGTCGAAAAACAGCGCCAAAACCGTGGCGAGGGGACGTGCGATGAAATCAATCACGAGATGCGTTCTCTTTCAGGTACAGGGTCATATCCGCCCTCTCGAAGCGGATGACATCGAGCTAGTCGTTTGGCGCCGAGGGAAACGCCGTGCATTACGCCGAATCGCTCGATCGCCTCATAGGTGTAACGGGAACAAGTCGGCTGGTAGCGGCAATTCTTCCCCAGTAAGGGAGATACCGTTTTTTGGTAGCCGGCGATGAGCAGCAAGGCGATCCGTCTAGACATGGTTGGCCTCGTCCATCCATCGCACCAGGTCACTAAAAGGCGCCGACAGGACGCTGGTAGTGGCCGAATAGACGGCGTCAACGCGGGGATTTGGGTCGATCCTGGCCAGGGCAGCTCGCATACGGCGTTTGGCACGATTCCGCGCCACTGCGCCACCAACCTTGCGGCTGGCTACAAATGCGACCCTTCCGGGTTCGCTGAGAGCGGGGGCGAGAATCACGGTCAAACCACCAATTCGGTGGTGGCGGCCCTTGGCATACAACCGGTCGAAGTCGGCGCGGCCGCGGAGCGTAGAAACCTTAGGCGGCAATCCGCTGACGGCCCCGGGCGCGACGGCGACTCAGGGTGGCGCGACCAGCACGCGTTCGCATCTTTGAGCGGAATCCGTGCTTACGCTTGCGGCGTCGCACATTGGGTTGATAGGTTCTTTTCATGGGGTCTCCCGAGAGGTGAGGTGACGAGAAGGTTACGAATCCCCGCATACCTTGTCAAAGCAGCCGCCCGGTCGCGACCTCTTACTTAAGGCCCCTGCTTGGCAACCCGCGAAGAATTCCGGTAGGTCGCGAAAAGTCGACGCGGGTCGATTCGGTCCGAAACGCTGCCAAACTCGCGAAATCGAAGTGAACAAAAATGCCCTTCACGCTGGGGTTTTGCAGAATCAGGCCCAGTACTCGAGTACGTTTAGGCCCGATTTTCTCACTCTTGTCAGCAGCTACTCCTCCCCTCTACAGTCCTCTCTAGCGGAACCTGGCGTTCACTTCCCGTTACCGGGTCTTCCGCAGACGATCGGGCACACCCGCTTCGTTTTCCACATAATGTGGATAGGTCTGTGGATAAAATTCGTTAATGGAGGGCAACAGGTGACCCACGCCGTCACGCAGGAATGGGACATTTTCAGGGATCTGATACGTTCCAAAGTTTCTCCG
>JAOUMT010000166.1 GCA_029881355.1 Acidimicrobiia bacterium | reverse complement strand
CCTGGAGCGTTTCGTCGGTTTTTGAGGCAGCTCTGGCGCCTCATCAAGATCGTTCTCGTTCTCGCCATCCTGGTCGGAATCGGCATCGCCATCTACTACGGATGGCCGATCGTGAAGGAACGGTATCTAGACCCCATCGCCTCAAACTCAGTGGCGGCGCAAACTGCAGCGGAACGTCTCGACTCGGCAGACGCCCGACTCACCGACCTGGAGACCCAGGTCGCCACGCTTACCGAGGCAGAAGCCGGGATGCCTGAGCGCCTCACCGCCATCGAGTCGGCCCAGCAAGATTTGGACACGCAAATCACAACCATGGCCAGTCAGATTGACGACCACACAAACCGCCTAGATGATTTGGACATGATCCAGGCCGGACTGACGGCCGGCCTCGTTGATGCCAACGCCGAGACCGTGCGCCAGGTCGAGTTGCTGCGCTCGATGGAGCTGCTGTCGCGGGCCCGCCTCTTCCTGTTCCAGGCCAACTATGGCCTCGCAAAAGCTGACGTTCAGACCGCCAGGACCATTCTGGGTGACGTACAAACGGATTATCCCGATTGGGAGCCGGCCGTCATCAAGGAAGTCCTGTTCCGGGTCGATAAGACGATTGCCGCTCTCCCGCTGCTTCCGGTACCGGCATCCAACGATCTCGATATCGCCTGGCAGGTGCTGCTTACCCAGGTCGTCGTGAGCCCACCGCCGGTCGAACCGACGACGTCACCCGATCAATCGACCAGCACCACCACTACCGTCGGTTCAGGCGGCTAGGTCAACGCAGATCAACCACCAGTTCGAAGCCGGGATCGGTGACCTGGAACGACTTGATCCGTCCGCTATGTCGGCTGCAGCGACGAGTTCGGCGAGGGTCGATTGAGAGGCATCGGCGGTGACTCCTCCAATCGAGAACGAGGCGAAGAGAACCGCACACCCAATGAAACCGCCCAACCGTACGGTTGCGTCCCAAGTCGGGGATGATCGGACGCGAGTAGACGTGGCCTGCTGGGCAATCTGCCGGGTCAGCGAAGTAACTATCGCGTTTGCCGGAACACACCGTTTGCTCAAACTCAGGGCGGTATGCGAGCTTGGCATGTGTGACGTCTCAGTTGATGAGTGTCCTAGCATGACCATATGATCGGGTTCTCGCATCAAATCGAAGTTAGTCAACCGCCCCTCTACGTCTTCGAGATGCTGGCCGACATGGACGATCTCGCGAAGTGGAATCCGAACGTGACGAGTTCGAAAAGAACTCACGGGAATCGCCTCGAACTAAACTCGAAGTATGAATCGACGCTGACTCGCGGTCCGCTCAAGATGACCGCGACCTCAACGCTGGTCGCCGTCGACACTGGCCGCACCGTCCGGTACGAAGGACCAATCGGCCCGTTCTGGTCGGTCGACACGCTCACGTTCCGACCTGCCCGGCAAGGCACCCAGCTCACGTTCCACAACCAGACGGGAACCCCAGGCTGGATGACCCCCCTCCACCCGCTCCTCAACGCCCTCTTCCAACGGCAAGCCCGCCGCGCCGTCGACGGAGCGCTCGAGTACCTCGCGGCTAATCCGCCCGAACCAGATCCCGCCTAACCAGAGCCTCCGCTGTCACCCGATTCCTCCGATCAGACGTCTGTATATCGACGGGCTCGATCCAGGAGGCGTAGACATGGTGACCAAGATCAAAGAGAGCCATTCGGATGTCCGACGGTTCGGGACGGCCGGAGTTGGGGCAGGACTGCTGTGGATTGCAGTTGCAGCTCTGACTATCGCGGCAAGAATCAGCGAAAACCAATCCGGCGCGTTCGACGGTACCGAAGAAGCAATCTGGGGCGTGATGACTGTCGCAATCATCACCGCCGGATTGTTAACCCTGACAGAAATGGTCGGGATTCGCCACGAACTCGGGTTAGAGAAGGCTGGCGTGGTGGGAATCGGGCTCGTTGGACTCGGGACCGCGGCCGGCTTGGTGGCCTGGGCCTTTCCATTATGGGGCGGGCTGATGGGCATCGGGATGCTCATTTTCAGCCTTCCGATGATCCGCCAAGGCAACGCACCACGGTCGGCAGCTGTTGCCTTTGGGTTCGGAATGTTGGGGGGAATTGCCCTGTTCATCCTTCTGGACGCGATAAAGCTCGGCCCGGTTGACTCGTATGGCGATTACCCGGTTGCGATTGAGATTGGATTCGTAACGATGGCGCTTGTCAGCGCTTATGGAACCATTTTGATCGGTCGATGGCTAACAACCAGGTAGCCAGACCAGGTCCGGGCGGCTCACCACCAAGCAACCGGTGGGCCGATTAGTACGGGAACGAATGTAGGCAGGTCACTATCTAGGACCTGCCGGGTCACGGTCGCTCTTGAGAGAGCCTGCGAGACTGCGTCCTATGGATACCAGGCACCGGATTCCCTGGCTCGGCTCCGCTCTCGTGGGCTTGACTTTGTTGCTTGCGGCGTGCGGCGATGCGACTGAGCCGGCCTCCGGTGAGACCGTTTTGGCGAAGACCGAAACCGATCTCATCCTTCAAGGCCACCGGGGAGCGCGAGGTCTCAAGCCCGAAAGCACCCTACCGTCGTTCGAATTAGCCCTGGACGAGCTCATGACGACGCTTGAGTTAGACCTCCATCTCACTGCCGATGGACGGCTAGTCGTGTGGCACGACCCGTTCGTCGACCCGGCCAAATGCGGTCTTCGGCCTGACGCCTCAGCAGGTGCCGCCGACCCCGACGACCCGGCAACACCCAGCGAGGACCTACAGATCAGCCGATTGACGTTGGACGAGCTCGCCGCGTATCGCTGCGACCGTAACCCTGACCCATCGGCCTTCCCGGCGCAGGACACCGAGGCCACCACCCTCGCTGGAGCTCAATTCGAGATCATCACTCTGGAAGACCTCTTCGACTTCGTGGGCCTTTACGCAGCGTCGGAAGCCAAGGGCGCTGAACAGCGAGCGAATGCGTCACAAGTACGTTTCAACATCGAGACGAAGCGCGTGCCCAACCGCCCCGACCTCATCGGCGACGACTTCGACGGGGTGACGGTCGGCCGTTTCGAGCAGACGCTGCTTGACCTCCTCGACGCTCGCCGGATGCTTGACCGAGCAACGGTACAGAGCTTCGATCACCGCTCACTGTGGGCCATTCATGCGACCGGATCCCGCGTCCGACTCTCGGCGCTGACCGCTGCTCGTGAAGTCCCCGACTTTGCCGACCTGGCCGCTCGTGGAGCAGAGGTGTGGTCCCCGAGCTTCCGTACCGTCGACGATGCCAACATCGAAGCCGCTCACGAGGCAGGGCTCCTCGTGATGCCATGGACGGTCAACGACTTGAACGAGATGCAGCGCTTGATCGACCTAGGCGTCGACGGCCTCATCACCGACCGCCCCGACCTCGCAGCCCATTTGAGTTCATCGGGCCGATAGAAACTAGGCTCGTGCTCGATGCATGACCCCACCGTCCAGATCTTATCGGTCGCCGACGCTCTTGACGACGGTGACGCGGCCTTGATCAAACTGCATAAGACCTGCTGTGACCCGGGGCGCAGCCCGCAGATGATCGAATTGGCTAAAACGCTCAGTGAGGCTCGACGACGACTCGACGCGGTGCCGTCGAATCCCGGACTGGCGGGTGAAGCTATTGCTCATCTCGAGTCGGCCGGGGCTCAGGTCGGCCGCCTCCAGGTCGGGTGTTGCGCACCGAACAGGATGCCGCTCTATGTCACGTTGCTGGCGGCGCTCTCTGAAGCCCAGCTACGCCTCAGTGCTTCGCTCGGGACCGGGCACTAGGGCGAGTCCGTGGCCTTCATCAGTTCGGCTGGCCGGGCCGTGGGTTGTGTGTCTCGATTCCGCCGCTTCGATTTCAACCGTCCGTCGACAGAGTCGGATAATCTACCGACATTGGTATTCATTATCGTCATCTCACCCTCGCGATAGGACTGAAAATGTTGGCAAGTCTTTCTCCGCTCCTCAACCAGTCAACCGATGTCCTGGCGGTACGTGGCGAAGGAAGCCGACTGTTCGACGCTGAAGGCCGGGCCTACCTTGACTTCACTTCGGGAATTGGCGTCACCTCAACGGGACACTGCCACCCCAAGATCGTCGAGGCGGTCCGCCGCCAGGCCGGCCAGCTGATCCACGGACAGGTCACGACGGTGATGCATCCCCGTTTGTTGGAACTGACCGAGCGACTCGGGGCACACCTGCCTGACGGCATCGACTCGCTCTTCTTCGCGAACGCCGGTACCGAAGCCGTAGAAGCGGCGGTTCGTCTGGCTCGTCAAGCGACCAGCCGCACCAACCTCATCGTTTTCCAAGGCTCTTTCCACGGCCGAACGACCGCGGCGCTTGCCATGACCACTTCCAAGACCGCCTATCGAGCCGGCTTGCAACCGCTCATGTCCGGTGTATTCGTGGCCCCCTTCCCGACGCAATATCGATACGGGTGGTCCGAGGATGAGACAACTGCTTTCTGCCTTCGCGAGTTCGACCACCTTCTCGCTACCCAAACATCTCCACAAGAAACCGCCGGGGTGTTTATCGAACCAGTGCTTGGCGAAGGCGGATATGTGCCAGTCACGGCCGGTTTCCTTGAGGGTATCGCCGAACGATGCCGCCGGCACGGGATTGTGTTCGCCGCTGACGAGGTCCAAACCGGGTTTGGACGAACCGGAAGATTCTGGGCGTATGAGCATGGCGAGGCTGTGCCAGACATCATCATCATGGCGAAGGGCATCGCCTCAGGATTCCCACTCTCGGCGATAGCCGCCTCAACGGAGCTCATGAGCAAGGGTTGGCCCGGTTCGCAGGGCGGCACCTACGGTGGCAACGCCGTCGCGGCTGCGGCCGCCATTGCCACGCTTGATGTCATCGAAGAAGAAGGATTGGTTGCCCGGGCCGCCAGCCTCGGAGCTGTCCTAACGGGAATGCTGAACGAGGTCGCAGACGAGTATCCGGATCGTATCGGCGACGTCCGGGGTCCTGGTCTCATGATCGCCACCGAGTTTATTGATGCCAACGGCCAACCGGACGGGGCAACTGCGAAAGCCGTCCTCAAGGCTGCAGAACATGAGGGACTCCTATTGCTGGCCTGCGGTGCATATGGCAACGTCATCCGCTGGATCCCCCCGCTAGTCGTAACCGAGGCGGAACTCGCCGAGGGTGTCGGAATGTTCAGACGGGCAGTGAAACAAGGCACCAGCGCGTGACTTCGAGAGACGGAACCCGGCTCGACCCGCCCCGAAAATTCCAGACACGGACCTCCGGCTGACACCGCCACTGTTTTCCCTTGAGGGCAAAGCCGCCCTGGTTACCGGAGCTGGCAGTCCCACAGGTATCGGTTTTGCCGCGGCCCGGATGCTGGCCGCTTTAGGCGCGAGCGTGATGGTGACCTCGACCACCGAACGGATCCACGAACGGGCCGCCGAGATCCGAACTGAGGGTTATATCGCTCACGGTACCTTCGGCGATCTGACGGACGAGGCAACCGTTGCTCGAATTGTCGAAGAAACGATTGCGGCGTTCGGCTCGATAGACATTCTGGTCAACAACGCCGGGATGACCAGCGTGACCGAATCCGGCGAAGACGAGGCCGGCCTGGCGCCGGCACTCCCCTACCCGCTCTGGCGAGCTTCTATCGAGCGCAATCTGGACACCGTCTTTCTTGCGTCTCGGGCGGCGATACCCCACATGCAACGCAAGGGGTGGGGTCGGATCATCTCGGTGGCGAGTGTCACCGGACCCGTCATGGCTATGCGACATGACCCGGCGTATGCCGCCGCCAAAGCCGCGGTCGTCGGGTTGACCCGGGCCCTGGCCGTCGATCACGCCGGCGATGGGATCACCGTCAATGCGGTTGCGCCGGGGTGGATCGAAACGGGATCTCAGACTCCGAACGAGAAGACCGAGGGACTGGCAACGCCGATGGGCCGGAGCGCCACTCCTGATGAAGTAGCCAGCGCGGTTGCGTGGCTCGCGACACCCGGGGCGGCCTACACGACCGGTCAGTGTCTGGTCGTCGATGGGGGCAACTCAATCGCCGAGGAACGCTCCTAGCTCGACTTCCCGCTGGACCCGGAAGGCGAATCCAAAACCTCACACGCTGGGTACTCAGCCCCTGATTTGCGCCCGTCGGGGGACGGATACTGGTGGGGAAAGGAGTGGATCATGCGACACCTAATGGTCGCTCTGCTGGCACTGGCTCTCACAGGATGTGGTGTAGATGCCGGAGTAGCCACAACCAGCAATTCTCCGCCTACCGAATCCACGATCGGGATCACGACCCCAACGCCGTTGGCAATGTCCACAGCGTCGACGAATCCCACTGAGCCCGGTCA
>JAOUMT010000026.1 GCA_029881355.1 Acidimicrobiia bacterium | reverse complement strand
TCGCCGCTTCGGCCCGAGGCACAAAGACGAACACCGATTCCTAAACTCCGTTTTCGCGTTTCGCCCACCTCTTACTTCGACGAGTGTGCATCCAGGCTCGATATACCGAACCGTAAGCACACTCGTCTGGGAACTACCGGGGCGGCTTCAGTCGAGTGTGCATCCAGGCTCGATATACCGAACCGTAAGCACACTCGACTTGATGGGAACAGAACCGGGGCTTGGCGGCAAATGTCCATTCACACCCCTTGCATGCTTGGGACGAATACCGCACTGTGGCCGCATGAATGCGATACCAAACCGACAAGCACCGGGAGAACTGGCCAGCAAACAGCACGGTGTTCTCAGCTACCGACAGCTCACCGAGCTCGGCATACAGAAGAGTTTCATCGCCAGTCGGTGCACATCGGGCGAGTGGATAGCCCAATCGAGGACCATCTGGGTCGTGGCTGGAAGCCCTGACACGATCCATCGACGCCTATGGATCGCCGCGCTGAGTCGAGACGACTGTTTCATCAGCGGCCGGTCGGCGGCGGCGATTCACCAGTTCAACCGATTTGTCCACCCCAACATGCCCGAGATCACTATTCCGTACTCTGGTGACGGGCGATCTCGAACCGCCCGAGTCACAAGGTCTCAGTTCTTCAAGACGACCGCCGTGCTGGATATTGACGGCCTCCCGGTGGCCACCGCTCCGGAAACCGTCTTCGTGACGGCGCCTTGGATCAGCCCTCGCCGAACAGCACGAATTGTCGACGATCTTGTCTTGCGCAACCCAGACGCACTCGCCGAGCTACAAGACATCTACCTGCGCTATCAGGGGCATCGCATGCGAGGGATGGCCACGATGCGACCGATCATCTTGGAGATATCGGCTGGCGGCTACGTGCCGACCGAGAGCGAACTGGAAGCCGTTGCGTGGGAGATCTTCGCCGAAGCCGACCTTCCCGGCCTGGCCCGTCAAGCCCCATTGCCGTGGGCGCCGACTGCCGGGCGAGTAGATCTATATGTTCCAGACTGGCGGCTAATCATCGAACTTGACGGACGTTTGTGGCATAGCAAAACCGAAGACTTCGAGCGAGATCGAGCTCGTGATAATGCGGCTACGGCGGCCGGATACAACGTCTTGCGATTCACCTGGGAAGCCCTCGTGTCTGACCCGGCCAGTTGCCTCAGGACGGTCCTGGCGTTCGGAAGTCGATTCCAACATCAGTCCGCGACGGCTGGCGATCCGGGATGGACCGTCGCGTCGTGACCGCGCCTTGGTATCCGTCGAGGGCTCACTACCCCATCAGAACGAGTGTGCATCCAGGCTCGATATTGCGAACCGTAAGCACACTCGTTTCGGAACTACCGGGACGACTCGAGACGAGTGTGCATCCAGGCTCGATATTCCGAACCGTAAGCACACTCGTCGAAGGGGGTTAGCGGGCTTTGAGGGCTGCGATCACTGCGGGGATGATCTCGTTGACGTCACCAATCACCGCATAATCGGCCTTGGTGACCATCGGAGCCTCCCGGTCCGTGTTGATCGCCAGAACTCGTTTGGATCCCATCATGCCGACCCAATGTTGGATCGCCCCTGAAATGCCACAAGCAATGTATAGGTCTGGCGCCACCCGGTTGCCGGTTTGCCCAACCTGATCCGAATGCGGCCGCCACCCGTTGTTGGTCACCACCCGGCTGCATCCAACCGCGCCTCCAATGAGGCCGGCAAGTTCATCCAGGGCGGCGAAGTTCTCCGGGCTGCCGACGCCGCGTCCCCCGGCAACGACGACCGGGGCGGTTTGCAGGGTGAGCCCGCTTTCGGCTTGAACCCGGTCGGCGACAATCGTCCGAGCAACCGAGTCATCCAGGTCCACCTCGATGCGTTGAACAGTGCCGGCGGCCGGAGCAGGTTCGGCAACCACGGCGTGGGGCGTAATCGTCACGAGTTTGCGATCGGCCGTGAGCGTGGTCTCTTCCAGGAGCGACCCACCCCAGCGCGTGCGGATCATCGACCAGTCTCCGTCGGCAGCGGTGATCTCAACACAATTGGCGACCATCGGCGCATTCAACAACGCCCCAACATGGGCCAGGACCTCGTTTCCTCGATCAGTCCCTGGAGCAACTATTGCCTGGGCCCCGGATATGAGCATGGCCTGAACCAAAGCATCTGCCCAGGCTTCCGAGCCGTAATCGACCAGCAGCGGATGCGTGATCACGTGGGCCGTCGCGGCGCCGTACTCGGCCACGGTCGGCGCCAGTGATTCGTAGTCGCCAAGAATCGCCGCTTCGATTGTCCCGAGCGATCGGGCCGCCGTAAACGCCTGGAGTGTCAACTCGTCAAGGGTTCCGCGGTCATGGTCAACGAGAACGAGGACTTTCATGTCAGGACCCCCAACTCGACCAAGAGGTCAACGATCTTGCCGGCGGATTCGACGCCTTCGCCAAGGACAACGGTGTTGGATACCGTTTCGGGGGCGGGGATGAGCCGGATCTTCTTCTGACCGCCCGGCGTATGGGGTTGTGACGAAGCCTTGACGTCGGCCTTGCGAGCGTTAAGTCGACCCTTCATCGTTGGATAGCGAGGCAGCGTGATTCCTTCCTTCACGGCCACGATCGCCGGCATGGTCAGCCGATACTCTTCAAGACCGGCCACTGTCTGGCGCCGGGCTCTGATCTGGTCGCCGTCGGTTTCGATGGCTTTGATGCCTGACACGATCGGTCGACCTAGCGCATGCGCGGCCCGAATCCCCACCTGATAGCCGCCGGAATCGGCTGATTCGTTGCCGAAGATGATGAGGTCAAAAGGCTCGCCTGCTTCGGCCTCGGTGATCGCCCCGGCCAGCGCTGCGGCGGTGGCCATGGGATCCCAATCGTCGGTATCGGCTTGTACGAGGACTGCGTTGTCCACCCCCAGCGAGACGGCATACCGGAGTTGTTCTTCGGCTTCCTGACCCCCGAGGGTCATTACCGTCGACTCGCCTCCGTGGGCTTCAACCAATTGAACGGCCAACTCGACCCCGCACTCTTCGTGCGGACTCATCGCAAACCCGAGGTTTTTCGTATCGACTGCCTGTTCATCGGGAGTGATGTTGATCTTGGCGCCCGGCGCCGGCACCCGTTTTACAAGAACGAGGACCTTCACTGCTTGATCCGCGCGTCGTCCGGATCGAACAGCGGCTGTGATCCGACCCTCTCGACCGTCACCGGAAACAGCTCATTCATATACATGACTTTGAGCTTGGTTCCTTCGACAGCATGTTCGGGTGGCAGATACGACAACAGCAGGTACTTTCCAAGCGATGGAGCTGCTCCGGCCGTAGTCACATACGACACTCGCCCGTGGGCGTCGAGGATCCGCTCACCGTCGAGGGTCAAGATCGGCTCGGTACCCGTCATGTACCTCTTGACGCCGGAGGCAGACGTGTGATCGTCCACCGACAGCGTGCACAGGGTCGTCGTGACCGGCGCTTCCCGAGCGGCCAGATAGGCAGCCTTCCCTATGAAGTCGGCTGACTTGACCTTGGGTCGGGCCAAGCCCGCCTCGACCGGCGTGAAGTCGGATTCGAGTTCGGCACCCATCAGTCGGTAGCCCTTCTCGATCCGACCGGTGGTCCCGTAGACCCCGGCGCCAACCGGGACGACGCCGAACTCCTGCCCCGCGTCGTAGAGAGCATCCCAAAGTGCGGGACCGTCCGCCATGTCAACGTAGATTTCCCATCCCAGATCGCCGACATAGGAGATGCGGAACATCCGGGCCGACAACCCGGCGATGGTCGCCACTTTGGTGGTTCCGTACGGGAATCCTTCGTGGGAGATGTCGTCGCTCGTCAAGGTCGAGACGAGGTCGCGGGCCCGGGGTCCCCAGACGCCGATGGTGCAGATGTCTTCCGTTCGGTCCGTCAGTGTGACGGAACCGTCGCCGGGTAGGTGCTTACGGAACCACGACTCATCACGGGGGCCGTCGAAAGCGCCGGTCGCCACTCGGAAATAATCGTCGCCGAGTCGCATCACGGTCAAGTCGGCCTTGAAGCCGCCCTTCTCGGTCAGGAGCGGGGTGTAGATGGCCGAGCCGACCGGTTTGTCGACCTGGTTGACTGTCATCTTCTGCATGTAGTCGACAACGCCGGGTCCTTCGAAATCGAAGATGACAAAGGCAGTAAGGTCCACCATCCCGACGTTTTCGCGCATGGCGAGATGTTCGGCATTCTGGATTGGCGACCACCACCGGGCATCCCATTCATGCTCACGATTGGCAACAGCGTACTTCTCCACGAGATGCGCATTGGATTCGTACCAATGGGGACGTTCCCATCCGCCGGCCTGGAAGTAGACGGCCCCCAAAGCCTGCGTGCGATCATGGAAGGGAGCGACCCGCTGATTTCGATCTGTCTCCCATTGTTCGCGTGGATGGACGATGCCATAGGTCTTGTTGAAGTGTTCCGCGGCTCGATTGAGGACGTGTTCTTCAGTACGGTCGAACGAATAGAAGCGGGCAATGTCGGACTGATGGGGGTCAAGCTCTGGATAGCCGCTGGTCATCCACTCGGCTACGACCCGCGCCGTGCCCGGTCCTTCTTTGATCCAAATCGCCGCGGCCGACCAAAGGTTGCGAACCTCGACGGTCTCACCGATTAGCGGCATCGCATCTGGCGTCAAGGACAGCAAACCGTTGATTCCGTACTTGATCTCAGCACCGTCAAGAATGTCGCCCATGAGTTCGAGCGCATCCTCAAGCTGCGGATCGAAGTCTTCTTCCGTCAGCGGGAGCTCAGTAGGCGACAGTCGGGATTCTTCAATCGAAGGAATGTCGTTGGGGTGGTGAAAGATGGGACGGTGAGCATAGGAGCCGACTTCCATCGAACCGCCGGTCTGACGCTCGTACATGAATACGTCCATGTCGCGGATGATCGGGTAGCCAATCTCGTTGCCCGTTTCCCCGAGAATCTCGATCGGGCCCACATCGATCATCTGGTGGACGGCCGGGGTCAGAGGAATTGTCGCACCGGCCATCTCGGCGATTCGGGGACTCCACACACCACAGGCGATCACGACGTATTCGGTTTCGATCCGTCCCTTGTCCGTTACGACCGCTTTGACCGCGCCGTTGGCGGTTTCGATATCGAGCACTTCGGTATTCGGGTGGATCGAAATTGCGTCCAGGGCGAGAGCTTTTTCGCGCATGATCGTGCCCGCCCGGAGCGAGTCAACAACCGAGACCGTCGGGTAGTAGCAACCGCCGAGCAAAATGTCGACGTTGACGAACGGCACCATTTCTTTGATCTCTTCCGGGGTGAGGAGCCGCGCTTCGATCCCCCAGGTCTTTGCCGATGTCATACGGCGGCGGAGTTCTTCCATCCGCGCCTCGGTGCGGGCGAGTTCGATGCCCCCGCAGTAGTTGTTGACACCCATCTCCTGATACTGGTTCTGCGAGTCGAACGTCAGCGACGTCATCTCTTTCGAGTGATCGACCGGAAAAATGAAGTTCGATGCATGACCGGTCGAACCGCCCGGGTTCGGCAGCGGACCTTTGTCGATCTGGACTATGTCTTTCCAGCCCAGTTCAGCGAGATGACCGACGAGAAAGTTACCGACGATGCCGGCCCCGATCACGACGACTTTGGCGTTTGACGGAAATTCCGACACGACAGCTCCTTCGAAACCTGCGAACTTGTCCCACGATGCGGGACTCACCTACATCGTGGAACGGACAATAACCGTTACGTACACCAGATGTCTACTTGGTTGGACCCGTCCGAGCGGGCAGTTCGTGGACCCGAAAGCACTGGACACGGCGCCAACCCGACCAGTAGAGTTCCACCATATAGAACTGTCCCACATCGTGGTTCGCGCCGCGATCGTGCAAACCATGGCGGCTGCATGTCCGATCAAGACGAAATCATCCTTTCGGAACTCAACGACGAAGAGCTCACGCTGCAGATGCACGACGATCTCTACGACGGGCTCGGCGAGGAAATCGTCGAAGGGACCAACATCCTGCTCGGCCGTGGTTGGGGACCCGACAAGGTGCTCGACGAAGCGCTGGTCGAGGGAATGCGGATCGTCGGAATCGACTTCCGCGACGGGATCCTCTTCGTTCCTGAGGTCTTGCTAGCCGCCAACGCCATGAAAGCAGGGATGGAAATCCTCCGCCCACTCCTGGCCGAGACCGGGGCGGAGCCGATCGGCAAGATCGTTATCGGAACCGTCAAAGGCGACATCCATGACATCGGAAAGAACCTGGTTGGCATGATGCTCGAAGGCGCCGGATTCGAGGTTATCGACCTGGGCATCAACAATCCGGTCGAGGCCTACCTCGAAGCGCTCGAGGAACACAAACCCGATTTGTTGGGGATGTCGGCGTTGCTCACTACGACCATGCCCTATATGAAGGTCGTCATCGACACACTCAAGGAGAAGGGGATCCGCGACGACTACATCGTGCTGGTCGGCGGCGCCCCGCTCAATGAAGAATTCGGCGCAGCCGTCGGCGCTGACGCCTATTGCCGGGACGCGGCGGTGGCTGCGGAAACCGCCCAGGCGCTCCTGGCCAAAAGACGACTGCTTGCGAGCGAGGATGCCTGATCGGCCACAGATCCTCGTTATCGCGTGTGGAGCGCTGGCGCGAGAGTACCTCGACCTCATCGAACGTAACGGGTGGGACAACGTCACCCTGGAATGCCTTCCTGCCAAGTTGCACAACACTCCCAAGCTGATCACCGACGCCGTCCGGGAACGACTTGATCGTGCCGAGGGATCCTTCGATAGCATCCTGGTTGGCTACGCCGATTGCGGGACGGGCGGCCATCTCGATGCGCTGCTGGACGAGCGTCGCATCAAGCGGCTCCCCGGTGCCCATTGCTACGAGTTCTTCGCGACCTCGGCGGTCTTCGCCGACTTGCACGACGCCGAGCCAGGCACGCTCTACCTGACCGACTACCTCGCCAAGCACTTCGACCGGTTGATCTGGGAAACCCTTGGCCTCGACCGCTGGCCGGAGTTGCGTGACCAGTACTTCGGCAATTACACCCGGTTGATCTACCTCAGTCAGGTCGAGGATCCTGAGATCTACGCGACCGCCCAGGCCGCCGCCGACCGCCTGGGGCTCGACTTCGCCCACCTCCCGACCGGATACGGCGAGATGGCCGAGGCGACCGTCGACTTCATGGACCGCCACGCCTCGGTTCGGCCGGCCGTATGAGTCGCCGGACGGTCAAGAACGAGTTGACCATCATTTACTGGCGGGACATTCCCGCCCAGGTAACCGCTCGGTCCGGTGGCGACAAGGTCACCATCGAACTCCCCCGGCGATTTCAGGCGGCGATTGATCGGGCGGCCAAAGTGGCAGGCAAAGAGAAGTACGACGAGTACATCGGTGAATGGCGTCGAGAAACTTCGACGTGCTCAGACGACCTCCAGGCCTCCGTGGATGCCGAGGCGGCTCGCCTCGGAGAACTGTTCCCGAGAGACCGACTCGTCGAATTTGTGGACAACGGTGGGATAAATCCAACAAAGGAATCCGAATGACTGACACAGTTCTGGCTAGTGCAACCAAGGAGGTGGTGATCGGATTCGATCGCCCATTCGTGATCATTGGCGAGCGAATCAACCCGACAGGCCGCAAATTGCTTGCGGCAGAAATGAAGGCAGGCGACTTCTCACGGGTCGAATCAGACACCTTCGCCCAGGTCGAGGCAGGCGCCCATATGCTCGACGTGAACGCCGGAATACCTCTCAGCGACGAACCCGCCATCCTGGCGGCGACCATACAGCTGGTGCAATCGCTCACCGATCTACCCCTCTCCATCGACTCCTCCATCGTCGAAGCACTCGAAGCCGGACTCGCCGTCTACCAAGGCAAAGCACTCGTGAACTCGGTTACGGGCGAGGATGAACAGATGGAACGGGTGCTGCCGCTCGTGGCCAAATATGGGGCGGCGGTGGTCGCCATCTCCAACGACGAGACCGGCATCTCGGAAGATCCCAACGTTCGCTACGAAGTCGCCAAGAAGATCGTCAACCGGGCCTCCGACTATGGCATTCCCAAAGAAGATGTCGTCGTCGATCCCCTGGTGATGCCGATCGGAGCGATGCGCACGGCCGGTAAACAGGTCTTCGCCCTGCTCGGCCGCCTTCGAGACGAACTCGGGGTGAACACGACTTGCGGAGCTTCCAACATCAGCTTCGGACTGCCAGAACGAGAAGGCGTCAACGCCGCCTTCCTCGCAATGGCAGCCGGAGCGGGGATGACCTCGGCCATCAGCAATCCCCTTCACGCCGAAGTGAAGAAGGCGATCATGGCGTCAGACGTGCTGCTCGGAAAAGATAAAGACGCCGCCAGATGGATCATGGCCCATCGCAACCCCGACGACGCACTCCGACGCCGAACGGGCACTGGACGCCGTAATCGCGAGGTGCGAACTGGCTGAAACCGCCCGCATCGTCTTCACTCCTTCGGGCCGCCGGGGCGAGGTTCCCGTGGGCACCTCGGTACTCAACGCCGCCCGCCAGCTCGGCGTTGACCTCGGTTCTGTGTGCGGCGGCGTCGGCTTGTGCGGCCGTTGCCAGGTGACACCTATGTTTGGCGACTTTCCCAAACATGGAATCAACGTTGCCGAATCTGCGCTGACCGATTACACGAATACCGAGACCGACTACGCGGTACGCAAAGGCCTTGGGCAAGGCCGCCGCTTGGGATGCATGGCCGATATCTGCGCCGACGTCGTGGTCGATATCCCGTCAACATCACAGGTGCACCGACAGGTAATCCGCAAAGAGCTGGAACTCGTCGATCTGGTGATCGACCCGGTGAGCACCCTGCACTACGTCCAGATGGATCCGGCCACCCTTGAAGAAACGATTGGTACCACCCGCCGGCTAACCATGGCACTGCACGAGCAATGGAACCTGGAGGGCGTCAATGTCGATCCGGCCACGCTGAGAGACTTGCAGGCGGCCGGGGACAACTGTACGGTCGCGATCCGCGATGGCGTTGTGTCGGCGGTGTGGCCCGGATTCCACGAGACGACCTATGGGGTGGCCATCGACGTCGGTTCGACCACCATCGCCGGATACCTCCTTGACCTCATCACCGGCGAGCAACTCGCGTCCGGGGGGCTGATGAATCCTCAAATTCGGTTCGGCGAGGACCTCATGTCGCGCGTCTCGTACGTCATGATGAACGAAGGGGGCGACCGCCTGCTCACCGAGGCCGTCCAGGAGGCCCTCAACGACCTCATTGGCGATTTGGCGAAGCAAGCCAGCATTGAGCGACACGACATCCTCGAAATCACCCTGGTCGGAAACCCGATCATGCATCACCTGTTCCTCGGGCTTGATCCGCGTCCTCTCGGCGAGGCACCCTTCAAACTGACCACCGACGAGGCTATCAACGTCACGGCCAGTTCCCTCGACATCCAGGCACACCCCAACGCGGCGGTCTATGTACTCCCCTGCATCGCCGGCCACGTCGGGGCTGACACAGCCGGGGTGATCCTGTCCGACCAACCCCACACTCGCTCTCCCATTGCGTTGCTGGTCGACGTCGGTACGAATGCTGAGATCGTTCTCGGTAACCAGGACCGCCTTCTGGCGGCGTCGAGTCCGACGGGGCCGGCGTTCGAGGGTGCCCAGATCTCGTCAGGTCAACGAGCCGCCCCAGGTGCAATCGAGCGGGTTCGGATAGATCGAGAGACGCTGGAACCTCGTTACAAGATCATCGGCAGCGATGCATGGTCCACCGACGACCCCTCGCTTGAGCCGACGGGAATCTGCGGGTCCGGAATCATCGAGGCGGTAGCGGAGCTGTTCCTGGCGGGGGTGCTCAGCGAGGACGGCGTCATGCTCGATCAACCATCCGATCGGGTCGTGGCCGACGGGCGTACTTTTTCCTACGTTCTTGCCGACGGCATTTTGGTGACTCAGAACGATGTACGGGCCATCCAACTCGCCAAGGCCGCGCTGTATGCGGGAGTGCGTCTTCTGATGGACAAGCTCGAAATCGACTCTGTCGACGAGATACGCCTCGCCGGTGCGTTCGGATCACATATCGACGTGACGTACGCGATGGTCCTCGGTCTGATCCCTGACTGCGACCTGAAAAAGGTGCATGCCGCCGGGAACGCGGCAGGGGCGGGAGCAGTCATGGCGCTGCTCAACCGCCAGGCCCGACGCGAGATCGAGACTGTCGTCAGAAGGATCGAGAAAATTGAAACCGCCATCGAGCCGGCGTTCCAGGCGCACTTTGTCGAGGCGATGGCCTTCCCACACAAGACGGCTGCCTATCCGAACCTTTCGCAAAAGATCGAACTACCGCAACGGGCCGTGCCCACAACCCAGGGGCGACGTCGTCGTCGCCCGCCGCAGGAGGATTCCCCATGACCGATCGCACCCGATCTCGATCCGGCGGCCGGTCGGCCCGCCAGGCGGCCCGAGCAGCCCACGTCCTTGAACGGCAGGCCTATCTGACGCGGACCATGAAACCGCTGGAAGTGATGACCGATGAGGGGCTCGAAATCATCGAATCCAACGCCGATCGGCTCATGAGCGAAGTTGGTCTGGAGATCCATGACGACTACGCCATCGGCGTCTTCAAAGATGCCGGAGCAAGCATCGATGGGACCCGGGTCCGCTTCGATCCCGGTATGTGCCGATCGATCGTTCAGGCCACGGCACCGGCCCAATACACCCAGCACGCCCGCAACCCCGAGAACACCGTTGAGATCGGTGGCATGAACACCGTATTCGCCCCCAACTACGGCTCACCGTTCGTGCGAGACAAGATTCGGGGTCGTCGGTACGCCACCATCGAAGACTTCAACAATTTCGTGAAACTCGCGTATATGAGTCCGTACCTGCATCACTCGGGCGGCACCGTGTGCGAACCGGTGGACCTTCCGGTCAACAAACGGCATCTAGACATGGTCTACGCCCACCTCAAGCACTCCGACAAGCCGTTCATGGGGTCGGTCACCGCTTCCGAGCGTGCTCAGGACTCCGTCGATCTCGCCAGGATCGCCTTCGGGGGCGACCTGGCGGACCGAACCGTGATGACGTCGCTCATCAATGCGAACTCACCGATGTCTTGGGACTCGACGATGCTCGGGGCGGCGAGGGTCTACGCCGAGAACAACCAGGCCTGCATCATGACGCCCTTCATCCTGTCCGGGGCCATGGCGCCGGTCACCCCCGCCGCCGTCGCCACTCAAACCCTGGCTGAATCGCTGGTCGGCATGGCGTTCTGCCAGTTGGTCCGTCCCGGTGCCCCGGTGATCTTCGGTTCGTTCGCCTCGTCGATGTCGATGCAGACCGGCGCGCCAACCTTCGGAACCCCCGAACCGGCCCTGGTGCTGTACACGGTCGGCGCGCTGGCTCGCCGCCTCGGCGTTCCGTTTCGGTCAGGCGGTTCGCTTACTGCATCAAAGACCGCTGACGCCCAGGCAGCCTACGAGTCGGCCAACACGCTCCAACCCACCCTCCTGGGAGGCGTCAACTTCGTGCTGCACGCCGCCGGTTGGCTCGAAGGCGGGCTGGCCATCGGTTACGAGAAGTTCATCCTCGACGCCGATCAACTCGGCATGATGTCAACGTTTGTAAAGGGGGTCGACCTCACACCGAACGGCCAGGCCATCGACGCGATGCTCGCCAACCCTCCCGGCCAACACTTCCTCGGGACCGAGCACACGCTCGCCAACTTCGAGTCTGCGTTCTATCGATCGACGACGGCCAACAATGACAGCTTCGAGCAGTGGTTCGAGGAGGGTTCGGTGGAAGCCGAAGATCGCGCAACGGCCCAGTGGCAAACCATGCTCGCCGAATACGAACCTCCGGCGCTCGATCAAGCGATCGATGACGAACTCCTTGCGTTCATCGCGACGCGCAAGGCGGCCACGCCGGATTCGAACGTCTGATGCAATTCGAATTGAACGACGAGCAACGGGCAGGTCTTAGAAGGGTTCTCGAACACGCCAAATTCGAGCTCATACCCCTGAAAAATGTTCTGGACCAGGCGCGCTATCTTCCGGCCGGCTCGACCGTGTCGGTGACCGCTTCTCCGGTCAAGACGCTGGAAGACACATGGGACCTGGCCGCCTCGCTGCAGCAGATGGGTTTCACGGCGGTGCCGCATTTGTCGGCGAGAATGACGAATGACAAGGCGCACCTCGAGCGACTCCTCAACCGGCTTGATGCTCTCGACATCCATGAAATCTTCCTCGTGGGCGGTGACGCACAGGATCCGGGCGAGTTCTATGACGCGATGTCGATCCTGCGGGCCATGAACGACATCGGTCACTCGGTCACGAAAATCGGAGTGACCGCCTATCCGGATGGCCATAGCGTCATCCCTGATGAGAAGCTGGCCCAGGCCCTGCACGACAAGCAGCCCTACGCCTCATCGATGACCACCCAGATGTGTTTCGACCAGGAACAAATCAGCCAGTGGCTCAAGGACACCCGCAGCGATGGCATTACCTTGCCCGTGGTGTTCGGAATCCCCGGAGTAGCCGACCGCCTCAAACTCATCGCGATCTCGGCCCGTATCGGGGTGGGTCAATCGGCCCGCTTCTTGTCGAAAAACTCGAGCCTTGTCACAAAGTTCATCAAACCAGGCGGTTACTCGCCGGCGGAACTGCTCGAACCGATGGCCAACATGTTCATGTCTGACGCCGCCAACGTCGCCGGCTTGCACATCTACACCTTTAACCAGTGCGACACAACCGAAGAGTGGCGCCAGCAGTACCTCGCCGATTTGGCGTAAGGGGCTCCTACACGGGTTCGTGAGGCAGCGACGCCCTGGCGGCTCGCAAGTAGGCAAACGGCGTCGCCAACAAGAAGTTGGAAACCCGCGACGTGTACACGTCGGCGTACCGTTCGACCTGACGGGCAAATAGGCTCTTGTCCATCCCTGACCGCATGAGCAACCCCCAGTGCGGATTGTTGAGTACCCCGGCCTCGATAGCCAAAGGCGAGATCTCATCATCCAACCGAGCCAGCTGCAGCCGTGCCTCCTCGATATCGGCGCTCAACTCGTCGGACCGGCCGCCGTCCGACCGGGTCAGATGCAACTGGTCGAGATGCAAGCCGGCGAGTCGCGCTTCGAGGAGTTCCTTCTCGCCCATGAGCGAAGTCAAACGAAGTTCATCGGGTTCGAACGCGTCCAACGCTTGGAGTTCAGATTCAAGTTCGCGCAGGATCAGCGCGGTTCGCCACCGGAGCTGGGCTTTGGAAGCGTGCACGTCGCCGAACAGGTGGTCGCCGAAATACAGGATTTCGTCTCCGGACAAACCAAGGCTGTCTTCGACTCGTCTGGCACAACCCCCGAAATAGACCGCTCCCGGCTCTGCCAGACCGGCGTGAGGCGTGAGGAGCGACAAGTCTTCATCCACCACGTGATAGAGGGTGTGATCGTCGAAGAAGAACCCCGGTTTGCCGGCGCTGACGATCACGGTATCGAAGATATCTCGCCAGGACATCGCGTCGCCGAGATACGGATCGAAGGCGTACTCCATGATGCGGCGGGCGTAGTGCCAATCGGAGTTCGTGATGAGCATCAGACGCTTCCCGGCCGCTTTCTGGTCGAGCAACGTTCGGGGAACGTCAGGGTCAGGCTCCACGAAGCGTTCGGGGTCCGCCAGAATCTCAGCCTTGAGAGTGCCTTCCATGTGGGCGTCGTCGAGCGAATCTCGTACGGTGACATACAGGTCTTCATATCCCATCACTTCGGGAATCCGCCCGGCGTCGGCCAGGTCGACGACTTGGGCAAACAACGCAGCCTCAGACATCGAAAACATGGTGTTCAAGAAAACCCACCGCGGTTCGGCGAGATCGACAACCACTCCGGCGTAGACCCGTCTGAGTTCCGAGAACCCGTAGCGGCGCGTACCGTGGACGGCCCGGATGACGTATCCGAATCGCGTGACTTTGAGGAGGTTGCCGAGTTCGAGGTCGATCGCCAAACCCTGAATGACCTGGTCAGGGTCGAACCTGAGATCCTCGACTGGCCAGCCCCGCTCGAGGAGCCGATGGCGCGTGTGCTCGTAGGCCCGGCGCTCCCATTCGAATGAGTTGTAGTGCACAAGCGTGTAGTCGAGGTCGTACCCGATCGCTTTAATCGACCGGAGATTCAGTGTTCGGTTGGCGAAAATCCGTTGGGACCGGTCGGGGCTCATCGCGCCATGCTATCGGGCGGGAACCGACTCGACGGAGGTCCAAGCGTTAGGCTCCGCGCACCATGCTGACTGCCCGCTTCGATGACCTTCGCCCGGGACGAAAGCGTTCATTCGGCTTTGGCGAACCGGTGGGAACCGTCGTCGCCCATACTCGCGATGAAGTGCAGGCCGCGATCATCGAGGCGGACCGGATCGCCCAGGAGGGTTTCTGGCTGGCCGGCATGATTTCCTACGAAGCCGCCCCCGCCTTCGATTCCGCATTGACAACCGCTCCCGCCAGCAGTTTCCCGTTGGTCTCTTTCAATGTCTACGAGACGGTGATCAACGACCCCGAACACGTTGACGGGTCGGGACGGGTGACCAAATGGACCCCGAATATCGACGAGGCGACCTACGTATCGCACATCGATCAAATCCGAGAGTCCATTCGACAGGGCGACACCTATCAGGTCAATTACACGCTCCGAATGCGGGGACGGTTGGACGGCGACGCCCAGGCGCTTTACCGGGATCTGATCGTCGCCCAATCGGGAGGATTCGGCGCCTACTTGAAACTGGAAGGTTGGCAACTGGTCTCGGCCAGCCCGGAGCTGTTCTTTCGCTGGGATCGGTCAGGCAAACTCGTGACCCGACCCATGAAAGGCACCACCCGGCGAGGGCGGTTTACCGACGAGGACAACAAGCTTGTCGACGAATTGATCACATCGGAAAAGGAACGAGCCGAAAACGTGATGATCGTCGATCTCATCCGCAACGACCTGGGCCGGGTGGCCGAGTTCGGATCGGTCGCGGTGTCGGAATTGTTTGCCGTAGAGCAGTACAACACCGTATGGCAGATGACTTCAGAAATCGAAGCGCAAGCCCGCCCCGACGTTGGCCTATACGACGTGTTCGCCGCCCTCTTTCCGAGTGGATCCGTCACGGGTGCGCCCAAGGCGGCCACCATGGGGATCATCGCCGCGCTCGAGCAAGTACCTCGAAACGTCTACTGCGGGGCGATCGGCGTTCTGGCTCCGCCCACCTCGTACGCGCCACGCGCCCAATTCAACGTACCCATCCGCACCGTGCTGGTGGAGAGTCGGTCACGGGAAGCCGAGTACGGAGTCGGCGGCGGGATCACCTATGACTCAACGTCGGGCGGCGAATACGCCGAAGCGATGCTCAAAACTGAAGTCCTTGGTAAGTCAACCGAGCGATTTACCTTGCTCGAAACGATGCGTTGGGACCCCGATTCTGACGGGATCTGGTTGCTGGAACGTCACCTTGATCGTTTGGCAAACAGCGGCCGCTATCTCGGATTCTCACTTGACCTTGACGCCATCCGGACTGCATTGGTAGGGCTCTCCCTCGACGACGTGGCACGAATACGCTTGCTGGCCAACGACAACGGGTTCTCGGTGGAGTCGACCAAGCTCGTTGAGCAAAGGTCGCCAGTCCGATTGGAGATCGACGTCGTGCCAGTCGATCCTCGTGACTGGCGTCTGTTTCACAAGACGACCTCTCGCCAGACCTACCAGGACGCCGCCCGCCGACACCCCGGAGCTGACGACGTCGTCCTTATCAATTCAGAAGGCAACATCACTGAAACCACCATCGGAAACCTCGCTGTCGAAATCGACGGTACCTGGTATACCCCACCGATCACCGACGGGCTCCTACCGGGGACCTACCGGGCCGAACTCCTGGAGGCCGGACAACTGCGTGAACGCTCCATCTCCACAGAGGATATGCGTCGATGTGAGAAGCTGGCCGTGATCAATTCGGTCCAGGGTTGGCGCGACGCGGTGCTCGACTGATCGGGCTGGGTCCTCGGCATCTCATCACCGACGCTGCCGATAGAATCTTCACCTAGCCATGCGCGAGGAGTACCCGTGGCCTGGACCAAGATGCCAAAAGGTGTCACCAAGGTTTTCTCTGGAGGCCACACGGTTCTGTGCAAGTTGTCTGGCGCCAAGCTCGGATCGACGCTGAGTGATCGCCAAATCGACCGCAGGAGCGGCACCGACCGGACCGTCCCTCTGATCTTCATGGAACATGGCGACGGGTGGGCATCAACCGCTTCACTCAGCAGACACGACATTGATCCAGCCTGGTATCTCAAGGTCACCGATCGAGTCATAACCGGCGTGGCTCTCGAACCCGTCAGCTGCTCATGAAGGCTTCACTGCGACCCGGACTCACTCACCAGTTGACCGAACGGGTATCCGCGGAGTTGTCGCCTCCGCATTTGTTACCGCTGATCGTTCTGTCCACACCGAGCATGATCCTTCTCATGGAGATGGCTTCCCTATATGCCGCCCAACCGCACCTCGACGAAAACGAGACGACCGTGGGTACGCACGTTGACGTTTCGCACGGGGCGGCCGCCCGGGAAGGGGAAACCGTCATCGTCGATAGCGAACTCGTCGCCATGGACCGCCGGAGGTTGACGTTCGCGGTCCGGGTATCGGTTGGTGATCGCATCGTCGGGGAAGGAACCCACCAACGAGCGGTCATCGACAAGAAGGGATTTGGACCATGAGAATCAAAGGCATCGACGTTGTTTTCTATTGGGTTACCGACCTCGACCGGGCGCTGGAGTTCTACACCGGTGCGCTCGGCATTGAAGCTGGAATACGACACGGAACCTGGCAGGAGATGAACGTTCCGGGAACAACTCGTTTCGCGCTCCATGGCGGAAGCCCCGGCCAACATTCCGTGAACGCGGTGGTGTCGTTCATCGTTTCAGACCTGGACGCCGCTCTCGCCGAACTCGCCAACAAGGGCCATCAGCCAACCGGCGAAATCACGATCACCGGCCGCGCCCGATTCGCCGAATACGCCGATCCGGACGGCAACCTGGTGCACCTTCTCGAACATCTGAGTTAGCGGTCGATCGCATCGGCCTATTGCGTCGGCCCGAACGCATCAACGAACTCTCGAAGTCGGGCCGCGTAGGCCTTGGTGACGTAGAAATTCGAGTGCCGTAATGGTCTCGGTCGCGGGTCGAGGCTGAGGACGGTTTCAGCCGACTCCGGGTCGAGCACCAGCTCATCGACCGCGTCGAGGACCGGACCGCCGATGTAGTCGGTGCGCCTCCACAAGTTGATCCAGGCCGGAGCGGCTTCCGAAACTCCCAACTTGGAACGTATCGATTCAAAGAGTTCGGCGTCGAAGTATTCGGGAAAGTACGTGGCGTACAGGCGGTTCAACGGACAACCGTGCGTGACCCAGCGGGTCTTTCTTGAGGTGTCAGACCCTAAGACGGCCAGGGCCGCCGCGCCGAGCACACTCCCCTGGCTGTGCGTCGACAAAATCACCCGCTCGTTCGCCTCGACAAGACCCTCGATACGCAAACGCAGATGCGGTACGGCAAACTCGCCGTAGGACGGCGGTGCCCACGGGTGAAACCAGCGCGGCCAGAACGTTGACACGTCCCAGATGATCCCGAAGCCGCGCCGGGCGCTCGGATCTCGAATCATCCACCCCATGAGCGCAACTCCGATGACCGGCAAAACGACCACCGCTTTGCCCGCCACAACTTCGTAAAAAGCAGCCGTGTAGTTGGCGCCGCTCACGATCTTGGGCACGAAAAGCGTCCCCAATACCCAGACCAGCGGGACCAGGGAGCCGAGGAATCCGCCAAACAAGATCCCGCCGACCCTGTCAGTGAGCGCGGCCGTGGCTTCAGCGCCACGGATCCTCCTGATGAAGTCCAGGTCGCGACCGCGCTCCGATGAGATCTTGTAAATCGCGGTCAAGTCGTCGATCGACGGTTTCTCCTGTCTGATTCGAAAAACGACGATGCCGAGCAGAGCGCCGAACAACCAACCGATACCAACCAGCGCGAACCGGTTTGTGATGGCGAGGCCCGGCACCGCCGGGACGTTGAGCACATCCACGGTGACCCCCAGAACCCCTCCCCAGACGGCGACGATCAGCAGGAGGGCCGGGTACAACAGGAGAATCCGGTCAAGCGACTTGCCTGCGCCATCTGCCGATCGAGCCAAGACGGCCCACCCACCGGTGACCAGGAATGTCACGCCGAAGGCAGAAAAGACCACGATGGGACTCCAGGTGAATACGAATTGGGGCAAGGTACCCGTACCCGAAATCCAGGCCCCGTACACGGTCCACAAGAACCCGACCCCGACCAGGAGGAGCAACCGTTTTTGGCGTTGCGAATCGGCCAGTGTCATCTTCCAAACGAACACCAAAACGGCCGCCGCCAGCACGACCATGAATATCAACTGCGGAAGAAGCAGTTGACCGCTCACCGAGCGAACCGCCTCAATCACCATCAACCCGATGAGGGCAATCGACCCCGAGGTATGGGCCAACCCGAGCCTCTCGGCGACATCGGGACGCTCCCACATCTCCATCGGTTTGCCGTTGTGGCTGCCGACCAGCACGGTTTGGTAGGCGGGATCGGAAGACTCAGCCTGATTGATCTGCCCCTTGCGGGCCTGGCCCATGCGAGCAACAAACGCGAGCGCCAGAACAAACCCGGCCGCGACTACCGCTCCGACGGCGATCCCGTGACCCGCATGGGTTCCGACCCATCGCCACGGCAACAGGTACCAGGCCCGGCCGCAGGTGGCCTCGAGGACACATCGCACGCCGACAATCTCGATGGCGATGATCGATACGAATACTCCGACTGCCAGGGTCGAAGTGAGCGCCAGCAGCCGGAACAAGCCGGCAACAATGGCGTCTTTCCGGGACCTCGGAACGGGATGGCCGGCGGAGCCGGCGTGCGGAAACATCCAACCCACCAGGTTGATGAGCGCAAAGGGAAGCAGCACGATCCACAGGGCGCGAAGGACCGAGCTCGATGTCATGCCACCCCAGGAATAGCCTTCGAGGTTTCGCTTTGGTCCTTCCAGCGAAATCCAGGCGGGCGACCGGTAAAACCCGGCACGCTGGGTACCCGCTACCCGATTGACATGCGGAACCCCCACCAGGGCTTCGGGCGAGGAACCCCCCACCCCGTGGACGCGTAATTCGGTGACCGTGAAATCGGAAGCTTCGGTTACATCTGTGACGTATTTCATGTCGGTACTCCCCGGTCCCTCCCTGTGCCGCCGACCATCAACCTACGCTTCATGTGGTCACAGCGCCCGTGCCGATTGGATCGCCACCTCGAAGACTCACCTATCCTCCTACCTGATGTCACAATTTGTACTCGCCTCCGGCTCGCCGCGCCGGCGCCAACTACTCAGCCAGCTTGGTTTGGCGTTTGTCGTCAGGGCGCCAGATGTCGACGAAACACTGTTGCCCGACGAGGCAGCCGACCGGTACGTTCGACGGGTGGCCGAGCTCAAAGCCGCCACGGTGGCAGATCAGGTCGTCCTGGCTGCCGACACCGCCGTCGTGCTCAACGGAGCTGTCATGGGCAAACCGGCCGACCCGGTCGAAGCCGAACAGATGCTCGCCCGACTGTCCGGCCAAACCCACGTCGTGTTCAGCGGGGTCAGCACCAATGGTCCCGCCGGACTCCTCACAGAAGTGGTTCGGACCGAGGTCACCATGGCCAAGCTCTCCGCGGACCAGATCGCCTGGTATGTCGCCACGGGTGAGCCCCTTGATAAAGCTGGTGCGTATGGCATGCAGGGCATCGGGATGGCCCTCGTGGCCGGCATCGTGGGCAGTGTGTCCAACGTGATCGGACTGCCGCTTGATACCGCCATTGATCTCCTCGGTCGTCAAGGAGTGGAGGTCATGCGTGCCTGACGGTCTGAAGATCGGCAACCTGGCTATCTCGCCTCCTGTCGTTCTTGCCCCGATGGCCGGCGTCACCAATGTCCCGTTCCGGGAACTGTGCAGGCGCTTCGGTGCGGGCTTGTACGTCTCGGAAATGCTCGGGGCCCGCGCCATCGTCGAAGAAGACGAACGTACGCTTCATCTTGCGTCGTTTGGACCAAATGAATCGACGAAGTCCATCCAGCTATATGCGACCGATCCCGCCGCCGCCGCCGGGGCCGTCGAGCGACTCATCGACCTCAAGGGCGTCCACCATGTCGATTTCAATTTCGGGTGTCCCGCTCCGAAGGTAACCCGGCACGGGGGTGGCGCGGTCCTGCCGTACCGCCATCGTTTGTACGGCGAAATCGTAAGCGCGGCCGTCAAAGCCGCCGGTGCCGTACCGATCACGGTCAAGTTCCGGATGGGTATCGACGACGACCATCTGACTTACATTCAGGCCGGTCGGATTGCCGAAGACGCCGGTGCCGCGGCCGTAGCGCTTCATGCCCGCACTGCCGAGCAGCTCTATTCCGGCCAGGCCCGCTGGCCGGCGATCGGCGAACTCAAGCAGGCGGTGACGACCATCCCGGTGCTCGGTAACGGCGACGTGTTCGAATACGCCGATGCAGAGAAGATGATGGCGGAAACCGGGTGCGATGGGGTCGTAGTCGGACGGGGTTGCCTGGGGCGGCCATGGCTCTTCCGGGAGTTGGCCGAGGGTTTCGCCGGGCTCCCGATGTCCAGGCCACCCCACCTGGCAGAGGTCGTGAAGATCATGGTTGAGCATGCCCAACTGCTGGTTGATTGGTTCGACGAACACCGGGGAATCCGCTCATTTCGCAAACACACTTCCTGGTATCTGAAGGGGTACACCGTCGGACGAGATGTTCGGACCGGACTCCACGCGATCGAGACGGTCGACGACATCCGGGCAATGTTCGATGGCATCGATCTCGCCCAGCCATTTCCTGCCGAAGCAGCGTCGATGCCACGCGGACACACCCACGGACCCCGCCCGGTGAAGGTTCCCTACGGGTACCTCGAGGATCCCGAAGCGATGGGTCCGCTCAACGCGGCAGCCGCGGTGGCGGTGTCGGGGGGCTAGCTGCACCCCCCTCCAAGTAGCCGACAGGATCCGGTTGTTCGACACCAACGAACACGCTGCTTGTCACGGATCAGATATGGCCAAACGACCGGCGCAACACGGGCCAGACGAATGATGTATAGATCATGTATATACACGGCCTGGAGCCCGAGGATCGCCGCTTCAGTAGTCAGATCGACCTAGGCATGGGCTTCTGTGCCAGTTAGGTCTGCCCGTTCCACCAAGACCGAGGGACTAGTCCTCGATGTGCATATGTAGTCAATTTCGACGCATCGTTTCATTCAGGGGACCGGCGGTGCCGATAGACTTCCTATGCGAAACCTCTCCGAGCGACGACGAACCCCAGGAGTCGAACGCGGGCTAGCACTAACTCTCGGGGCCGGACTCGCATTGCTCCTCGTCCTCGGTTTGGTGTTCTCGGCAGCGTATGGAAGTCAACGGATCACCAGCAGCGCCACCGCACTCCACTCGGCCGACGAAACCCTCCGGTCGGCGACAGTCGTGCGGGCCCAACTCGCCATTGCGATCTACACCACCTCCGTCGATGGCGCTTTTGGAACCAACTCCGGTCCCGCCCGCGACCTCGCCATAAGTGAGGCTCAACAGAGCCTCACCGACATCGAAGACGGATTCGCCGACTTGTCCCAGGGCAACCCGGAATACCGGGATCTCCAGGCCAAGGTTGACACGTTCGTAGGTCTCGGTCGGGAGCTTACGTCGGCAGTCGAGTCGGGTGCCTGGATCCGCGGGGAGGAGTTGTCCGACGTAGAACTTCAGCGCAGCTTCCAGCTGTTGTCGGGAGCGTTGGTCGAAGTTCGCAACGAGCTTGCGGCGACGGTCGCCGAGTCGGACCGGATGCTCGGCTATGTCGGCATCGCGGGGCGTTTCCTGGTGGCCTTCTTCGTCCCGGCGGCGATCATCATGATGTACCGAGAACTCGTTCGCCGCCAGCAGCGTCAATCGGAACTCGAGCGCAGACTGGCCGCCGAACGAGATCTCGCCGCCAGTCGGGAGAAGTTCATAGCCAACGCTTCCCACGAACTGCGGACACCTCTGACCGGCATCCTCGGCATGGCTCTGCTGCTCGAAGAAGATCCTGCCCTTCAGGACTCGGACATCGCCAGCGAGCTGCTCGACATGGTGATCTCAGAAGCCGGCGACTTGTCCCGGATGGTCGACGATCTGTTGACCACCGCCCGCCTCGACTCAGGTGCTCTCCACTTCGCATTCGAAGACTGCGACATCAACGAAGCGACGCACGAAGCCGTGGCAACACTCACTCGAGCCGGCCTGGTCGTGGACATCGACACCGACCCTGGTGTCGTCCGCACTGACAAACTCCGGTTGCGCCAGGTGCTGCGAAATCTTCTTTCCAATGCTCAGAAATATGGTGGGCCACACATCCGGGTCGACGGGCACATCGAAGGGACAACGTACGTTTGGTCGGTCGTCGACGATGGCGCCGGTGTTACTGACGCAGTACTCGAGCGCCTGTTCCGGCCGTTCGTTCACCGCGGAGAAGACGTGGCGGTCACCGACAGTGTCGGGCTCGGTTTGTCGATCGTCCATGCCCTCGTTCACGGAATGGGCGGCGACGTCTCGCATACTCGTATGAACGACGAAACCTATTTCACGGTCCGGCTGCCGCTTGCCTCGTCGGCCAAAGCCCCGGCAGGGACCACTCTCCCTGAAATAGATGCACCGGTGTCTGAACTGCTCGGGCTGCCATGAACCAGATAACGGGGCTGCTGGGACAACGCCAGATAGGGCGCCGATCGGCGGCCCTTATTGTCGTTCTTGGCATGGTCTTCTCTCAGCTGGTTGTGGGCGGAGTAGCACCCGCCCAGGCCCAGAGCGCCGTATTCCAGCAAGGCGTCGGGGGATATTTCGACACCGTCGACATCGGACTCGATCCAAACCAACCGGACGCAGGCCTCGGGGACGCAACGTCCATCGAGGTTCGTGGTTCCGCCGATGACAACACCGACCGGCCTGGTCTGGTCAGGTTCGAGAATCTGTTTGGCTCCGGCCCAGGGCAGATTCCAATTGGTTCGACAATCACCTCAGCGAGGCTCACGTTGACGGGACTCGGTGACGGCAAGAAGAAGGACTCGGCCGGCCTCTACCAGTTGCTGGTCCCGTGGGACGATGACGCCACGTGGAACTCGATGATGGTATCGGGGCCAGGGATTCAGCGCGACGATGTCGAAGCTGCCACGGTTGCCGGAGCCACGGTCAGCGATCTGTCACAAACGACTCTCACGTTCACCGTCACGTCGGCCGTGCAGGACTGGTCAGACGGTGACGGCAACTTTGGCTGGGCACTATCGCTAGAAGATGGCGCCACATGGACCGGTCACTCTTCTGAAGCCGAAGCGGTTTCCGACCGTCCTCTCCTGACAATCGACTTCGATCCGCCCAATCGGCCGCCCGTGGCGACCGATGATTCGGTGTCCACACCCCGGGACACCGCAGTCACCGTGGCGGTGTTGGACAACGACTCCGATCCTGATGGTGACCTGCTCTCGCTGGTCGCTATTGGCGATTCGGCCGGCGGAACCGTGGTCGCCAATGGCGATGGGACCGTTACCTACAAACCGGTACCGGGGTTCGTCGGACAGGACACGTTCTCCTATGCGCTTTCCGACGGACGGGGAGCAACTGCAACGGGGATCGGAACGGTCCAGGTGACCGAGCCAGCACCAGTAACCACCACCACAGAGGTTCCGTTGAAGTCCGACCGGGTGCT
>JAOUMT010000165.1 GCA_029881355.1 Acidimicrobiia bacterium | reverse complement strand
GTTGCCTGCCTGATCCCGACCCATTACGAAGCCGGCATGGCGACCGAACTGAATATCGAGGGGTAGCGCGGGTTAACTGACCAGGATCGAGTCGAGCATGATGTCGGGGTGGCGATCGCGGGTGGCTTCCATCCGATACTTGCCTTTGAAGAGTGCCAGGAGCGTGCCGTCGCGTCGTTCGACCACTTCGCAATCTCGTTCACCGGCCAGGGCTTCGGCACCGGCGGCGTCGGTGCGGCGGGCTTCGGTAAACGGAGTGGCCGACAGTTCGAGCTTGGCTCCGTACTCTCCCTCAAGGCGGGCGACCGCAACGTCGTATTGGAGCTGACCAACCGCGGCGAGGATCGGCTGCTGCTCTCCCCAGAGGGGGTGATGCAGCACCTGGATGGCGCCTTCCTCGTCGAGTTCGGCCATGCCGCGCCGGAACTGCTTGTAGCGAGAAGTGTCCAGGTTCAAAGCCTTCATGAACAGTTCGGGAGCGAAGGTGGGAATCGGTGGGAATTGCAGTTTCCCCGACTCGGAGAGGGTGTCGCCGATCTGCAGGTTGCCGGAGCTGATCAGACCGATGATGTCGCCCGGGTAGGCGGTCGCCACCGTTTCGCGGTCCCGGCCGAACAGCTGATGGGCGAAGTTGGCGGCGAAGGACCGTTGGGTTCGGTGGTTGGTCAGTTGGATGCCTCGCTCGAATTGCCCGGAATTGACCCGGAGGTAGGCGATGCGGTCGCGGTGGCGAGGGTCCAGGTTCGCCTGGATCTTGAAGACGAATCCGGAGAACTCCCTGTCTATCGGATGGCGTTCCCCGTGGATGGTCAGTCGGGGCGACGGCGCCGGAGCGAGATCGGCGATGGCGTCGAGCAGCAAACGAATGCCGAAGTTCCAGACGGCTGAGCCGAAGAACACGGGGGTGGTTTCGCCGGCGAGAAAAAGTTCGAGGTCGTGATCCGCCCCGACCCCGTCGAGCAGATCGAGTTCACCGGCAGCGGTGATTCCGACGTCACCATGGGAGGCGAGGTCGGCGCCTTCGAGGCGTTCCTCGGCCGCTGCGGTGGCTCCGTGGTCGGTCCTACCGAACTTCCAGAACGCATTGTCCCGGCGATCGACCACACCGACGAAGTCGGGTCCCATGCCTACTGGCCAGGTCAGCGGGGTAGCCACGATACCGAGTTGGTCCTCGATGTCGTCGAGCAGTTCGAGGGGAGCCAGGCCCGGCCGATCGCACTTGTTGATCAAGGTGATGATGGGGGTTTTCTTACGTTTGGCGACTTCGAAGAGTTTTTTCGTTTGAGCTTCGATGCCTTTGGCCGCGTCGAGCACGATGATGGCCGCGTCAACCGCGGAGAGAACCCGATACGTGTCTTCGGAGAAATCGCGGTGACCAGGCGTGTCGAGCAGATTGAATACGTGCCCGTCATAGTTGAACTGCAGGACGGTCGACGTGATGGAGATACCGCGTTCGCGTTCCATCTCCATCCAGTCGGAGGTGACGTCGCGCTGTTTGCCGGCGCGGGCCTTCACTGCGCCCGCCTCGCTAATTGCGCCCGAGTACATGAGGAGTTTTTCGGTCAGCGTGGTCTTACCCGCGTCCGGATGAGAAATGATGGCGAACGTGCGGCGCGGCGCGGTCATGCGGCGTGATCCTGAAACTGGATCAGGCGTTGCGCAGGCGCGTTCGGCAATACGGACATGACAGAGGGTTCCTCTCGATGCGACCCACCGATCGCGATCGCGGTCCGGCGGTAACTACCAGTCTACGGGGTTTTTGGGGACGGGCCAGTCGGCGCCGGGGTCAGCGGACGAAAGTGATGGCGCCTTTGGTGCCGTATTCGGTTACCTCGCCGCCGATCGTGATGAGGAACGCGTCTCCGAATGTCAGGTTGGCGTCGGAATCGAGAGTGATTTCGGCCACGGCGACAGTCACGTCGTCGAAATCAGTGATAGCCCAACCGGGGAAGTCGACCGTGGCAGTCAATGGAATACCGAGGTCGATATCGGTGAAGACCCGGTCGGTCGCCAGGTCATAGATCACCAGGTTCGAAGCGCCTGACAGGTATGCAACGGTATTACCGTCCGAAGAAACCCAGGGTCGTCGTGGACAGGTCCCCGTGAAGCACGGGACGATGACTTCCCTTTCCGTGCCGTCGAAACCGACCGTTTTCAGAAAGGCCTCGCCTTCTGCCCGGATACCGAGCACAAATCCGGTGGGGCTGAGCGAGGCGGAGACGAGGGTGGACTCAAACCCGGCGACGACGCCGTAATCGGTGATCACCCCCGAGTTGACGTCGATCGTGGCCAATCGTTCATTGATTGTTTCGACACCCTCGACGACCGCCGGCTCAAGGAGTTTGGCAACGGCCAACGGAACGTCGTCCTTGAAGCCAAGGGACAGCAAGCGAAGCTGGTTGGTCGCCGCGCTGGCGAGCACGTCGGCTCCTGCCCCTCGGTCGATGAAGATCGGGCTGTCGGGTCCGGGTAGTTGGTATACCAGCGAGCGGTTGACGGCAAAGGCGACGGCGCCCTGGGAACCAGTCAGTCGGGTCCCGTTGGAAGCGTAGATTCCCGAGGAACGGGATTGAATCGTGGTTGCCTCGCTGCGGCTGGGAAGTGAGGATCGTCCGGCTGGCTGGTCCACGAACCCTGGCGCGGGCGGATTGACGACCTGCGGGACGTCATCGATCGTGGGAGGGGTCGAAGTGGTGGTAACAGGCGTTCCAGGGTCGGCCGTGGGGGGTTCAGAGCTGCTGAAAGCGCCAGAAACAACCAGTGCGACCACGGCACCGGCTACCGCTCCGACCGGAAGGCCGAAGAGAAATCCCTTGCGTTGTTCCAACGAACTCCCCTTTTATCCAGCGGCCAATCTAACGCGCATCGAAAAGAACAGTTCCGGTTTCGCGAAAGTGGGGTCGGTCAAAGGGCATGACCGACCCCACTATCATTCTGTTGGGCCGCACGGGCCTTCCTGGCTAGGAGGACTACACGGGCTTGTTGGTGAAGGTGAAGACTTTCCGCCCACCTTCGCCTTCGATCACGACCTCGAAGGTCTTGCCAGCCGGCGCTTCGGCAAACTCCACCCTGATCTCCCAGTGACCTTCGCCAGACACGGTGGTGGTTCCACCTCCGTAGGGCGATCCCACCCACACCGTGCTGCCGGGTTTGCCAGTGCCCCAGAAGACGTCGTAGGGAACTTCTTCGGAGCATGATCCATATTTCTGATTGGCCGTGAAGGCGACGACATCACGTTCGGGATTGGTGAACTCGAACACTTTCGAGTGTCCATTGGCGTCGCTAATGGTGACCCGGAAGGATGTCCCCGCTGGAGCTTCAAACCGGACCTTCATCTCCCAGCCGCCTTTGGCGTTGACCTCGGCCGAGGCGCCGCCGTACTCCGAGCGAGCCGTGACCTTGGTGCCGGGCTCTGCCGTGCCCCAGAACACATCCCAGTTCTCCGGGTTGGTGCCCAGCTTTTGGTGGGCGGTGAACTCGACTTTGACGTCCCGCCGAAAGGCGACCATCTCGAACACAGCCCGTCCACCATCAGAAGACTCGACGACAACCCGGAATGGCTCAGCATGAGGGGCATTCGGGAACTGGACCGATACAGCCCACTCGCCTGATTCGGTAGCCTTGGTCGAGCCTGAACCGTACTTCGACTCCACGAAGATCTTGGCACCGGGAGTGGCGGTGCCGTAGTAGCGGTTGCCGGGGATCTCGGCGTCGCTCGCTTCGTACTTCTGATGAGCGGTGAACCTGACCTCGCGGACCACGTAGATGACGGTGATCGAAGCCTCGGACTTGTTTCCCGCCTGGTCGGTCGCCACAAACGCGGCGCGGTTGCGGCCGGGATTGAGGCGGAGCTTGATCGCCCAGTGTCCCTCGCCGTCGACATCAGCCTTCCAGTCACCTGCGTAAACCGTGGCACCCGGTTCGGTGACGCCGCGGAACACCACGAACTCGTCGTCGAGTTCGGCACCGTCCTCGGGTGAGGTAATCCGAAGGATCGGTGGGGTCGTGTCAACGTCGCGAACCTTGTCGACGACCTCGTCAGTCGGCTCATCCTTCTCGACATCGACGTCGGGCGTTTGATCTGTTTCGTCTTTGACCGGTTCATCTTTGACCGGTTCATCGATGGGCGCATCGGAGTCGAAGAAGGAGCCCCGGGTGGTATCGGTCGCGATGTCCGCCATCGTGTCCTTGGTGGGCTGTTCCGAATCAAAGCCAAAGAACGACAGTACAGAAGTGCCGTCCGGGCTAGTGACTTGGGCGGCGGCGACGCCAGCCGTCAACACGACGAAGAAGGTCGCCAAAAGGATTGTGAGCTTTCTTTGCATTTCTACCCCCGGTAGCTGGTCCGTTTGTGGTCACTTTGAGTGGTCACTCGTCTCAGCTCCGTGAAAGGTTTACTCCGCGAATATTTTTTGGAAAGTAAACCTCGAGGGCTGCCGATACGAGTAACAAGCGACACGAAACGGTTCCGGACCGCAGATGAGACAAATGGAAGAGACCCAGGTCGTTTCCCGACCTGAACGCTTTGACGACTTCTACCGCCGAGAGTTCAGGCTGGTAGTTGGTTTGGCGTATGTGTTGTCGGGATCGCGCAACAGCGCAGAGGATCTGGCGCAGGAGGCGTTCATGGCCGCTCATCGCGAGTGGGACAAGCTCCAAACCTATGACAACCCGGGAGCCTGGGTTCGCCGGGTTGTGGCCAACAAATCAGTTTCTAGCTTTCGCCGTTCGGCCACAGAGATGAAAGCCCTCGCCAAGCTGGCCGCTCGCCGGATCGAACCTCTCAATGAGATGGAGCCCGACGACGCGGAGTTCTGGGGGCATGTGCGTGATCTGCCGAGACGCCAGTCGCAGGCGATTGCTCTGTTCTATCTCGAGGATCGCCCCGTAGAAGAGATCGCTCGAATTCTTGGATGCACGACCTCCACCGCCAAGGTACATCTCCATAAGGGACGAGCCAACCTGGCGACTCGTCTGGGGGTGGAGGCATGAACCTCGACGAACGAGCTCGCCAGGCAACGGCAGGGCTGCGAGCCACCGTCGCCGCCTCTCCGCTATCGAGTCCGATCCCGGGAATGGCCCGATGGGAATGGGTGCCTCGTGCATTGGCCGCCGTCGGCACCGCCGCGGCGATCGTCGTCGTTGCCATTCTGACGATCCAGGTTGCTCCTCCAACTCCGGCCCCGATTACCCAGCCCCCCGACGGGACGGTGATCCCTGAGTTCGTGCCGCCAGTCGAGGATTCGTTGCTGACAACGGACACGACCGAGTTGTCGACCGTGACATCTCTCAGCGAGGGCGACCCGATAGCTCCATCCGGACCGGAGGGGACGGCCGGGCCGGGCGAGGTGCCCGCCGACACGGAAGCGCCGTCGTTGGTCATTCTTTCGCCGGTCAACGGTCAGGTCTTCGAAACGGACGTCGTGCGGTTCTCAGGCACGACCGAACCGGGCGCGGCGGTTCGGGCCGGCCGCTACGAGGCAGATGTCGCACCGGACGGGACCTGGTCGATCGTGCTGATCTTGAGTCCTGGCTCCAACCGGGCGGTATTCACGGCCACCGACGAGGCCGGCAACGAAACCACTGCGCAAGTGGTTGTTGATTACAAGCGGTCAGTCGCGGACACGACCACCACGACCACGAAGCCGAAGGAAGATACAACCACGACTACCAAAGCCGATTTTGTCGAGTTCTCGGCGAACCAGGTCTACGGGACGTGTCCGTCATCGCCGCCATTTGACGTCTTCTGGGGCACGGCCCAACCAGGTTCCAAAGTGATCGTCACCTCTGACTATGGAGGCGGGTCGGTCTTTGCCAACGCCGAAGGGGGCTGGGAGTTGCGGGTCGAGTTCCCGGAGGCTCCCGCCGACGTCTTCTTCCTGGTAACCGCCAAATCGGTGGCTACCGGACGAGCCAAATCCTTCGAGTTCGCCTACAAGCCCTAGGGACACGACCGGCGACATCCAGGTTTCCTTTCGCTCCGTATAGTTTTCGCGGATCAATGGAGGAAATCATCATCGAAGTACAGGCGCTACCCGAAAGAACCACGAAACGGCTGCGGACGTTCAACCTGGTGATGGGAGCTGCCCATCTCCTCCAGTCGATCGCGGTTCTGTTATTGGCCAACGATTTCTCGCTCCCGGTGGTTGGCTCGTTCCTCTCCGGACCTCCAGGATCGGGTGACTTCGAAGTTGTCTCTCTGTTCGACGTGCGAGTGGCCTACGGAGTTGCCGCCTTCTTGTGGTTGTCGGCCGCAGCTCACTTCCTCGTAGCATCGCCGGGTATCAACGAGTGGTACAACCGGAACCTGGCCCAACGGCGCAATTACGCCCGCTGGATCGAGTATTCGATTAGT
>JAOUMT010000164.1 GCA_029881355.1 Acidimicrobiia bacterium | reverse complement strand
TGGTCACCACTCGCGGTTCGCGTGACGACGGCGTCCAGTCGGCCGCCGACGCCTTCGAACCTAACGAGTGTTCCTCCAACGACCTCGCAGTCGAGCTCTTCGGGCGGCTTTCCGATCGCCACCGTGACACCCAGATCTACGCCTTGGGCGACGAGACGTTGGGCAGCCCGGCCGGTGACGATGCCAACCAGGTCATTGCCGGGGCAGGCCGGTTGGAGCTCGGCGGCGCCGGTCGCCACGACAATCTCATCGCAGTCGACGTGGATGATGCCGGCGGGGGTGCGGACGATGACCATCGGCCCGTCGTAGATCCCGATCACCTCCTCGGCTCGATTCGCATCGAAGGATTCGACCGTGCGGCCCGAGGTCGTAGCCCGGTCGGAAGCTTCCCGGCCGCTGGGTCCCTGGCCGATCACCACAACGTCACATTGCCGGTACTCGATGGGCGGCGCGCCGTAGCCGCGATCAGCCGGCAGCTTGGGGTAGTCGTCGATCGGATGCGGTTGCACGGTCAGGTTCTCGCGCGGGGCGGTTTGGCATGTTCGCACATACGAGATGCCGTCGACGGTTGCAACGCAATGAGGGCAATCGCCCTCGCAGCAGAGGGCACCGCCACCCGCGGGATAGATGCCGGCGCGAACCAAGGCGGTGAGTACTGAGTCGCCGTCGATGAACGCTACGTCGGTCCCGGCAAAGTCGAACGTCTGAGACATCGGGCCTGAGCGTAGTGTCCACCTCCCCCCGATCCTGCCCAAGTCCCACCTTTGTTGCGAACCCTGGGTTCTCGTACCAACCCTGGGTTGTTCTCAGGGCCCCAGCTATCCGTTTCCGCGCACTGGAACCCTGGGTTAAACCCTGGGTTGTTCTCAGGGCCCGAGCACCCGATATCGGGCGTACGAGTTCTGGGTTCGAGCGTTCGGGGGTTTTAGGGGAAGGCGAGCGGGTTCTAGGCTGCGGTCAGGATGGACGGGAATACGGGAACCAACAAACAAACCGATGCGTCTGGTTCTGGTATGGAGGGAACCGTGACAGTCGAACAGGGCATGGCGCTGAACTCTTTTGAAGAGTTCTACAACGCGAAACGTCCTCATTTGGTGCGCACCCTGGTGATCGTCCTCGGAAACCGGGAATTGGGCATTGAGGCGGCCGATGAAGCGATGACCCGCGCCTACCAACGCTGGGCCGACGTACAGACCTATGACAACCCGGGAGGTTGGGTGTATCGGGTCGCCATGAACTGGGCTCGCACCAAGCTACGCCGGGCCAAGCGTGAGCTACCTTCGGTCTACGTCACGGACAAATCCCATATTGAAGATCCGCAGTTCGAGCCGAAGCTCGACGCGGCCCTGGCGGAGTTACCGGAGAAATACCGGGCGCCGGTCGTGTTGCGGTACTACATGGACTGGTCCATGGAGGAAATCTCTGATTCGTTGGGGATCCCCAAAGGGACCGTCAAAAGCCGAATTCATCGGGGTGTCGCCGCACTCCAGAAATCCCTTGGAGAAGCAACGTGAATGAAACCGACTTCGAGAAGCGCCTGCGCGGCCATCTGGCCGCCAAGGCGAGTCTCATCGAAGTTCCCGACCACAAATTCGTCCAGACCAAAGTCGTCCCTTTTCAACCGCGCCGAAGCCGTTTCAACAATCTCGTGATGGCCGCCGCCGGGGTGGCGGTCGTCGCGATGCTCGGCTTCGGCGTTCTGCAGGTGACCGGCGCAGGTTCTGAACTAGGCATCATCGGAACCAAACCCGACCGGTGCCAGATCACCATCATGCCCGGCCAGGAGGGCTATTGGCTGACGGCCAGCACTACCAAGGCTCGCATCGGACCCTACGGCGCCGACGTCGGCCAAACGGTCGCCGTTGAAGGCGGCTTGCCCCTCGTGATTGAGGTGTTCGATTCTCCGCAAGCTACCGACGCCATCGCTGAGAACACCATCAACACGCCAGACAAAGACTGTGATTACGCGGTCACCGTCTCCGAGGGTCCCAACGGCTTTGAGGTCGACGTCACCGAACGTTAGCCATCGGCCCGGGCCGGGTGACGGCGGGCCTATCCTGAGGTCCGTATGAATGTCCTAACCCACCTGTCTGATATCTTCGGCGCGGCTTTTTTCGCGCAGGAACTCGATCCTTCTCTTGGCGAGGTAGTCGTTTCGGCGCGTCCCGACCTCGGGCAGTTCCAATGCAACGGTGCGCTCCCGGCGGCCAAACAAACCGGTCGCAACCCTCGCGAGATTGCCCAGGAAATCGTCGACGATGTTAAAGACCGGCCCGAATTCTCCGCGCTCAGTCTGGCAGGACCTGGGTTCATCAACATTGTGCTGACCGACGAAACCCTGTCACGCTATGCCAGCGCCATGCGCAACGATCGCCTCGGCATCGACCCGGTGGCCGGTCCCAAGCGAGTGCTCGTCGACTATGGAGGTCCCAACGTCGCCAAAGACATGCACGTGGGACACTTGCGCGCCACGATCATCGGCGACTCCCTCGCTCGCATCGGCAAGTTTGTCGGCCACGATGTCCTCGGCGACGCCCACTTCGGCGACTGGGGAACCCAAATGGGGCAGGTCATCATCGGCATCCAGGAACGGATGCCCGAGCTGCCATATTTCGACCCGGCGATCGTCGACGGCTATCCGGATGAGTCGCCGGTTTCCATGGCCGACCTACAGGAGATTTATCCGGACATTTCGGGCCGCGCCAACACCGATCCTGCCGTAGCCGAAGCCGCCCGGCTCGCCACCGTCGAACTACAGCAGGGACGGCCCGGGTATCTTGCCCTTTGGCGGCACCTCGTGGCGGTTTCCCAGGCATCTCAGCGGGCCGACTTCCACGATCTAGGGGTCGAATTCGACCTCTGGTATGGAGAAGCCACGGTTCACGACCTCATCGATCCCCTCATCGAGCGGCTCAAGTCATCGGGAATCGCCACCGAGTCCAAAGGGGCGCTTGTCATTGACGTGGCCGAGCCAGACGACAAGATGGACATCCCACCGCTCCTGTTACTCAAGGGCGACGGCGCCTATCTGTACACGACCACCGACATCGCCACGCTGAAGATGCGGATGGACGAGATGCAACGCCAGGAACTCTTGTACGTGGTCGACGCTCGCCAGGCCCTCCACTTTGAACAGGTTTTTCGGGCGGGGCGCAAGGCCGGCATCGTGCCCGACGATGTGATTCTCGAACACATCAAATTCGGGACCATGAACGGCCCGGACGGCAAACCGTTCCAAACTCGCAAGGGCGGAGTCGTCAAGCTCCGCGACCTGATCGACATGGTGACCGATGCCGGCCTGGAACGGCTCGCCGAATCGAAGTTCACCGACTATTCAGAGCAAGAACGGATCGAGATCGCCCGACTCGTGGGACTCGCCGCCTTGAAGTTCGGCGAATTGTCCAATCATCGGCAGTCGGACTACCTCTTCGACCTTGACCGATTTACCAGCCTGATCGGCAAGACCGGGCCGTACCTGCAGTACGCGGTCGTGCGAACCCAGTCGATCTTGCGCGAAGCCAGAGAAGCCGGCTGGAAACCGGCCGATCTGATTGCGCCGACGGTCGACACGGAACGGCGGCTGATGCTCGAACTGCTTCGCGCCTCCGACGTGATCGCTCGGGCGTGGTCCACCCGGGCGCCCAATCACATCGCCGAGTTCGCATACGAGCTCGCCCAACAATTCAATCGCTTCTACGAGGAATGCCATATTCTCAGCGAACCAGACGAAGCTCGAAAGGCGTCGTGGTTGGGACTCGTCGAACTGACCGGATGTACGCTGACCCTGCTCCTCGACCTGCTCGGTGTCAACGTACCGGACCACATGTAGGCGTCCGTCTAGCCATCAAGGAAAAGGCCCGGGCATCGCCCGGGCCTTTTCCTTTTCGCTTCGGGCGGTACTACTGACCCTTGACGACAACCTTCACACCATCAACGGTCGTGCCGAGCACACCGGTAACTGCGTTCACCGCCGACTCGCCGATATTGCCAGCGGCTTCCATAGCGCCGGTAGCGGCGGCCGAAGCAGCATCCTCGACCCCGAGTCCAACCTCTTTGGCAGCACCGATCGCAGCAGAGATGGTCGTCCGGGTGACATCGGCGATGTCGCCGCCAACCTCACCAACGCCACGAACTGCGCCGCGAGCGGTGTTCGAAATCGCACCGAGCACATCACCACCCGTGTCAGAAGCACCCTTGACGGCACCCTGCACAGTTCCGGTCACGGCGCCGATCAAGTCGCCACCAACCTCGGATGTACCGGTCACGACCGACTTCGCAAGAGTGAAAGCAGCGTCGGTAGCCGACATGCCCACATCCTTGGCGCCAGCCATGACGCCCTGGGCCGTGCCGCTGGCCACCTTCGTCAGGTCACCACCGATTTCGGACGTGCCTTTGATGGCTGCGCGAACAATATCGCTGATCGTTCCAGCAGTGACCGTGGCCACCTCGCCGACCGTGCCGACAACGCCGAGCACTACCCCTTTGGCGACCTTGAGAATCCCGTCGCCGATCTGGTCGACGGCGCTCAAAGCGCCAGACACCACGTCACCAATCGCGTCGGTACCGCCGTGGATAATGCCACCAGCGCCCTTCAACACGTGGACTGTCGTGTCCTTGATCTCACCGACCGTCGTGTCGGCCACCGTGCCGGCACCCTTGACGACTCCGACGATCGAGTCACGTACCTTCGTTCCCATTTCACCGAGCTTCATGATGGCCTCCTTCAGTTGACCGAGCTGATGTATACCGCTCTGACCCCGAGCTCTGGGAAAAGTTCTCAGTAGTCAAAGAATCCTCGAACGGGCCGCCGGTCGGGTTACCAGCTACCCGCCACTCCATTCAGAGTATTCCTACCGACCGCGGCAAAGGCCGGATCGTCGACCAGGCCGGTGAGCAGTAACACGGCTCCAAAATAGATCGCCCAACCCCGGGCCCGCAACCAGGTGGCGGCGGACGCTCCGCCGTATGCGGAGCGAAACTCGTCGACCTGTTCGGATTCGAACAGCATCCAGGCCACGGCCAGGTCGGTCGCCGGGTCGCCGGCGCACATATCACCCCAGTCGATCACCATGACCACTTCTGAACCTTCCACGATCAAGTTCTTGGGATGAAGATCACCGTGGATCCAGGTCCCCGGCAGGTCGTACGGGGCCTGACAAGCCGACTTCCACAGCCCAAGAACGTCGGCATGGGCGACGGTCAGACCGGCCTCCCGGGCGTACACTGCCTCCAAGCGTTCTTCGACAGCCTCGGTGCGCTCCAGCAGAGGGCCGCCTCTCCACGGGTTAACCGGCGCATCACCTGGCGGAACCTGAGCATGCAACGCGGCCAGAAAAGTGGCCATCGTGCTCGCAGTAGATGGATGCAAGGCGCTCGATGCGGCGGTCGATCCCACCGCCCAGTTGACGACACTCCACCGAAAGGGATAGCCGAGGGCCGCAGTGCCGTTGAAAAGAGGCACCGGCACGCGGATTGGAAGCTTGTCGGCCAGAGCCGGGAGCCAACGCTGTTCGTTCGTGAGGTTGGGTGCTGCCACATCGCGCCTGGGCAAACGGACGGCTAGGTCATCACCCAGTCGGTACATTTCGTTGTCCCAACCGCTCGCTACCTTCACAAGGGGAAGGTCGGCCAGGTCAGGACATTGCAGGCGCAGTAGGCCCCGCACCAGCTCAGCATCGATTGCCACGGTGGCAACCGGAGTGGCCGACCGCCGTGCAAACGGAGGCGGGGATACGTCCGAGTGCTGGGTCACGAAGCCGCGAGGGCCAGGTCAGCAAGGACAAAACCGCCGGCGATTCCCGACCGGTCGCCAAGGCCGGGCGCCACCACAAAGTCTTCAGATTCGTGCTCGGACAAGCCCGGATAGCCGGCCAACGTTTTCATCAACGCCGATCGGACGTCTTGATGGAACCCGTCGATCTGCGAGACGCCGCCACCAACAATGATCCGTTCGGGAGCCAGCGTAAAGACAATCGTCCGCAGTCCCTCTGCGACATAGAACGCTTCCATCTGCGCCGCTGACCGAGCCAGGGCAGGCGCCAATTGCCGAGGTTCGTCGCCCCACCGCTCCGAAATCGCCGGACCCGAGGCGAGCCCCTCGAAGCAGTCGCCGTGAAAAGGGCACAAACCAGCAAAGCCATCGTCGGGATGGCGGTTGACGGCAACGTGCCCGATCTCAGGGTGAACCAACCCGTGGAGTGGTCGGCCGTCGACCAGGACCCCAGCACCGATCCCGGTACCAACCGTCAAGTACACGAATGACGTGAGTCCAACTGCCGACCCCCACCGACCTTCTCCCAACGCTGCGCCATTGACGTCCGTATCGATACCCACCGGTACGCCGAGCGCCCCGCCGAGCGTCCCGGCAAGATCGGTGTTCGACCAACCGGG